>NZ_JBVJLI010000005.1:0-306789 GCF_055584805.1 Pseudomonas sp. NPDC090752 | reverse complement strand
GTTCCAGGGCATGATCAAATACCTCCTGATCATGCGTATTAGCCTGTAAACAATGTCCCCGGTTTGAAATGTAAACGATGTCTTCGGTTTGTACCGCGGGCAAGCCCGCTCCCACAGGTTCGCAACAGGCCTTTGGCTCTGCGGGGCCCCTGTGGGAGCGGGCTTGCCCGCGAAGAGGCCCTTACAGGCTGTCAGCGCGTGACTGCCTTGGGCTTATAAGCACAATACCCCGGCCGCGGCCCGATCTTCGGGTGATTGCGGCAGGTATCCGGGCGCTTGTCATAAATGGTGCACAGCCGGCTCTTACGATCCAGGTACATGCAGTCATCGTTGCTCATCCGGGTCAGGGTGAAGATCCCCGACTTCTGGTTGAAGCGTTCGATGATGCCTTCCTTCTGCAGGCGCTTGGCCACGTTCTTCGGCGGCTCGTCCTTTTCGAACTCGTCCACCACGCCGATGCGGATCAGGTCTTTGATCTTCACTTCCACGGGCAGCGTGCAGCAGGTCGAATGGCAGCCCCCGCACATATGGCTGGCGTAGCGCTGCCAGGTTTCCAGGCGGTCGACTTCGGCCGCGGCAATCAGGGTCGTTTTCATCGTTATAGGTGGTGGATCACGGTCTTGGGGCGCGCGATGATACCGGAGTTGTTCAATTTGTGAACAACCTTTTGCCGGATTGGCCATGTGGGCATGAAATCTGCGAACACAGGCTGCCACTCCCTGTCGAAGGGTCTAGTCTCATCAATCTCCCTGCGCTTTCGTCAATTTGCCCGAGGATGCCGCATGTCCCAGGAACCAAAAGCACGTGATGCCGAGGTGGCCGATTTTCGCGCCGCGGTACTGGACAAGCTGACCTACGCGGTCGGCAAGGACCCGGAGCACGCCTTCGACCATGACTGGTTCGAGGCCATTGCCCTGGCCGCCCGCGATCATATGGTCGATCACTGGATGGATCACACCCGTCGGGCCTACCGGCGCAGTCAGAAACGCGTCTACTACCTCTCCCTGGAATTTCTCATCGGCCGCCTGCTCTACGACAGCCTGAGCAACTTGGGCTTGCTGGATATTGCCCGCGATGCGCTGCAAGGGCTGGACGTGGACATCGAGCGGATCCGTTTGCTGGAACCGGACGCGGCGCTGGGCAATGGCGGCCTTGGCCGGTTGGCAGCCTGTTTCATGGAGAGCATGTCGACCTTGGGTATCGCCGCCCACGGCTACGGTATCCGCTATGAGCATGGGCTGTTCCGCCAGGCCATGGTCGATGGCTGGCAGCAAGAGCAGACCGAGAACTGGCTGGATTTCGGCAACCCTTGGGAGTTCGAGCGCGCCGAGGTGATCTATCCGATCAGCTTCGGCGGCAGCGTCGAAACGCTGAGCAATGGCCACGGCCAGCAGCGTCAGGTCTGGACACCGGGTGAAACGGTGCGGGCGGTGGCGTATGACACGCCGGTGGTCGGCTGGCGCGGGGCCAGCGTCAACACCTTGCGTCTGTGGCGTGCCCGGGCGCTGGAAGATTTGCACCTGGAGCGCTTCAACGCCGGCGACCACCTGGGTGCCGTGGCCGAAGTGGCACGCGCCGAAAGCATCTCGCGGGTACTCTACCCGGCTGACAGTACCGAGGCTGGCCAGGAACTGCGCCTGCGCCAGGAGTACTTCTTCGTCTCGGCATCGCTGCAGGACCTGCTGCGGCGCCACCTGAACATGCACAAGGACTTGCTCAACCTGCCCGATGCCGCAGCGATCCAGCTCAACGACACGCACCCGTCGATTGCCGTGGCGGAGCTGATGCGGCTGCTGGTCGACCAGCATGAAATACCCTGGGAAAAGGCATGGGAGCTGACCGTCGGAACCTTGGCCTACACCAACCACACCCTGCTGCCCGAAGCCTTGGAAACCTGGCCAGTGGCGCTGATGGAGCGCATGTTGCCGCGGCACATGCAGATCATTTACCTGATCAATGCCTTCCATATCGACGCCCTGCGCGCGAAGGGCTTGCATGACTTCGACGTGTTGCGCGCGGTGTCGCTGATCGAAGAGGACAACGGCCGCCGGGTGCGCATGGGCAACCTGGCGTTCCTTGGCTCGCACAGCGTCAACGGGGTGTCGGCGCTACACAGCAAACTGATGAAGAGCACGGTGTTCGCCGAGCTGCACAAGCTCTACCCACAGCGGATCAACAACAAGACCAACGGCATCACCTTCCGCCGCTGGCTATACCAGTCCAACCCGCAACTGACCGCGATGCTGGTCGAGGCCCTGGGCCCGGAGCTGCTGGATGACCCCGAAGGGCGCCTGGCCAACTTGGTACCGTTCGCCGACAAGGGCGGTTTTCGCAAGCAGTTCGCTGCGCAGCGCCTGCACAGCAAGCGCGCGCTGGCCAGCATCATTCAGGACCGCGTGGGGGTCACGGTCAACCCCGAGGCGCTGTTCGATGTGCAGGTCAAGCGCATCCACGAATACAAGCGCCAGCTGCTCAACCTGCTGCACACCGTAGCCCTGTACCAGGCCATCCGCAACGACCCTGGCACCAACTGGGTGCCACGGGTGAAGATCTTCGCTGGCAAGGCCGCCGCCAGTTACCACCAGGCCAAGTTGATCATCAAACTGGCCAACGACATCGCCCGAGTGGTCAACAACGACCCCACCGTGCGTGGCTTGCTCAAAGTGGTGTTCCTGCCCAACTACAACGTCAGCCTGGCCGAGAGCATCATCCCGGCGGCGGACCTGTCGGAGCAGATCTCCACGGCCGGCTACGAGGCCTCGGGTACCAGCAACATGAAATTCGGCCTCAATGGCGCGTTGACCATCGGCACCCTCGACGGTGCAAACGTCGAGATGTGCGAACAGGTGGGTGCCGACAACATGTTCATCTTCGGCCTGACCGCGCAGCAGGTCGAGGCGCGCAAGCGGGCCGGTGATTTTGGTGCCAGCGCCGCGATCGCGGCCTCCAACCGTTTGAGCGATGTGTTGCAGGCGATACGCAGCGGTGTGTTCTCGCCGGATGACCCTGGGCGTTATGCCGGGTTGATCGACGGGCTGGTGGCCTATGACCGTTTCCTGGTCTGTGCCGATTTCGATGCCTACTGGGATGCCCAGCGGCGTGTCGAGGAACTGTGGCACACGCCGCAGGAATGGTGGCGGATGGCGGTGCTGAATACGGCGCGGATGGGCTGGTTCTCTTCGGATCGGACCATTCGCGAGTACGCCACCGACATATGGAAGGCGCTGGATTGAGCACTGGGGCCGCTGTGCGGCCCATTCGCGGGGCAAGCCCGCTCCCACAGGATTTCCGTTGCCTCGAAGGCTGCACAAAACCTGTGGGTGCGGGCTTGCCCCGCGAATGGGCTGCGCAGCAGCCCCACTCGACAGCCGGCCTGGCCGAGGCTGAACTACCGACCTAATGTGCCGTCTGACTGCCCAGGCGAGTCTCTTTACTCGCTAGCATTCAACTCTCCCTGTAAACTGCGGGGGTTTTCTCCCCCAATCCGTCCGGAGCCATACATGTCCCGCGTTACCCTGAGTCGCTATCTGATTGAGCAGACCCGCAGCAACAATACTCCTGCCGATCTGCGCTTCCTGATCGAAGTGGTGGCGCGTGCGTGCAAGGAAATCAGCCACCACGTGTCCAAAGGCGCCCTCGGCGGCGTGCTGGGCAGCATGGGCACTGAAAACGTGCAGGGCGAAGTACAGAAGAAGCTGGACGTGATCTCCAACGACATTCTGCTCGAAGCCAACGAGTGGGGCGGCCACCTGGCCGGCATGGCCTCCGAAGAAATGGACAACGCCTACCAGATCCCAGGCAAATACCCGAAAGGCGCTTACCTGTTGGTCTTCGACCCACTGGACGGCTCGTCGAACATCGACGTCAACGTCTCGGTCGGCACCATCTTCTCGGTACTGCGTTGCCCTAACCAGTACCTGAGCCAGAACGAAAGCCTCAACGAAGAGGCCTTCCTGCAGCCAGGTACCGAGCAGGTCGCCGCCGGTTACGCCATCTATGGCCCGCAGACCATGCTGATCCTGACCCTGGGCAATGGCGTCAAGGGTTTCACCCTGGACCGCGAACTGGGCAGTTTCGTCCTGACCCACGAGAACATCCAGGTACCGGCAACCACCGCCGAATTCGCCATCAACATGTCCAACCAGCGTCACTGGGAAGCCCCGGTGCAGCGCTACGTGGGTGAACTGCTGGCCGGCGAGACCGGGCCGCTGAAGAAGAACTACAACATGCGTTGGATCGCCTCGATGGTGGCCGACGTACACCGCATCCTGACCCGTGGCGGTCTGTTCATGTACCCGCGCGATGCCCGCGAGCCAAGCAAGCCAGGCAAGCTGCGCCTGATGTACGAAGCCAACCCGATGTCGTTCATCATCGAACAGGCCGGCGGCGCCTCTACCAATGGTTACGAGCGAATCCTCGACATCAAGCCGGAGAGCCTGCACCAGCGCGTGTCGGTGATTCTCGGCTCGAAGGAAGAGGTCGAGCGCGTCACCGCCTATCACAAGGAGTAAGTCATGCTCGCACCTTGGCAGCCGTTGCTGGAGTGGTGGTTCGGTTGGGGCGCCAATGCCCAGGCCGTGGCTGACGAGAAGAGCACGCTGTGGTTCGGCAAGCATTACGATGCCGACGCCCAGGTGCTGTTCGGCGACCTGGTCGAGCAAGCCCTGGCGGGCGGGCTCGACGAGTGGCAGCAGAGCCCGCAGGGCTGGCTGGGCCTGCTGATCCTGCTGGACCAGCTGCCGCGCATGATCTACCGCGACACGCCACGCGCCTTCGAAGGTGACCGACGTGCCCAGGTGGTGGCGATGCAGGGTCTGCAGAAGGGCTGGGATTACCAGCTGTTGCCGATCCAGCGGGTGTTCGTCTTGCTGGTGCTGGAGCATGCCGAGGTGTTGGACTGGCAGAACCTGAGCGTCGAGCGCTACCAGGTGCTGCTCGATGAGCAGCCCGAGGCCCATCGGCGCTTGTTCGAGGGGTTCCTCGACTACGCCGAGCAGCACCAGCGGGTGATTGCCCGGTTTGGGCGCTTCCCGCATCGCAACCTGATGCTGGAGCGGCCGAGTACCAGCGAAGAGATGGACTTTTTGCTGGAGCCTGGGTCCAGGTTCTAGTTCGCCTGTACTGGCTTCTTCGCGGGGCAGGCCCGCTCCCACAGAGACTGCGCCAACTTTGTGGGAGCGGGCTTGCCCCGCGAAGCAGGCACCACCGAACTCAGATTCTGAAACTGCCCACCAGATGCTTCAACCGCTCGACCTGACGTTCCAGGTCGGTGCAGGCACGCAAGGTGCTCTGCAGGTTCTGCACCCCTTCCTGATTCAACGTATTGATCTCGGTGATGTCGACATTGATCGACTCGACCACGGCCGTCTGCTCTTCGGTAGCGGTCGCGACCGACTGGTTCATGCCATCGATCTCGCCAATGCGCTGGGTCACACTGCCCAGGCGCTCACCCGCCTGGTTGGCGATGCCCACGCTGTGGTCGCTGTGCTCACGGCTCTGGTTCATGGTGCTGACGGCCATCTGCGCGCCGGCCTGCAGCTCTTCGATCAGGCGTTGCACCTGCTGCGCCGACTCCTGGGTACGGTGGGCCAGGTTGCGCACTTCATCGGCGACCACGGCAAAGCCACGGCCGGCTTCACCGGCGCGGGCGGCCTCGATCGCGGCGTTGAGCGCCAGCAGGTTGGTTTGCTGTGAAATGCCGCTGATCACGTCGAGAATCTGGCCGATGTTGGCAGTGTGGGCATTGAGCGTTTCGATGTTGCCGCACGAGTCACTGATGCGCGCCGACAGTTGGTTCATCACGTCGATGGTGCGCCCGACGACCTGTTGGCCCTCCTCGGCCAGCCCCCGTGCATCGCTTGAATGCTGCGACGCCAGGGCCGCGTTCTGGGCGATTTCCTGCGCGGCGGCGCCGAGTTGGTTGATGGCCGCGGCCACGCTGCTGGTGCGGCTGGACTGCTGATCGGCGTTCTGGATCGAAGCATTCGAGGCGCTGACCACTTGCGTCGCCACCGCGTTGACCTGGCCGGTGGCCGAAGCCACTTCACGAATCGACTCGTGAATGCGTTCGACGAAGCGGTTGAACGACTGGCCAAGGCTGCCGAATTCGTCCTGGGCGTGGATGGTCAGGCGCCGGGTCAAGTCACCTTCGCCTTCGGCGATGTCATGCATGGCCCTGCCCATCAGGTGCAGCGGCTCCATCAGCACGCGGATCAGCAGGCCGAGCAGGGCGATGATCACCAGCACGGCGATCAGAGTGGCGACCATGGCCGAGCTGCGTAGCTCGCTGAGCATGGCGAAGGCCGCTTCCTGATCGACCACCAGTGCCACGTACCAGTCAGCCGAAGGCACGCCGTCGACGTGGGTGAAGCTGATGAACTGCTTGCGCCCATCCAGCGTGACCTCCTTCAGACCCGTGCCGATGCGCGGAGTGTCGAGCGGATAAACGTCGGCCAGGGTCTTGAGCGCGAGGTCTGCCTTCGGATGGATGAGGATCTTGCCTTGGCCGTTGACGATGAAGGCATGGCCGTGGCCATCGAAGTCGAGGGTATTGATCAGCTTGCTGATGGTTTGCAGGTCGGTGTCGACACCGCTGACGCCGATCATCCGGCCCGCCTGCTGCACGGGGGTGGCCAGGGTGATCACCAGTTTGCCGGCCGAAGCCGAGATGTAGGGCTCGGTGACGATGGTCCGGTTGGCGGCGCTGGCCGCCTTGTACCAGCCGCGTACGCGCGGGTCGTAGTCGGCGGCGCGGCTGCCGACCGGTACCGACTGCATGCTGCCGTCCTGGCCGCCGAAATAGGTGAGCTGGAAGTTGCTGGCATACACCGGCAACGCCAGGCTGCGGTCGAGGCTGGTTTTGCCAGGGCCGTCGACGGCGATCTGTTGGGCCAGCGAGTCGAGCAGCTGGATGCGGCTGTCGAGCCAGTTGCCAATGTTGCCGGCGGTAAGGCTACCGAGGTCCTGCAGGTTGGTCTGGGTATCGCTGCGCAGGGACTGGCGCTGGCGATAGTCGTTGAACAGCACGAAACAGGTAAAGGCGACGGCCACCACCAGGGCGGCGGCCAGCAGGATCTTGTGGCTGAACTTCAGGTTCTTGGTCATTTTTTGTGATCTGCACAAGGCAAGGCGAAGGAGGCGCTGCGACCATGCGTCACAGCGTGCTCGCTGTGTCGACGCGGGGCGGGAAAACATTAATCGTTTGCGTGGCACCAGGCGACCAACGGTGTAGAACGAAAGGGGGGGTGCCAGGGAACCAGGGAGGGATTTTCCCGTCGAAGGTCACTGCAGGCCACTCGCCTGCATCCACCTTTCAGGAGTGTCCCTTCATGTCGTTGCGTTCCCTCGCCCTGTTGTCCCTGTGCGTCGTCCTGACTGCGTGCAGCAAGATCAATCAGGAAAACTATTCCAAGCTCAAGGCCGGTATGAACAAGGCCGAGGTCGAGCAACTGCTCGGCACGCCCACCGAGTGCTCTGGCGCGCTGGGCATGAGCAGTTGCACCTGGGGGGACGAGAAGAGCTTCATCAGCGTGCAGTACGCTGCTGACAAGGTGCTGATGTATTCAGGGCAGGGCCTCAAATGACGCGTCTGCACCTGCTGCTGGGGTTGTGCCTGGTGATGCTATTGGGTGGCTGCGCCACCTCGGCCAACGACCCGCTGGCGCCCAAGACCGCCGGCAACGTCGACCTCAAGCGGTATCAGGGCAAGTGGTATGAGCTGGCGCGTTTACCAATGCCTTACCAGAGCGAATGCGCGCAGTCCGAGGCGCATTACAACCTCAAGCCTGACGGCTCGTACGGCGTGCTCAACCGCTGCCGCACGATGGGTGATGAATGGCTGCGCGCAGAGGGCCATGCCAACATCCAGCAGCCGGGGCATACCGACCGGCTGTGGGTCGAGTTCGACAACTGGTTCACCCGCCTGGTGCCGGGCTTGACCAAGGGTGAGTACTGGATTTTGTACGTGGATGATCGCTACCGCACGGCAGTCGTCGGCAGCCCCGACCGCAAGTACCTGTGGATATTGTCGCGCACGCCGACATTGCCGGCATGGGAGCGCGAGAGCCTGCTGGCCAAGGCCCGCCAGCAGGGCTATGACACCAGCCGGTTGATCTGGCGGATGGCGGACAAGCAGATCGTGCAGATGCACTGAGTCTGTTGTATTACCCCTGTGGGAGCGGCTTTAGCCGCGAAGCAAGCGATGCGGTGGATGGCACGGGCTTCGCCCGTGTTCGCGGGACAAGCCCGCTCCCACAGGGATCGCGCAGCTTTCTAAGTTTTGTGGAAGACAGTTGCTCCCACACGGGCATACCTCAATTATTACCCAACAGTTGCCGCAATACCCCCAGGAACGCCCGCGCGCTTTCCCCTTCCTGCCCGTGCCGCCCTTCGCGCACCACCCATTGCCCATTGACCATCACATTGCGCACCTGGCGATCACCCCCGGCGAACAGCCAGCGGTTGAGGATGGCATCGCCATCGGCCATGGCGATGTAGGGATCCTGACCATCGAGCACCAGCCAGTCGGCACGTTTGCCCACCGCCAGCTCGCCAATCGGCTGTCCTAGCGCTTGTGCGCCGCCGCTGAGTGCTGCGTCATACAGCGTGCGCCCCACCATTGGCTGGTCTTCGCGATACAACCGGTTACGCCGTTGGTCACGCAGGCGCTGGCCGTATTCCAGCCAGCGCAGTTCTTCGACCACGCTCAGTGACACATGGCTGTCGGAGCCAATACCCATGCGTCCATCCAGGGCCAGGTAGTCCACCGCAGGGAAAATCCCGTCGCCCAGGTTGGCCTCGGTGGTCAGGCACAGGCCGGCCACGGCGCCACTGCGGGCCATGGCCGCGACTTCGCCGGGCTGCGCATGGGTGGCATGCACCAGGCACCAGCGTGCATCCACTGGCACATGCTCATACAGCCACTGCAGAGGGCGCATTGCGCTCCAGGCCAGGCAGTCGTCGACTTCCTTCTGTTGTTCGGCGATATGAATATGGATCGGGCACTCCGGGTTGCCAGCGGCCAGCACCTCACTGATCTGTCCCGGCGTGACCGCGCGCAGCGAGTGGAAGCACAGACCCAGGCGTTGCGCGGATTGAGCCGCCAGCACCGGGGCCAATTGCGATTGCAGTTGCAGGTATTGCTCGGTGGAATTGATGAAGCGCCGTTGCCCTTCGTTAGGCGCCTGGCCGCCGAAGCCAGCGTGGCTGTAAAGCACTGGCAGCAGGGTCAGGCCAATACCGCTGCTGGCCGCTGCGGCGCTGATGCGGCGCGACAGCTCTGCCGGGTCGGCGTAAGCCTTGCCCGCTGGGTCATGGTGCACGTAATGGAATTCGGCGACCGAGGTATAGCCAGCCTTGAGCATCTCGATGTATAGCTGACGGGCGATGATCTGCAGTTGCTCTGGGGTGATCTTGCCGACCATCCGGTACATCAGCTCACGCCAGGTCCAGAAGCTGTCGTTGGGGTTGCCCGCCACTTCCGCCAGGCCTGCCATCGCGCGTTGGAATGCATGTGAGTGCAGGTTGGGCATGCCCGGCAACACCGGCCCGGTGAGGCGCTCGGCACCGTCGGCGCTGGCATCCGCTTGCACGGTAGCCAGATGGCCATCCGCAGCCACTTCGAAGCGGACATTGCGGGCCCAACCGGTGGGCAGGAGGGCATGTTCAGCATAATAGGCGGGCATTGCGCTATTCCTGTTATTTTTACGACTTGTATATACATATACAGCCGTTTGCCTGCCGGGTAAACTCCGGCAAGCTACCGTTCACCCCATTAGCACAAGGATCAAACGCCGTGCCGACACCTCCTGTCTCCGCGCTGGTCACCCAGATGGGCGAGGGCCCGGCGCCGCTGTACGCCCGGGTCAAACAGATGATCATCCAGCAGATCGAAAACGGCAGCTGGCCGCCGCACCACCGGGTGCCGTCGGAGAGCGAGCTGGTCAGCCAACTGGGCTTCAGCCGAATGACCATCAACCGCGCGTTGCGCGAGCTCACTGCCGAAGGGCTGCTGGTGCGCATGCAGGGCGTCGGCACCTTCGTCGCCGAGCCCAAGACTCGCTCAGCGCTGTTCGAGGTCAACAACATCGCCGATGAAATCGCCGCGCGTGGCCACCAGCATCGCTGTGAGGTGATCACTCTGGCCGAGGAGGCGGCCGGCTCCGAGCGCGCCCTGGCCCTGGACATGCGGGAAGGCCAGCGGGTCTTCCATTCGCTGATCGTGCATTACGAAAACGGCGTGCCGGTGCAGATCGAAGACCGTTACGTCAATGCACAAATCGCCCCGAACTATCTCAAGCAAGACTTCACCCGGCAGACGCCTTACGCCTACCTGTCCCAGGTGGCGCCGCTGACCGAGGGCGAGCACGTGGTGGAAGCCATCCTGGCCGAGCCTGAGGAGTGCCGGCTGCTGCAGATCGAACCCGGCGAGCCTTGCCTGCTGATCCGTCGCCGCACCTGGTCCGGTCGCCAGCCTGTGACCGCGGCGCGGTTGATCCACCCCGGTTCCCGCCATCGCCTGGAAGGACGTTTCAGCAAATGAGACAGCTACAGGGGTTGCGCGCCAAGGACTACCCGCGCATGCCGTGGAAGAACGGCGGTGGTTTCACCGAAGAAATCACCCGCGATGCGGGCGATGGACTGGATGGCTTCGGCTGGCGCCTGTCGATTGCCGATATCGAAGCATCCGGCGGTTTTTCCAGCTTTTCCGGTTACCAACGCATCATCACCGTGTTGCAGGGCGATGGCATGCGCCTGACGGTGGACGGTGAGCACAGCCGGTCGTTGTTGCCGTTCGATGCCTACGCATTCAGGGGTGAAAGCCAGGTGAGCTGCACGCTGCTGGGCGGGGCGATCCGTGACTTCAACCTGATCTACGCACCTGCGCGTTACCGGGCGCGGTTGCAGTGGTTCAACGGCGGCAGTCGGCTGTTCAGTGCGGCCAGTAGCGTGCTTGTGTTCAGTGCCCAGGCAGCGCTGCAGGTGAGCATCGATGGCCAGGAGCAGGCGCTAGGGCTGTATGACTGTTTGCAGCTCAGTGGTAACGATCAACTGTGTGAGGTAGACGTTATGGGCCGCTGCTGCGTCATCGAGCTGACCCAGCTCTCATAGCGATGCTGCCGGCCCTTTCGCGGGGCAAGCCCGCTCCCACAGGATATTCAGCGATCTCAGGTTCTGTGGGAGCGGCGGTCCGGCGATCCGGCTTGCCCCGCGAAAGGGCCGCTAAAGGCAACATCTAGTTACCTGGTAACGCCTCCGTCTGTTACCGAACGCCCCAAGATGGCGCAATGCCCTCTCGTTGCCACCCTGTTCTCGAGTCCACTGCAAAATTTTATGTTCGTCAGTGCAGCCCACGAATCATGTGGGCTGTTCCGCTCCCCGCATGGTTGGAAACAGCGCTTAAGCAGAACTTGGCAATTCAATTGCATATGCTTGTATGTACAAGTAAAGCCAAGTGCGCGAAAGTGGATAGGCCGTCCCCATTTCGCGCTGTACGCACCCGAGGAGCACTTTCGTGACTGACAACAAACTCAACAAATTCCGTGACGTCGAGATCCGCGCCCCGCGTGGCAACAAGCTGACGGCCAAAAGCTGGCTGACCGAAGCCCCGCTGCGCATGCTGATGAACAACCTCGACCCGCAGGTAGCCGAGAACCCGAAAGAGCTGGTGGTGTATGGCGGCATTGGCCGCGCCGCGCGCAACTGGGCCTGCTACGACAAGATCGTCGAGAGCCTGACCCAGCTGAACGACGATGAAACCCTGCTGGTGCAGTCGGGCAAGCCGGTCGGGGTGTTCAAGACCCACGCCAATGCCCCGCGCGTATTGATCGCTAACTCCAACCTGGTGCCGCACTGGGCCAATTGGGAGCACTTCAACGAATTGGATGCCAAGGGCCTGGCCATGTACGGCCAAATGACCGCCGGCAGCTGGATCTACATCGGCAGCCAGGGCATTGTCCAGGGCACCTATGAAACCTTCGTCGAAGCCGGTCGCCAGCACTACGGCGGCAGCCTCAAGGGCAAATGGGTACTGACCGCCGGCCTGGGCGGCATGGGCGGTGCTCAGCCACTGGCCGCGACCCTTGCTGGTGCTTGCTCGCTGAACATCGAATGCCAGCAGAGCCGCATCGATTTCCGCCTCGACACCCGCTACGTCGACGAACAGGCCAAAGACCTCGACGACGCCCTGGCGCGGATCGCCAAGTACACCGCAGAAGGCAAGGCTATCTCCATCGCCCTGCACGGCAATGCCGCCGAGATCCTGCCAGAGCTGGTCAAGCGTGGCGTGCGCCCGGACATGGTCACCGACCAGACCAGCGCCCACGACCCACTCAATGGCTACCTGCCGGCCGGTTGGACCTGGGAGCAGTACCGCGACCGTGCACAAACCGAACCGGCCGCCGTGGTCAAGGCCGCGAAAAAGTCCATGGCCGTGCACGTGCAAGCCATGCTCGACTTCCAGAAGCAAGGCGTGCCGACCTTCGACTACGGCAATAACATCCGCCAGATGGCCAAGGAAGAGGGCGTTACCAATGCCTTCGATTTCCCAGGCTTCGTCCCGGCTTATATCCGACCTCTATTCTGCCGCGGCATCGGCCCGTTCCGCTGGGCGGCGCTGTCCGGCGATGCCGAAGACATCTACAAGACCGACGCCAAGGTCAAGGAGCTGATCCCGGACGACGCCCACCTGCACCGCTGGCTCGACATGGCCCGCGAGCGCATCAGCTTCCAGGGCCTGCCGGCGCGTATCTGCTGGGTAGGCCTGGGCCTGCGCGCCAAACTGGGGCTGGCGTTCAATGAAATGGTGCGCAGCGGTGAGCTGTCGGCGCCCATCGTGATCGGTCGCGACCACCTCGATTCCGGCTCGGTATCCAGCCCCAACCGCGAGACCGAAGCCATGCAGGACGGCTCGGATGCCGTGTCCGACTGGCCGCTGCTCAACGCTCTGCTGAACACCGCCAGCGGCGCGACCTGGGTCTCGCTGCACCATGGTGGCGGTGTGGGCATGGGCTTCTCGCAGCATTCTGGCATGGTCATTGTGTGTGATGGCACCGACGAGGCCGCCGAGCGTATCGCTCGCGTGCTGACCAACGATCCGGCTACCGGGGTGATGCGTCATGCCGATGCGGGGTATCAGATTGCGATCGATTGCGCCAAAGAGCAGGGGTTGAACCTGCCGATGATCACTGGCTGACAGACCTTGGGGTCGCACAGCGGCCCCATCAGCCATTTCTAAAAGGCTGCCGATTTCCATTTTCAAGTTTGGGAGCGTCACGCAATGAAAACCAACAAGACCTTGCTTGCCTCGCTGTTCGCCCTCGGCCTGCTCGGCGCTGCCGGCAGCAGCCAGGCCGCTGGCTGGTGCGAGTCTGGCAAGCCGGTGAAGTTCGCCGGGCTGAACTGGGAAAGCGGCATGCTGCTGACCGACGTGATGCAATTCGTGCTGAAAAACGGCTACGGCTGCGAAACCGACAGCCTGCCCGGCAACTCCATCACCATGGAAAACGCCCTGGGCAGCAATGACATCCAGGTGTTCGCCGAAGAGTGGGTCGGCCGCAGCGAGGTCTGGAAGAAGGCCGAGGCCGCCGGCAAGGTGGTCGGCGTCGGCGCCCCGGTGGTGGGCGCGGAGGAGGGCTGGTACGTGCCCCGCTATGTGATCGAGGGCGATGCCAAGCGCAAGCTCGAAGCCAAGGCGCCAGGCCTCAAGAACGTGGCCGACCTGGGCCAATATTCCAGCGTGTTCAAGGACCAGGAAGAACCGAGCAAAGGCCGTTTCTACAACTGCCCGGCCGGTTGGACCTGTGAACTGGACAACAGCAAGATGCTCAAGGACTACGGACTGGAGAGCAGCTACACCAACTTCCGCCCTGGCACCGGCCCGGCGCTGGATGCCGCGGTGCTGTCGAGCTACAAGCGCGGCGAGCCGATCCTCTTCTATTACTGGACCCCGACCCCGCTGATGGGCCAGGTCGACCTGGTCAAGCTGCAGGAAAAACCGGGTGTGGACAAGACCGTGTCGATCAAGGTCGGGCTGTCGAAAGCCTTCCACGAACAGGCGCCTGAACTGGTCGCGGTGCTGGAAAAGGTCAACCTGCCGATCGACCTGCTCAACCAGAACCTGGCGCGCATGACCAAAGATCGGATCGAGTCGCCCAAGCTGGCGAAGCTGTTCCTCAAGGAACATCCTGAAGTCTGGCAGGCCTGGGTCAGCGATGAGGCAGCCAAGAAGATCAACGCGGCGCTCTGAGCGTCCTCAGCTGATGAGTGAAACCTATGTTTCCTGACAACCTGACATTCTCCATCGCCGATTGGGTCAACGGCTGGGTCGACGCCCTGGTGACCAACTACGGCGATGTGTTCCGGCACATCTCCGACACCCTGCTGTGGGCCATCGTCAGCCTCGAAGGCCTGCTGCGCGCCACGCCGTGGTGGCTGATGCTCGGCGTGGTGGCGGTGATCGCCTGGCACGCCACCCGGCGCATCCTTCCGACCCTGGTGATTACCGGCTTGCTGTTCCTGGTTGGCGCGGTCGGCCTGTGGGACAAGCTGATGCAGACCCTGGCGCTGATGCTGGTGGCGACGCTGATCTCGGTGCTGATAGGCATCCCGCTGGGCATCCTGTCGGCACGCAGCAATCGCCTGCGCGCGGTGCTGATGCCGCTGCTTGACATCATGCAGACCATGCCCAGCTTCGTGTACCTGATCCCGGTGCTGATGTTGTTCGGCCTGGGCAAGGTCCCGGCGATCTTCGCCACGGTGATCTACGCCGCGCCGCCGCTGATCCGCCTGACCGATCTGGGGATTCGCCAGGTGGACGGCGAAGTGATGGAGGCGATCAACGCCTTCGGCGCCAACCGCTGGCAGCAGCTGTTCGGCGTGCAGCTGCCGCTGGCGCTGCCGAGCATCATGGCCGGCATCAACCAGACCACCATGATGGCCCTGTCGATGGTGGTGATCGCCTCGATGATCGGCGCCAGGGGCCTGGGCGAAGACGTGCTGATCGGCATCCAGACCCTCAACGTCGGCCGCGGCCTAGAAGCGGGCCTGGCCATCGTCATCCTCGCGGTGGTGATCGACCGCATTACCCAGGCCTATGGCCGGCCACGCCATGAGGTGAACCAATGAGCACGCAGCCGATCAGCAAGATCGAGGTGAAAAACGTCTTCAAGATCTTCGGTGACCGCGCCGATGAGGCCCTGCAGTTGATCCGCAACAACCAGGGCAAGGAGCAGGTGCTGGCGCAGACTGGCTGCGTGGTCGGGGTCAACGACCTGTCGCTGTCCATCGGCAGCGGCGAAATCTTCGTGATCATGGGCCTGTCCGGCTCGGGCAAGTCGACCCTGGTGCGCCACTTCAACCGCTTGATCGACCCGACCAGCGGGCAGATCCTGGTCGATGGTGAAGACATCCTGCAGTACGACATGGAGGCCCTGCGCGAATTTCGCCGACGCAAGATCAGCATGGTGTTCCAGAGCTTTGGCCTGCTACCGCACCGCAACGTGCTGGACAACGTCGCCTATGGCCTGAAGGTGCGTGGCGAGAGCAAGCAACTGTGCGCCGAGCGCGCCCAGCAGTGGATCGAGACCGTGGGCCTGAAAGGTTACGAGAAGAAGTACCCGCACCAACTGTCCGGCGGCATGCGCCAGCGCGTCGGTCTGGCCCGGGCGTTGGCGGCCGACACCGACATCATTCTCATGGACGAGGCCTTCAGCGCCCTCGACCCGCTGATCCGCGCCGAAATGCAGGACCAACTGCTGGAGCTGCAGAAGACGCTGCACAAGACCATCGTGTTCATCACCCACGACCTGGACGAAGCCGTGCGCATCGGCAACCGCATCGCCATCCTCAAGGATGGCCGCCTGATCCAGGTGGGCACGCCGCACCAGATCCTCCACAACCCGGCCGACGAGTATGTCGACCGCTTCGTCCAGCGCCGCGCGGTCGCGGTATGAGGAGCAGCATGTCGAACGCTGAAACCGTCACCTTCTCCGGCAGCACGCTCTGCTGGCAGGACATCGTTGCTGTGGCCCGGCAGGGCGCGCGCCTTGAGCTGGCGCCGCAGGTTTGGGCGCGCATCGACAATGCCCAGGCGATCGTCCGTCATATCGTCGAAAGTGGTGAGCGTGCCTATGGTGTGAACACTGGCCTGGGCGCGCTGTGCAACGTGTCGCTGCAGGGTGAGCAGCTCAGCCAGTTGTCACGCAATACCTTGCTCAGCCACGCCTGCGGCGTTGGCCCGGCGCTGCCCGACGAGCAGAGCCGGGCGATCATCTGCGCTGCCATTGCCAACTACAGCCACGGCAAGTCGGGCCTCCAGCGCAGCGTGGTCGAAGCGCTGCTGGCCCTGCTCAACCACGGCATTACCCCGCAGGTGCCGGCGCAGGGTTCGGTCGGCTATCTGACCCACATGGCCCATGTCGGCGTGAGCCTGCTGGGCATCGGCAAGGTCAGCTACCGGGGGCAGGTCGTCGATGCCGCCGATGCCCTCGCAGCCGAAGGCCTGGCACCGGTGCAACTTGGCGCGAAGGACGGTCTGTGTCTGGTCAATGGCACGCCATGCATGACCGGCCTGGCCTGCCTGGCGCTGGACGATGCCAGCCGCCTGCTGCAATGGGCCGACGTGATCGGTGCGATGAGCTTCGAGGCGCAGCGGGGCCAGATCGCCGCCTTCGATCCCGAGATCATCGCCCTCAAGCCGCATCCGGGGATGCAGGTGGTCGGTGAGAACCTGCGCGCCTTGCTGGCAGACAGCGAAGTGATCGCCGCGAGCAAGGGCGTCCGCACCCAGGATGCCCTGAGCATCCGCTCCATCCCGCAGGTGCACGGCGCCGCCCGTGACCAGTTGGCCCACGCCGCGAAGCAGATCGAGAGCGAGCTCAACGGCGCCAACGACAACCCACTGTTGCTGGGCACTCCGGAAGACTTTCGCGTGGTTTCCCAGGCCAACCCGCATGGCCAGTCGGTCGCGATGGCCGCTGACCTGCTGGCTATCGCCATGGCCGAGATCGGCTCGATTGCCGAGCGCCGTCTGGACCGTCTGATCAACCCGCACGTCAGTGGCCTGCCCGCGTTCCTGGTCAGCAATCCCGGGGTCAACTCGGGAATGATGATCGTCCAGTACGTCGCCGCCTCGCTGTGCGCGCAGAACCGTCAACTGGCGCAGCCGGCGGTGCTCGACAACTTCGTGACGTCAGGCCTGCAGGAAGATCACCTGAGCCTCGGCACCAACGCTGCGCTCAAGCTGCACCAGGTGCTGGAAAACTGCACCCAGATCCTGGCCATCGAGTACCTGCTGGCCGCCCAGGCCTTCGAATTTCTCAAGGATCAGCGCTTCGGCGCGGGTACTGATGCCGCCTGGCGCCTGCTGCGCGAGGAGGTACCGGCCTACCTGGAAGACCGCTGGCTGGCGCCGGACATAGCCCGCGCCGCCACGCTGCTGAAAACTTCGCCGCAGCCCGTGCTGCAGGCATTGCACTGAATACTCGAAAGGAGATCGCACATGGAAGCCCTGAACCTCATCCCTGGCCAGCTGACCCTGGCCCAACTGCGCCGCATCCACCAGGCGCCGCTGCGCCTGCAACTGGATTCCAGCGCCGATGCGGTCATCGATGCCAGCGTGGCCGTGGTCGAGCAGATCATCGCCGAAGATCGCACCGCCTATGGCATCAACACCGGTTTTGGCCTGTTGGCTTCGACGCGTATCGCCCGCTACGACCTGGAAAACCTGCAGCGCTCGCTGGTGCTGTCGCATGCGGCCGGCATCGGCGCGCCACTGGACGACGCCTTGGTCCGGCTGATCATGGTGCTGAAAATCAACAGCCTCAGCCGTGGGTTTTCCGGCATCCGGCGCAAGGTAATCGATGCTTTGATCGCCCTGGTCAATGCCGAGGTCTACCCGCATATTCCGCTCAAGGGTTCGGTGGGTGCGTCCGGCGACCTGGCGCCGCTGGCGCACATGTCGTTGGTACTGTTGGGCGAAGGCAAGGCGCGGTACAGAGGTGAATGGCTGTCCGCCAGCGAAGCTCTTGAGGTGGCGGGCCTGGAGCCGCTGACCCTGGCCGCCAAAGAGGGTCTGGCACTGCTCAACGGTACCCAGGCATCGACCGCCTATGCCTTGCGTGGCCTGTTCCAGGTAGAGGACTTGTACGCCGCGGCCATCACCTGTGGCAGCTTGACCGTTGAAGCGGTGCTGGGCTCGCGCTCACCGTTCGACCGACGCATCCACGACGCACGTGGCCAGCGTGGCCAGATCGACACCGCCGCGTGTTTCCGTGACCTACTGGGCGATTCCAGCGAAATCTCGCAGTCGCATCAGAACTGCGGCAAGGTTCAGGATCCGTACTCGCTGCGTTGCCAGCCCCAGGTCATGGGCGCGTGCCTGACCCAGTTGCGCCAAGCCGCCGAGGTACTGGCGGTCGAGGCCAATGCGGTGTCGGACAACCCGCTGGTGTTCGCCGCCGAAGGCGATGTGGTGTCGGGTGGCAACTTCCACGCCGAGCCGGTGGCCATGGCGGCCGACAATCTGGCCTTGGCCATCGCCGAAATCGGTGCCCTCAGCGAGCGCCGCATCTCGCTGATGATGGACAAGCATATGTCGCAGTTGCCGCCGTTCCTGGTAAAGAACGGCGGGGTGAACTCTGGTTTCATGATCGCCCAGGTCACGGCAGCGGCGCTGGCCAGCGAGAACAAGGCCCTGTCGCACCCGCACAGCGTTGACAGCCTGCCGACCTCGGCCAACCAGGAAGACCATGTGTCCATGGCCCCGGCGGCGGGCAAGCGGCTGTGGGAGATGGCCGAGAACACCCGCGGCGTGCTGGCCATCGAGTGGCTGGGCGCCTGCCAAGGGCTCGATTTGCGTGAAGGGCTGAAGACCTCGGCGAAGCTGGAGCAGGCGCGTCAGGTACTGCGCCGTGAAGTGCCGCACTATGACCACGACCGCTTTTTCTCGCCGGATATCGAAAAGGCCAGCGCCTTGTTGGCGCAAGGCGAGTTGACTGCGCTGTTGCCGGCCGGCGTGTTGCCGAGCCTGTGATGTCGTGTAACGGAGACTGTGTATGAGAACCCTCTGGCAGCACTGCCACGCAGCAACCATGGCCCAGGGCAGCTACTCGATCATCGAGGACGCGGCGATCGTCAGCAATGCGGGCTTGATCGAATGGATCGGGCCGCGCGCCGATGTGCCGGCGCTGGATGTCACCCGCACCGTGGAACTGGGCGGCGCATGGGTCACACCGGGGCTGATCGACTGCCACACCCACGCGGTGTTCGGCGGCAACCGCAGCGGTGAATTCGAACAGCGCCTGCAGGGCGTGAGCTACGCCGAGATCGCCGCCCAGGGCGGCGGTATCGCCAGCACCGTGCGCGCGACCCGCGCCGCCAGTGAAGACGAACTGTTCGTCAGTGCCCGCCAGCGCGTGCAGGCCCTGATGCGCGACGGCGTAACCACCATCGAGGTCAAGTCCGGCTACGGCCTGGATTTGGCCAACGAGCGCAAGATGCTGCGCGTGGCCCGGCGCCTGGCGGATGAGTTGCCCCTGGCGGTGCGGGCCACCTGCCTGGCTGCCCATGCCCTGCCACCGGAGTACGCGGGGCGGGCGGACGACTACATCGCGCACATCTGCGACGAGATGCTCCCGGCGCTGGCCGCAGAGGGGCTAGTGGACGCCGTGGATGCCTTCTGCGAACACCTGGCGTTCTCCCCGGCGCAGGTCGAGCGGGTGTTCATCAAGGCCCGCGAGCTGGGCCTGCCGGTCAAGCTGCACGCCGAGCAGCTCTCGTCGCTGCATGGCTCCAGCCTGGCGGCGCGCTACCAGGCGCTGTCGGCCGACCACCTGGAGTTCATGACCGAGGAAGATGCCATCGCCATGGCCGAGGCCGGCACGGTCGCCGTGCTGCTGCCGGGCGCCTTCTACTTCCTGCGCGAAACCCAGCTGCCGCCAATGGACGCCCTGCGCCGCCACGGCGTGAAGATCGCCTTGGCCAGCGACCTCAACCCTGGTACGTCGCCAGGGCTGTCGTTGCGCCTGATGTTGAACATGGGCTGCACATTGTTCCGCATGACCCCGGAAGAGGCGCTGGCTGGCGTGACCACGCACGCCGCCACCGCCCTGGGCCTGGGCGACAGCCACGGCACCCTGGAAATCGGCAAGGCGGCGGATTTCGTCGCCTGGCAGATCGAACGTCCTGCCGAACTGGCCTACTGGCTGGGTGGCGACTTGCCCAAGCGCGTGGTGCGCAAGGGCCACGAGATTTCTAACTGAGCGAGGCGAGATGGACAAGGTATTCAGTTTTCATCAAGGCCGGTTGCCGCTGCTGATCAGCATGCCCCACGCCGGCCTCAAGCTGACCCAGGCCGTGGACAAGGGGCTGGTCGAGGCGGCGCGCAGCCTGCCCGACACCGATTGGCACATCCCGCGCCTGTACGATTTTGCCGTTGGGATGGGGGCAAGTGTGGTGGCGGCAGAGTATTCGCGCTTCGTCATCGACTTGAACCGGCCGGATGACGACAAGCCGCTCTACGCCGGCGCGACTACCGGCCTGTACCCGGGCACGCTGTTCGAAGGTGAACCGCTGTTCATGCCAGGCTTGGAGCCGAGCGCCGAAGAGCGCAGCACCTACCTGGAACAGATCTGGCGCCCCTACCACAACATGATCCAGCGTGAACTGGCGCGGTTGCGCGAAGTCCATGGCTACGCACTGTTGTGGGATGCCCACTCGATCCGTTCGCTGATCCCGCACCTGTTCGATGGCAAGCTGCCAGACTTCAACCTGGGAACATTCAACGGGGCCAGCTGCGATCCAGAACTGGCGGGGTTGCTCGAAGGCGTGTGTGCCCAGGAACCGGCTTACACCCATGTGCTCAATGGGCGCTTCAAAGGCGGCCATATTACCCGTCACTACGGCGACCCGGCCAAGCACATCCACGCGGTGCAGTTGGAGTTGTCGCAGAGTACCTACATGGAGGAATCGGAGCCGTTCGCATACCGACAGGATTTGGCACAGCCCACGCAGGCGGTATTGCGCAAGTTGCTGGAGGCTCTGCTGGAATGGGGACGGGGACGTTACGCTCGGTAGTTTCAGCGCCCCTCTCGCAGGGGCACTGAATTCGGTCAATTGCCGCCTAGATACGGGCGCGTCAGCTCCTCAAGCAGCTCCATCACTTCTTGCTCTTTCTCATCGTGCAGCGCTCGCTGCAAGGTCAGCTCCTCTTCAAGGGGCAGATCAGACCCACTCAGTGCCTGGACGCGTTCTCCAAAACGTTCGTCGATACTGGCTAATCGGTCAGCATGCTCGGCCCGCAGGCGCTCGGTCCAATATTGGTTCGCCATCAGGTATTGCATGAAAGCGCCGCTGCTTTCCCGCTCCCGTACCTGCTCCAGCACGCTGGCAAGTTCACCATGGACAAGCTGGGCAGCGCTTCGAAAGCGCATCGGGTCGGCAATCGGCAAGTCCAGTTCCGCGGCAAGTTCGCGGCGGTACGCGAGGCGTGCCGAAACGTGATCGCCGGCCACCGTGCGCTGGTTTGCCAACAGTTCCAACTGGCCCATCCGGTACAGCTGGCGCAGACGTCGCAAGAGGGTTTGCAATGAGTCACCGGCATCGGTCAGCACCCGGCTGTTCATGAGCAAAAGCTCGATGTTGTTGAACGCCTGAAGCGCGCCATCGTGGCAGGTCTGGTTGCCGGTCACAGGGTCCGGCAAGCCTTCGGCGGCAATAGCGCTCATGGTCGGGCGCAGCGTGTCGTGAGTCGCCGCCGTGACCAGCATCAGGCGTACACGTTCACAGAAGTGCGCTTGGGAATTCGGGTCGACATAGGGCGCGGCGTTGCGCAAACGCCCGGCCAGGCGCAACAGGTCGTTGCCGTCTTCCAGGCCTTGCAGCGTGGCCCAACAGTCGTGCAGCGCTTCATTCTGGGCGGTATTGCCCAGCGCCCACAGCTCGACCTTGGGCATGTCGTCACCGGCCAGCGGGAAGTGCGGATGGTCGAGCTGCGAGCCTTCGTCCGAACTGTCGGTTAGCAGCAGGGTGTTGGGGTCCAGGGCAAAGGTAAAGCTGTGCTGGCTTTCCGAGTACGCGCGAAGACGCAGGACGGTGTCGATCGCCAGCGGGTTTTCGAACAGTGCGATCGAGGAGATCGGCATTCGATTTTCCACGTTTTGCAGGATGTAGTCCGGCAATTGCGAGATATTGTTGGTACTCAAGTCCAGCAGTTCAAGCGGCAGCAGTTGCTCGCACCAACTCGGCCAGCTTTGCAGCCCCATGTTGCTGAGATTCAACGAGGTCAGGCCGCTGGCGAGGCTGGCGGGTACCTGGGTAATGACACCCGGTCGGTTACCGGAAACATCCAACGTCGTCAGTCGCGGGAGACGGCTAAGGGTTTCAACGACGGCCTGGTCGATCTCCAGCCCCAGGTTGCGAAACTCCAGGTGGGCCAGGCGTGGCAGGCGTAACAGGGCCGATGGCAGCGTGGACATTGCCGCCACGTGCGCATCGATGGTCAAGCGCGTGATATTGGGAAAACGGCTGAGCAAATGATCGAGTTGTGACGTGGAACCGCTCATGCGGATCAGGCTCAAGGCGCTCACACGCTCGGTGAAGAACGCTGGGAGGCGGCTGGGGAAATGATCGAGTGCGGCATCTTCCAATTGCAGGCGCAGGTACTGCAAGCCGCGCTCCTGGCTCAGCCAGAACCGGTTGATGGCCGATGCGATGCTTTCCCTGCCTTCGATCATGGCTTCAGTCAAGGGGGTGTTCGAACTCGAGGCATGCACCCAACCATCAACCGCCTCACGCAATAGCTGGCGTTCCCGGCTTATGCGATCGAGCCGTTCGACCAG
Source organism: Pseudomonas sp. NPDC090752 (assembly GCF_055584805.1). Taxonomy (NCBI): domain Bacteria; kingdom Pseudomonadati; phylum Pseudomonadota; class Gammaproteobacteria; order Pseudomonadales; family Pseudomonadaceae; genus Pseudomonas; species Pseudomonas sp. NPDC090752. The sequence goes on along the minus strand of NZ_JBVJLI010000005.1, from coordinate 283,954 downwards.
CGCCGGTGAGCGGTCCACGCTGATGTGCGAAATCAGCCGGTTTTCGTTGAGCAACAGGCGCTGCAGGTGATCCTCGCTGAGGTCATTGCCCTCCAGCGAAATCACGGCGTGACGCAGCGCAACCTCGGTTTCGTTAAGCAAGAACGCGGGCAGCGAACGCAAGTTGTTATTGCGCAGCGAAACATGCGCGATCCGCTCCAGGGCATCGCTGCCCAGGCCGATGGGCCACTGACTCAGTTGCATGTTGTCCAGGCACAGGTAGTCCAGCGACAGCTCGTGGAGGCTGGGGCTGTTGTTCGGGGAAAAGCGGTTGCCTTGCAGGTCCAGCCGTCTGAGATCGGGAAGTCCGGCCAGTAAATTGATGTCGGTCGCAGTCAGCGCGATGTTCTGGTTGGCCATGGTCAACACGCGCAGGCTTGGCAGGTGCTCAGTGATCGTGGGCATGCTGAACAGGAAGGCCGAAGGGGTTGCCCGGGGGTTGTAGGGGCGATTGATTTCCAGCTCTTCGAGTTGCGCTAACTGGCGCAGTACGCGTTGCAGCAGACGCTCGTGCTGCGCCCAGCTGGCAAGGCTTTCCGGTGCCAGGTCGAGCAGGCGCAGCCTGCGCACACTGTGGGTAAAGAACTCGGGCAGGTTCAACGGAATATCAGCCAGGGACACCCGTTCGAGGCTCAGTACTGCGTTATGCTGATTGTCTTCATCCAGTGCGGTGTCGTACCAGTGTTGGGTAATGCCACTGCGCAAACGGTCGTGCTCACGCGCTGCCTGGTCCGACGCGGGCGACACTCCCTCACTCCAGTCTTCCAGCCTGCTTAGCAGGTCGTTGCGCTGCTCCAACAGCAGTTGTAGCCGTTCCAGCACTTGAAGCTGCGTGCGACCCCGGCTTGCGAGCGCCATCAGTATCTCGTCTGCCGTCCTGTTGGTGTGTTCGCTCAAGCCCGTGGCGGCCACCGCCTCAAGCAGCGCCTGGCGCGAGACGGGAGGGCTCGCGTGCTGGCCGCTACTCAGTGGGTAGCCCAGGCGGCCATCGGCGAGGCGCATGGGCGAGCGATAGCCGGGCCGAACCGCTTGCATGCCCAATGCCTTGCGCAAGTGGGGTCGTGGCAGAAGCGGGCGTTGTTGCAGCACTTGGCGCAATTGGCTTGCATGGGTGATGCCCAGTTGTTGCATTGTTTCGGGCAGTGCGCTGTACACGGCTGCATGAAGCGTAGGGTAGAGCATGACGGGGGTGTCTGCCTGGCCCGGGGCCTGGGCGATATAGCCCACATCGGCACGGGTGATGACGCTGTGCCGACCGGCCTGCGCTGACCCGATACTGGCGTGCTGGCTTGGCCAGTGCCGGCGTTCGCGCAGTTCGAGCCGGGTGTCCGCTGGCCAGCCGGGGAGCTGCTCCAGGGTATGGATGATCAGGCGATCGCTGTCCCAGCTCTGATTGGCGTCCAGGTAGAGCCCTTCGTAGGCGCGAGCCAGGCGAATCTGCTGCTGGTAGACGCGTATTTCTTCTGCCAGACGCAAGGACACTTTGCCTGTATTCAAAGTGATCAGTTCATCGCTGGCAGCGTTACGCAAGAGTTCATCGATGACCGTGCCGGGTAGTTGTGGATAGGCGATGCGTAGGCATACCGCCGCCGGTGCAATGCTCGAGGGCAGCTGCTGATAGCGCTTGAGGAATGCTGCGTGGCGAACCTTTGGCGATTCATGGGGCAATGTGCGGCTGACCTCCTGATCCAGCCTGAAACGCAGCAACATGTCCTCGAGGATCGCCGGCATTCGCTGGTTTTCAGCCAGTACCCGGCGTACAACGCCTTCCTCTATACCGCTGATGTCTAGGATTTGCCTGAGCGTTTGTTCGTCGAATGGATCGCTGAGTGGGCCAAGCCGGCGCAGCAAGCGGCTGCCCTGCCATTCCACGGGGCGGTCCAGATCATGCTGCCAGGCCCCGGCATCGTTGTGGCGCAGCCGCGGCTGATAACCACGCAGTCGGGTTGGGTGAACAATGCTGTAGTGACCGGCCGTGGCATTCCACTTGAGCGAATAGGTCTTGCCATCCAGGGTCAGCCAGAGCTTGCCAGCATGGCGATAAAGTCCAAGTTGATCCGGTTTGGCATCGGAGGGCAGGTAAACGTCGTGGGCGTATGGGGTCAGGTCGGGTTTCCAGAGACGCGTGCTGCCGTCGGGCAACTCGACCTCCACCAGCTCCTCAATGAACGAAGGCGTGTCGACCGACGGGGCAGCTGCCACGCCGGCCAATTCCGAATTGGCAACGTGTACCGTGGCCGCGCTGGCGGCGATGAGCGCCACGTTTTCCAGCACATCCAGCAGGTAGTCGAACGCCAGTTGCCGGTCGTCGTTGGCCCAGCTTTCGATCCCTTCGTAGACTTCATGGCCTAACTGCAGGACGGTCAGGGCCATCATCATGTAGCCGACTTCGGGTATCGCAAAGCCCACCAGGTTAAGGGCATTGATTGCCAGCGACTCGAAGTAGGCCAGCCGGTCATGGAAGGTCTTGGCGTCCATGGCCAGGGTAGGCACGGCGTGAAATCGGGCATCGTCGCGCAGGCGGGTAAATTGCTGATGGAGCACCTGTGCGCGAAAAGGGCGTTCGAAGGCCTGCGCGATGATCGGCAGCACGGCCGCCGGGTCTGCCACCCGTTCGTAGAGGTTCTTCAGGGTAAAGGTGAGAGGTAGCAGATGGTCTTGCAACTTGCCGAGCAGTTGCGCCTTGTGCGCATCGGGGATGTGCCCGGCAATGGCGGCCAGGTCGTTCTGGGTCGCATCTCTGAGGTAAAGCTTCATTGCTTCGAAAGACCCAAATTCCTTGAGCGACGCGTCACCGGCGTGGGGTGTATAGAGCACGACGGTCGGCATCTGCTTGAACTGGATCAGGACCATCCCCGTCAGTTCGATGCTCCACAGCCGTAGGAAACTGAATGTGGCGTGGCCGTGCTCGGGGTCAGGCAGGGTCTCGAGCGGCGTGATCGACAAGACGCCGTGCGCGTGGCTGCTGATGTTCGCGGTCAGCAACGCGGCGTGCAGTTGCTGCCTGAAGGCAGACAACTCGACCTCGCCGAGTGTGTCGAGCACCGGAGCCTGGGCTGCGAACCTGTCATGCCATGAAATCGGTGGGCCCGACTCAGCGGTTACGGACGGAAAGTAGATGCCATCGAGCAGTGCTTGGTATTGCCCGCCGATGTCCAGTTGGCGGCACAGGGCGGCGAATGCCGTTGGCTCGATCGCGACCACGTTGTCGAACGGTGGGCCATTGCCATAGCCGCGCTGATCGAGGATGACCGAGCGCATGTGGGGCGTGTCCACGTCCAGCCCTCCTGACTGCGTTGCCGATGCCTCGAAGTTCTGCAAGGCATGGTGCAGCAACGGCTTTACGAACTGTTCAGGGGCTGCTGCGCCCGCCTGACGACGATGGGCATAACCGACGGCATCGAAGAAATAGGTCTGGGCGACATCAAGATCGAGCTCAAACCTTTGCTTGATGCCTTCGCTCAACACGTGCGTGGCGAATGCCTGCAGAGCAGGCAAAGCGGAGAACAGGTTGGCTGCCTGCTTTTTGCTCGCCTGGAACTTGGCCTGTTCTTCGGCCAGCGTCTTGGCGGTACTGGGGTTCTCGAGGCAAGCTTTTGCAAGCGACGAAGGGGCTTGCCGGTGTGAGGTGCGCAGCGTGGCGAAGGTGGAGGGTGGAGCGTTGGTGATCCAGCTTGGCGCTTTGCCTTCGATCATCGTGTAGCGAGGGGAGAGCGTCGCTTGGGTGGTGGTCGGCATCTGCAGCTCCATGACGTAGGTAAGGGCCTTACTTTCGGCCGCTGCAGGCAGGGCAGGTGTTATCTATTTGTCCCGACAAGACATGGGGCATGCTCAAAGCGCAATTCAGGTTTATGATGGCCAACGGTCGAACCAAACCTCACACGGAGTGCGCAATGCAGACCCTGTACCCGCAGATCAAACCCTACGCCCGGCACGATCTGGCCGTGGAAGCGCCGCATGTGCTGTATGTCGATGAAAGCGGCTCGCCTGAAGGTTTGCCGGTTGTGTTCATCCATGGTGGGCCCGGCGCGGGTTGCGATGCCCAGAGCCGTTGCTATTTCGACCCCAACCTGTACCGCATTATCACCTTCGACCAGCGCGGCTGTGGCCGCTCCACACCGCATGCGAGCCTGGAGAACAACACTACCTGGCACCTGGTCGAAGACCTGGAGCGCATCCGCGAGCACCTTGGCATCGACAAGTGGGTGCTGTTCGGTGGTTCATGGGGCTCGACCCTGGCCCTGGCCTACGCCCAGACTCACCCCGAGCGGGTGCATGGCCTGATTCTGCGCGGCATTTTCCTGTGCCGCCCGCAAGAGATCGAGTGGTTCTATCAGGAGGGCGCCAGCCGCCTGTTCCCAGACTACTGGCAGGACTACATCGCGCCGATCCCGCCGGAGGAGCGAGGTGACCTGGTCAAGGCTTTCCACAAGCGCCTTACCGGTAATGACCAGATCGCCCAGATGCATGCCGCCAAGGCCTGGTCCACCTGGGAGGGGCGTACCGCCACCTTGCGTCCCAATCCGCTGGTGGTCGATCGTTTCTCCGAACCGCAGCGGGCGTTGTCGATCGCTCGCATCGAATGCCACTATTTCATGAACAATGCCTTCCTTGAGCCAGACCAACTGATCCGCGACCTGCCGAAGATCGCCCACCTGCCAGCGGTGATCGTGCATGGCCGTTACGACGTGATCTGCCCGTTGGACAACGCCTGGGCGCTGCACCAGGCTTGGCCGAACAGCGAGCTGAAGGTCATCCGCGACGCCGGCCACGCGGCCTCCGAGCCGGGCATCACCGATGCCCTGGTGCGTGCCGCCGACCAGATGGCCCGGCGCTTGCTTGATCTGCCCCTGGAAGAAGCATGAGGGGGCTGTTGCAGCGCGTGCGCGGCGCGCGGGTAGAAGTAGCCGGCGAGATCGTCGGCGCCGTCGACCAGGGTCTGTTGGTGCTGGTGGCCGTCGAGCCTGAAGATACCCGTGAACATGCCGATAAGCTGTTGCACAAGCTGCTCAACTATCGCGTGTTCAGCGATGAGCAGGGCAAGATGAACCTGTCGCTCAAGGATGTCGACGGCGGCTTGTTGCTGGTGTCCCAGTTCACCCTGGCGGCGGATACCCGCAGCGGCATGCGCCCGGGTTTTTCGACGGCCGCGCCGCCAGCACTGGGTGCCGAGTTGTTCGACTATCTTTTACAGCAGGCCCAGGGCCAACACCCCACGGTGGCGAGTGGGCGTTTCGGTGCGGACATGCAGGTCCATCTGGTCAATGATGGCCCCGTGACATTCTTGTTACAAATATGAGCAAAAAAACCCCTTGTTTATAGAGAAACAAGGGGTTTTGTACGATAAATAGTTGGTTCAGCCTGATGCGTTGTAACGCGACCTGCTGGATAATCGCGCGCTGCACGGACCTGCGTTCGTAGGTTCGTATTACTCTTACTCGAGCATTGTCTGACACCGTTTGGGGAATCATTACGCCCTCACGGGGTCCGAACAGTGCTCGCCAACCCGGCATTTGTCGCTGGCCGTTGGTTTCATGATCTGTTTTCGGCGAGGGTTGCTCGTGATTGTTAGTCCCCAAAAAGCATCAAGAATCCCCGGCACACGGCTACGCAAGGCCCTGATGGCCAGTGTGGCACTGGCAGGCCTGATGAGCGCGGGCCAGCTGTGGGCATTCAATCTTGACGATGTTGCAGCCAAGGCAAAGGATCTGGCCGGCCAGAAGTACGAAGCACCGAAAAGTAACCTGCCGGCGGTCTTCCGCGACATGAAGTTCGCCGACTACCAGAAGATTCACTTCCTGCAGGAAAAAGCCGAGTGGGCCAAGGACAAGACCCCCTTCAAGCTGTCCTTCTATCACCAGGGCATGCACTTCGACACGCCGGTTAAGATCAACGAAGTCACCGCCAGCAAGGTCGAGGAAATCAAGTACGACCCGAGCCGCTTCGAATTCGGTGACGTGCCGCACGATCCGGAGACCACCAAGAACCTCGGTTACGCCGGCTTCCGTGTGTTGTACCCGATCAACAAGGCCGACAAGCAGGATGAAATCATGACCCTGCTGGGGGCCAGCTATTTCCGCGTGGTCGGCAAGGGGCACGTGTATGGTCTGTCGGCCCGCGGCCTGGCCATCGACACCGCGTTGCCGTCGGGTGAAGAGTTCCCGCGCTTCACCGAGTTCTGGGTCGAGAAGCCCAAGCCGGCCGACAAGCACCTGGTGATCTATGCCCTGCTGGACTCGCCGCGCTCCACCGGTGCCTACAAGCTGATCCTGCGCCCGGGCAACGACACCGTGGTCGACGTGCAGTCGCGTGTATTCCTGCGTGACCATGTCAGCCGGCTGGGTGTTGCGCCGCTGACCAGCATGTACCTGTTCGGCCCTAATCAGCCGTCCAAGGTCATGAACTACCGTCCAGCCCTGCACGACTCCGAAGGCCTGTCGATCCATGCCGGCAACGGCGAGTGGATCTGGCGCCCGCTGAACAACCCGAAACACCTGGCCGTGAGCAACTTCAGCGTCGAAAACCCGCGTGGTTTTGGCCTGATGCAGCGTCATCGCGACTTCAAGGACTACGAAGACCTCGACGACAACTACCAGAAGCGCCCGAGCGCCTGGATCGAGCCTAAGGGCGACTGGGGCAAAGGCACCGTCGATCTGGTCGAGATCCCGACCGCCGACGAAACCAACGACAATATCGTTGCGTTCTGGAGCCCGGAAACCCTGCCGGAGCCAGGCAAGCCGTTCGAATACGCCTACCGCCTGCACTGGACCATCGACGAGGCCAAGTTCCAGGCCAAGGATGTGGGTTCGGTTACCCAGACCATGCGCTCTACCGGTGACGTCAAGCAATCCAACCTGATCCGCCAACCGGACGGCAGCGTGGCCTTCCTGGTCGATTTCGCCGGCCCAGCCCTGGCTGCCCTGCCAGAAGACGCTGCGGTACGCAGCCAGATCAGCGTGGGCGACAACGCCGAAGTGGTCGAGAACAACCTGCGCTACAACCCGGAGACCAAGGGCTGGCGCCTGACCCTGCGACTGAAGGTCAAGGAAGCCAACAAAGCCACCGAAATGCGCGCTGCGCTGGTGCGTGATGTGCCGGTCGAGCCGGCCAAGCCTGCCGAGGAAACCAAGCAGGACAAGGCCGCCGCCAAGCACGCCAAGCACGAAAAAACTGCCAAGGCACAGGAGCCAGCCAAGGCCGAACAACCTGCCGCCGACGCGGCGTCCACCAACGGGACCCCGGCCACCACCGAACAGGTGCTGACCGAGACCTGGAGCTATCAGTTGCCTGCCGATGAGTAACTCAAGCGTAAGGCCAGAATCGCTTGGCGAATACCTGGCCCACCTCCCACTGAGCGATGAGCAGCGCGCGGAACTCGCCAGTTGCTCCTCGTTCAGCGAGCTGCACCAACGCCTGGCGGCCAACCCGGCCGCCAACGCCGCCGAGGCCGTGCAGGCCTCGGTGGGCCCACGCCTGACCGTGGGCAGCGCCGCCGAGCTGGAGGACGCCGAGATGCTCGGCGTCGACGGCAGTGGCCGGCTGTGCCTGAAGATCGCTCCGCCGATCAAGCGTACCCGCGTGGTGCCTGAGCCGTGGCGCACCAACGTGCTGATTCGCATGTGGCGGCGCATGACCGGCCGTACCAATGCCCCGCAGCCCGAGAAACGTGAGCTGCCCAAAGCGCGCTGGCGCACGGTCGGTTCGATCCGCCGCTACATCCTGCTGACTCTGATGATCGGCCAGACCATCGTCGCCGGCTGGTACATGAAGGGCATTTTGCCGTACCAGGGCTGGTCGTTCGTCGACCTCAACGAAGTGGTCAACCAGCCGATCTGGGACACCGTGGTGCAGGTCTGGCCGTATGCCCTGCAGACGTCCATCCTGATCCTCTTCGGTATCCTCTTCTGCTGGGTCTCGGCAGGCTTCTGGACCGCACTGATGGGCTTCCTCGAGTTGCTCACCGGGCGTGACAAGTACCGTATCTCCGGCAGCAGTGCCGGCAGCGAGCCAATTGCACCCGAGGCGCGCACCGCCTTGGTGATGCCGATCTGCAACGAAGACGTGCCACGGGTGTTCGCCGGCCTGCGGGCGACGTTCGAGTCGGTCGCCGCCAGCGGCAACCTCGACCGTTTCGACTTCTTCGTGCTCAGCGACACCAACGACACCGACATCGCCGTGGCCGAGCAACAGGCCTGGCTGGACGTGTGCCGCGAAACCAAGGGCTTCGGCCGCATCTTCTACCGCCGTCGTCGCCGTCGTGTGAAGCGCAAGAGCGGCAACCTCGACGACTTCTGCCGTCGCTGGGGTGGCGAGTACAAGTACATGGTCGTGCTCGACGCCGACAGCGTCATGAGCGGCGAGTGCCTGAGCAGCCTGGTGCGCCTGATGGAGGCCAACCCGGACGCCGGCATCATCCAGACCGCGCCCAAGGCGTCGGGCATGGACACCCTGTATGCGCGCATGCAGCAGTTCGCCACCCGTGTGTACGGCCCACTGTTCACCGCCGGCCTGCACTTCTGGCAGCTGGGCGAGTCGCACTACTGGGGCCACAACGCGATCATCCGCATGAAGCCGTTCATCGAGCACTGCGCCTTGGCGCCGTTGCCGGGCAAGGGTGCGTTCGCCGGGGCCATCCTCTCCCACGACTTCGTCGAAGCCGCGCTGATGCGCCGTGCCGGCTGGGGCGTGTGGATCGCCTACGACCTGCCGGGCAGTTACGAAGAACTGCCGCCGAACCTGCTCGACGAGCTCAAGCGTGACCGCCGCTGGTGCCACGGCAACCTGATGAACTTCCGCCTGTTCCTGGTCAAGGGCATGCACCCGGTGCACCGTGCGGTGTTCCTCACCGGGGTGATGTCGTACCTGTCGGCGCCGTTGTGGTTCTTCTTCCTGGTACTGTCGACCGCGCTGCTGGCGACCAACACGCTGATGGAGCCGCAATACTTCATCGAGCCGTACCAGCTCTACCCGCTGTGGCCGCAGTGGCACCCGGAAAAGGCCGTCGCGCTGTTCTCCACCACCATCGTGCTGCTGTTCCTGCCCAAGCTGCTCAGCATCATCCTGATCTGGGCCAAGGGTGCGGTCGAGTTCGGCGGGCGCATCAAAGTCACCCTGTCGATGCTCATGGAGATGCTGTTCTCCATGCTGCTGGCGCCGGTGCGGATGATTTTCCACACCCGCTTCGTGCTGGCCGCGTTCCTCGGCTGGGCGGCGACCTGGAACTCGCCGCAGCGTGACGACGACTCCACGCCGTGGAGCGAGGCCGTGCGCCGTCATGGTCCGCAGACCTTGCTTGGCTTTGCCTGGGCCGCGCTGGTGGCCTGGCTGAACCCGAGCTTCCTGTGGTGGCTGGCGCCGATTGTCGGTTCGCTGGTGCTGTCGATCCCGGTGTCGGTGATCTCCAGCCGCACCCGTCTGGGCCTGGCGGCCAAGGACGAGAAGCTGTTCCTCATCCCCGAGGAGTACGCTACGCCGCAGGAACTGCTGGCCACCGACCAGTACACCCACGAGAACCGCTGGCACGCCCTGCACGACGGCTTCGTGCGGGCCGTGGTCGATCCGCGGCAGAACGCCCTGGCCTGTGCCATGGCCACTGCCCGTCATGGTCAAGCCGCACCGATCGAGGCATTGCGCGCCGAACGCGTGGCCAAGGCAATCGAGGTCGGGCCTAAAGGCCTGGACCTGAACACTCGCCTGGCCTTGCTCAGCGATCCGGTGGCGCTGGCACGCCTGCATGCGCAGGTTTGGGCCGAGCACAATGCCGCCTGGATCGACGTATGGCGTGCTTCGATCAACAACGACCCGCATTCGCCGTTGTTGCCGTTGCATCCGGAAAATGAAGGCCAGCCGGCACTCGTCGGCGCCTGACAGGGACTCTTCGCGGGGCAAGCCCGCTCCCACAGGTTAGCGCTATACCTGTGGGAGCGGGCTTGCCCCGCGAAGCTTTTAAAGGCCTATACCGATTTTGGCCAACAAAGTCCCCCCCGGCTCTAGGTCCCAGGGCCGCCATGCGTTAGCATCCCTCCCCGGTAAACCACGCCGGCCGCGAAGGCCGTGCCAACGATAAGATTCGCTACATTTCTTGCTAGGGGACTTGGTGATGATGAAGAAATACCTTTCGCGACTGCTGGTCGGCGTCACCGCGCTGGTTGCAGTGGCTTCGGCCCAGGCCGGCGCCATCGACGACGCGGTCAAGCGCGGCACACTGCGGGTGGGCATGGACCCAACCTACATGCCGTTCCAGATGACCAACAAGCGTGGCGAGATCATCGGCTTCGAAGTCGATATCCTCAAAGCCATGGCCAAATCCATGGGCGTCAAGTTCGAGGCTGTATCCACCGCCTACGACGGCATCATCCCGGCCCTGCTGACCGACAAGTTCGACATGATCGGCAGCGGCATGACCCTGACCCAGGAACGCAACCTGCGCCTGAACTTTAGCGAACCCTTCATCGTGGTCGGCCAGACCCTGCTGATCCGCAAGGAGCTGGCCGGCGAGATCAAGTCGTACAAGGACCTGAACAACGAGAAGTACCGCATCACTTCCAAGCTCGGCACCACCGGCGAGATGGTCTCCAAGAAGCTGATCGCCAAGGCCAAGTACCACGGCTACGACAACGAGCAGGAAGCGGTGATGGACGTGGTCAACGGCAAGGCTGACGCCTTCGTCTACGACGCGCCGTACAACGTGGTGGCGGTCGACAAGGCCGGTGCCGGCAAGCTGCTGTTCCTCGAAGAACCCTTCACCTACGAGCCGCTGGCCTTCGGCCTGAAGAAGGGTGACTACGACAGCATCAACTTCATCAACAACTTCCTGCACCAGATCAAGCATGACGGGACCTACGATCGTATCCACGACAAGTGGTTCAAGAACAAGGACTGGCTGAAGGAAATGGAATAAGCCCCAGGCCACAAGCCAAGGCTTTGACCCCGACGCGCAGGTAAACCCTGCGCGTTCGCATTTACGGAAGTACCCACGTGATCAAACACAAGAAAGCCCAGTGGCCCTGGCATGCGCTGACCGCGCTGGTCCTGGTCGGCCTGGCGATCAGCCTGTACTTCGCCACCTCGATGATGTCCTACGAGTGGCGCTGGAACCGCGTACCGCAATACTTCGCCTACCAGGCCGAGGAAGCGCAGCGCGCCAGCGGCTACGGCTCGGTGCAGGAAATCGTCGTTTCCGGCGACAACGCCCGCGTTACGCTGAAGGACGAGAACGGCGATGAGCAGGTGCTCGACGTGGCCAAGGACAGCCTGCAACTGAGCCGCGGTGACGACGTCGCCGAAGGCGACCAGATTGGCGTTACCCGTCACTGGGCAGCGGGCCCGCTGGCCTGGGGCCTGTGGACCACCTTGTGGCTGTCGGTGGTATCCGGTGCGCTGGGTCTGGTGATCGGCCTGTTCGCAGGCTTGTGCCGGCTGTCGAACAACCCGACGCTGCGCGACCTGTCGACCGTTTATGTCGAACTGGTACGCGGCACGCCGCTGCTGGTGCAGATCTTCATCTTCTACTTCTTCATCGGCACCGTGCTCAACCTGTCCCGTGAATTTGCCGGGGTGGCGGCGCTGGCGCTGTTCACCGGCGCCTACGTGGCCGAGATCGTGCGTGCCGGCGTGCAGTCGATTGCCAAGGGCCAGAACGAAGCGGCCCGCTCGCTGGGCCTGAATGCCGGCCAGTCGATGCGCCACGTGATCCTGCCGCAGGCCTTCAAGCGCGTGCTGCCACCGCTGGCCGGGCAGTTCATCAGCCTGGTCAAGGACACCTCGCTGGTCTCGGTGATCGCCATCACCGAACTGACCAAGAGCGGCCGCGAGGCCATCACCACCTCGTTCTCGACCTTCGAGATCTGGTTCTGCGTGGCAGGTCTGTACCTGCTGATCAACCTGCCGCTGTCGCACCTGGCCAGCCGGCTCGAGCGGAGGCTTGCGCAAAGTGATTGAAGTCCGTGACCTGCTGAAAGTCTTCGACACCCGTGGCCAAGTCGTGCGCGCGGTGGACAACGTCACCACCCAGGTAGCCAAGGGTGAAGTGGTGGTGGTGCTTGGTCCCTCGGGTTCAGGCAAGTCGACCTTCCTGCGCTGCCTCAATGGTCTGGAACATTTCGACCAAGGTTCTGTCGCCATCAACGGCGTGCAACTGGCCGACCCGAAGACCGATATCAACGCCTACCGCCGTGAAGTCGGCATGGTGTTCCAGCACTTCAACCTGTTTCCGCACATGACCGTGCTGGAAAACCTGTGCCTTGCGCAAAAGGTCGTGCGCAAGCGCGGTAAGGCCGAACGCGAGGCCAAGGCGCGGGCGCTGCTGGAGAAGGTGGGCATTTCGCAGAAGGCCAACGAGTACCCGTCGCGGTTGTCCGGTGGTCAGCAGCAGCGGGTGGCGATCGCCCGAGCGCTGGCGATGGAGCCCAAGGTGATGCTGTTCGACGAGCCGACCTCGGCGCTCGACCCGGAAATGGTCGGCGAGGTGCTGGACGTGATGAAGACCCTGGCCCAGGAAGGCATGACCATGGTCTGCGTGACCCACGAAATGGGCTTTGCCCGGGAAGTGGCGGACCGGGTGCTGTTCTTCGACCATGGCAAGCTGCTGGAAGACTCGGCGCCAGTGGCGTTCTTTGAATCGCCGAAGGATCCGCGGGCCCAGGCCTTCCTGCGCCAGGTGCTCTGACAGCGGTGACCCCTTCGCGGGGCGAGCCCGCTCCCACAAAGTATCCACATGCCTCAAGCCTGTGAAGTACCTGTGGGAGCGGGCTCGCCCCGCGAAGGGACCGCATAGCGGCCCTGACTATCTCAAAGTCTGAACCGCCCGACCAGGCCTTGCAGATGGGTGCCCAACCGAGCCAGTTCGACACTTGAACTCGCCGTTTCTTCACTCGCGGCCGAAGTCTGGTCGGAGATATCCCGCACATTCATCACGCTGCGGTTGATCTCTTCGGCTGTCGCGCTTTGTTGCTCGGCTGCGGTGGCGATCTGCTGGTTCATCGCCTGGATCGACGATACGGTGCGGGTGATGGTATCCAGCGAGCCACCGGCGCGGCGGGTCAGCTCGACACTGCTGTCGGTGAGCTGGCGGCTGGCGTCCATCACGCTGGCCACCCGCTGGGTACCGCTTTGCAGGCCGGCGATCAGCTCCTCGATCTCTTCGGTGGATTGCTGGGTACGCTGGGCCAGGCTGCGCACTTCGTCGGCGACCACGGCGAAGCCACGGCCGGCTTCACCGGCACGGGCCGCTTCGATGGCCGCGTTGAGCGCCAGCAGGTTGGTTTGCTGGGCCACCGACTTGATCACATCGAGCACGCTGCCGATCTTGTCGCTTTCGGCCTTGAGCTGGTTCATCGCTTCGCTGGAATTCACCACTTCGCGGGCCAGGCGCTCGATCTGCGTCACCGCCTCGCTGACCACCCGATCACCCTCGCGGGCTTGCTGGTCCGCCGCCAGCGCCGCTTCCGAGGCTTGCTCGGCGTTGCGCGCGACTTCATGCACGGTGGCGGTCATCTGGTTCATGGCGGTCGCCACCTGGTCGGTCTCAACCTTCTGATTGTTGACCCCGGCGCTGGTCTGTTCGGTCACGGCCGACAGCTCCTCGGCGGCGCTGGCGATCTGGGTGACGCCGTCGCCGATGCCGCCGATCAGTTCGCGCAGGCCTTGGGTCATGCGCTGCATGCTGGCTTGCAGCTGACCGAGCTCGTCGCGACGCGAGCTGTGCAGATCCTGGCGGAGGTCGCCGCTGGCGACCCGTTCTGCGGCTACCAACGTCTGGCGCAGGGGCAGGATGATCTGCCGAGTGATGACCCAGGCGGCGAGCAGGCCCAAAACCATGGCCAAGGCGGTTGCGCCGGCTAGCATGGCCTTGGCCTGGCTGGCGCCGGCGTCACGCACCTGGGTCTGCGAAGCGGTCATCGCCTGACTGGTCTGCAGCAGCACCGTGCCTTGGTCGGCCATGCGTTGCAGTGACTGTTCGACGGCGCCCTGCTTGAGCTCGTTGAACGCCTGGCGATAGAGGCGGATAGCCTCCATCTGTTGCTGTAGGCGCTGGTGGTCGGCAGGTTGTTCGATCTGACCGAGCATCAGCTGCACCTGACGCTCCAGCGTGCTGAGCGCCTGTTCCACCTCGTTGATTGCGCTTGGGTCCGGCTTACGCTCATAGTGCTGGCGGGCAATACGCAGGTCTTGGGTGTGTTGCTGGATGACAGAGATATTACCCAGCTTGTCGCCCCGTTCGATGATGCTATCCATGCCCATCCACCCGGTGAAGGTGATGGCCAAGGTCATCAGTAACACCAGGCCGAAGCCCAGCCCCAACTTGCGATTGACGCTTACATTCCCCAGCGATTGGGAAAACCATTGGTACATGTTCGACTCCCCGGCAACGTGGCAGCATGGCTTATTGTTGTGTTGCCATAACCATCGGCCTGCGCCGGGGAAACTTGATGGGTGAAAGCTGACCCGTTTGTCAGAAAATCCTTGAGAGCAGGGCAGTTACGGCAGTTTCCACCCGCAAGATGCGCTCGCCCAGCTGTACCGGCGCCAAGCCGGCCTTGCCCAGCAAGTCGACTTCGTAGGGGATCCAGCCACCCTCGGGTCCGATGGCCAGGGTTACGGGGCCTTCGACTGCACGCGGGCAGGCGGGGTAGGGGCCGGGGTGGCCGACCAGGCCGAGGGTGCCGTCGGCGATGGCGGGCAGGCGGTCTTCGACGAAGGGCTTGAAGCGCTTCTCGATGATCACCTCGGGCAACACCGTGTCGCGGGCCTGCTCAAGGCCCAGGATGAGGTTCTCGCGAATGCTTTCGGGGTTGAGAAACGGAGTCTGCCAGAAGCTTTTCTCGACCTTGTAGCTGTTGACCAGGATCAGTCGCTGCACACCCAAGGTGGCAACGGTCTGAAACAGCCGGCGCAGCATCTTCGGCCGTGGCACGGCCAGCACCAGGGTCAGTGGCAGCTTGGGCGGCGGCGGTTGGTCGAAGCCGACCTGCAGTTCGGCTTCGTGCTGTGCAAGGCGCATTACCGTGGCGCTGCCCATCAGGCCATTGATGCGGCCCACGCGCAGGCTGTCGCCCACCGCCACGCGGTGGATTTCCTGCATGTGGGTAAAGCGCCGATCGGCAAGGACGACGCGGTCGGCCGAGACGAAGTCGGCCTCTTCAAGAAGCAACAGGTTCACGATTGAGTCGCTGGCGGCTGGTCGTTGTGGTCGTTGGCCGCTTCATCGTCGCCGTGGCTGCGCTTGCGGATCAGGCTGCCACACAGCACGCCGATCTCGAACAACAACCACATGGGCACGGCAAGCAGGGTCTGCGAGAAGATGTCCGGCGGGGTGAGGATCATGCCGACCACGAAGCAGCCGATGATCACGTACGGGCGGATCTTCTTCAGGTACTGCACATCGACCACGCCGATCCACACCAGCAGCACCACCGCTACCGGGATCTCGAAGGCCACGCCGAAGGCGAAGAACAGGGTCATGACGAAGTCGAGGTAGTTGGCGATGTCGGTCATCATCGCCACGCCATCCGGGGTGGCCGCGGCGAAGAACTTGAACATCAGCGGGAACACCAGGAAATAGGCGAAGGCCATGCCGGCGTAGAACAGGAAGATGCTCGACACCAGCAGCGGGATGGCGATGCGCTTTTCGTGGCGGTACAGCCCGGGCGCGATGAAGCCCCAGATCTGCTGGAGGATGAATGGGATCGCCAGAAACAGCGAGACGATCATGGTCAGCTTGAACGGCGTCAGGAACGGCGAGGCCACGTCGGTGGCGATCATCGTCGCATTGGCCGGCAAGTGGTCGCGCAACGGCGCCGAAACCAACGTGTAGATCTGCTGGGCGAAGGAGAACAGCCCGGCGAAGATCAGGAAGATCGCGGCGACGCAGCGCAGCAGGCGGGTGCGCAGTTCGGTCAGGTGCGAGACCAGCGGCATCGGCTGGTCGTCTTGCGGTTTTTCGCTCATGGGGCTCGCGGCGGTTGAGGCGGGTCGGGCTGCTCAGGCGCTGGCGTGGCGGCAGGCTGTTCGGTGACCGCAGTGGCGGACGGCTGGGCCGGCGGCGTCAGCGGGTTGAGGATGCGCTTGGCTTCCTGTTCCATTTGCAGGATGTGCTCGTTGTGCAGCTGGCGGCGGATGTCGTCGGCACCAATTTCACGCTCGACCTCCATCTTGATCGCATTGAAGCTGCGCTTGAGCCGGCCGATCCACAGCCCCGCCGTACGCGCGGCGCCGGGCAGGCGCTCGGGGCCGAGCACCAGCAAGGCGACCAGGCCGACGAGTAGCAACTCACTGAAGCTGATGCCGAACATGGCTCAGTCTTTCCGCTGCGGCTCTTGGACCGGCTGGGCCTGGCCCTCGATGGTGTGGCCCTGCTGCGGCGCGGCGGCCTGCTGCTGGGTGGCCTGTACCGG
The DNA here is from genome assembly GCF_055584805.1 of Pseudomonas sp. NPDC090752. NCBI lineage: Bacteria > Pseudomonadati > Pseudomonadota > Gammaproteobacteria > Pseudomonadales > Pseudomonadaceae > Pseudomonas > Pseudomonas sp. NPDC090752. The sequence continues at coordinate 267,521 of NZ_JBVJLI010000005.1, read as the reverse complement.
CGGGACGGGCTGTGCAGGCGGCGGGGTTTGCTCGGCCGGCTTGGTCTCTTCGTCGTTCATGGCCTTGCGGAAGCCCTTGATCGATTCACCCAGGTCACCGCCCAGGTTCTTCAGCTTCTTGGTGCCGAATACCAGCACGACGACGACCAGCAGGACGATCCAGTGTTTCCAGTCAAAAATACCCATGGTGCTCTCCTAGAATTCTGTTTGCTCAAGCCGACGGCTGGCGCGCGGCCTTTTCATCGTGCCCGGAAAGGCCGAAACGGCGCTCCAGCTCGTCGAGCACGGCTTGTGGATGCTGGCCCAGTGCGCTGAGCATGACCAGGCTATGAAACCACAGGTCGGCGGTTTCATAGATGACATCGCTGTAATCCTTGCTGACCTCGGCATCCTTGGCAGCGATGATGGTCTCGACGGATTCTTCGCCGAGCTTTTCCAGAATCTTGTTCAGGCCCTTGTGGTACAGGCTGGCCACGTAGGAGCTGTCGGCGGCGGCGTGCTTGCGTTCTTCGAGCACTTCGGCCAGGCGGTTGAGGGTGTCGCTCATGTCAGTGTCCTGCGCTGTAGATGGCATCCGGGTCTTTCAACACCGGGTCGACGGTTTTCCACTGGCCGGCTTCGAAGACGCGGTAGAAGCAGCTTTCACGGCCGGTATGGCAGGCGATATGGCCCAGTTGCTCGACCATCAGGATGATCACGTCGGCATCGCAGTCCAGGCGCATCTCGTGCAGCTTCTGCACATGGCCCGATTCCTCGCCCTTGCGCCATAGCTTGCCACGCGAACGCGACCAGTAGATGGCACGTTGCTCGGCGGCAGTCAGCGCCAGCGATTCGCGGTTCATCCAGGCCATCATCAGCACGCGTCCGGTCTTGTGGTCCTGGGCGATCGCCGGTACCAGGCCATCGCTGTTCCACTTGATCTCGTCCAGCCAGTCTTTCATCGTCGACTCCAAAACCGGGCCCGCTTCAGTACCGGGCCCTTTGCGCTAGTGTGCCAGCCAGCCGCGCGGCTGGCTATTGGCGCACGATCAGGTACAGGCCGGCGGCCAACATCAGCCAGGCCGGCCACGCCGCCGGTGCGGCCAAGCTGGCGGCCCCGGCGGCGCTGGCGGCCAGCACCGCGCCGCCGCCGAGCAGGCTGGCACCGAGCAGGCGCAGCGGCCAGCGGTCGCCCTGGCGGCGGCGCTCAGGCAATTGCGGGTCGTGCAGGTGCGGTTGCGACAGGCGTTCGAGCAGGTCGCGGGTCATGCCAGCCAGGTGCGGCAGCTGCTCGGCCTGGCTGTAGATATTGCCCAGTACCGCCTTGGGGCTGTAACGCTCGCGCATCCAGCGTTCCAGGTAGGGCTGGGCGGTGCTCCACAGGTCAAGGTCGGGGTACAGCTGACGGCCCAGGCCTTCGATGTTGAGCAGGGTTTTCTGCAACAGTACGAGCTGCGGCTGCACTTCCATGTTGAAGCGCCGGGCGGTCTGGAACAGGCGCATCAGCACCTGGCCGAAGGAAATATCCTTTAACGGTTTTTCGAAGATCGGTTCGCACACGGTGCGGATCGCCGCTTCGAACTCGTTGACCTTGGTGTGCGCCGGCACCCAGCCGGAGTCGATGTGCAACTGCGCCACGCGGCGGTAATCACGCTTGAAGAACGCAAACAGGTTGCGCGCCAGGTAGTCCTGGTCTTCGGCGGTGAGGCTGCCGACGATGCCGCAGTCGATGGCAATGTATTGCGGGCTCCACGGCTTGACCGTGCTGACGAAGATGTTGCCGGGGTGCATGTCGGCATGGAAGAAGCTGTCGCGGAACACCTGGGTGAAGAACACCTCGACGCCGCGCTCGGCCAGCAGCTTCATGTCGGTGCGCTGGTCGGCGAGGGTTGCCATGTCGGTCACCGGCACGCCGTAGATGCGCTCCATCACCAGCACCTTGGGGCGGCACAGGTCCCAGTACACCTGGGGCACGTACATCAGCTCCGAGCCTTCGAAGTTGCGTCGCAGCTGGCTGGCGTTGGCCGCCTCGCGAAGCAGGTCGAGCTCGTCGTAGATGGTCTTTTCGTAGTCGCCGACGATTTCCACCGGGTGCAGGCGACGGGCATCGGCCGAGGCGCGCTCGGCGGCCTTGGCGATCAGGAACAGCCAGGCCAGGTCCTGAGCGATCACAGGCTTGAGGCCCGGGCGCACCACCTTGACCACCACCTCCTCACCGCTTTTAAGGCGTGCGGCATGCACCTGGGCCACCGAGGCGGAGGCCAGGGGTTCGACGTCGAAGCGGCTGAACACTTCACCGACCTTGGCACCCAGCTGTTCTTCGATCAGCGCCACCGCCTGCTGTGGGTCAAACGGCGGTACACGGTCCTGCAGCCCCATCAGCTCGTCGGCGATGTCGGTAGGCAGCAGGTCGCGGCGGGTCGACAACAGCTGGCCGAACTTGATGAAGATCGGCCCCAGGTCCTGCAGCGCCAGGCGCAGGCGGGCGCCGCGGGTCAGCTCGGACGGCTTGCGCGGCAGCCAGCGCCAAGGCATCAGCAGGCGCAGGCTGCGCAGCCACCAGGGCAGCGGCAGGTCGAACAGCAGGTCATCCAGGCGGTAGCGGATCACTACGCGCTGGATGCGGAAGAGACGGCGGACGGCGAGCAGCTTCATGCGTTATCGCTGGTATCGAGGGATCGGGAGAGGCGCTGTAGGCGCGCCACGAGGCGTTCTATGTCGACCTTCAGGCTGTCGAGCTCGCTGAAGGCGGCTTCGGCTTCGCGTTTACCCACCAGGGTGCGCGACTCTTCGGCCAGGTATTCGGAGAGGTTCTGGCTGAAGCGTGCCAGGCCCTGGCGGGTCCAGCGCGCGCGCAGGCGCACGTGGCCGGCGAGCAACGCCGTGGCAACCGGGCCGAGCCAGCGTTGCAGCTCGTGCTCCCAGTCCAGTTCCAGGTCCTGCACCACACCGAACAAATCGAGCAACACGGCGCTGTCGCCATGCAGCTCGACCTGCGGGCTGTGCAGCACGGCGCTCTTGTCCTTGGCCACGGCCAATTGCAACAGGCTCCCAGCTGGGGCGCGCAGGCTGCAGTCGACCTCGCCCTCCCAGTGGGCGGCGAGCATCAGGCCCTCTTCATCGGGCAGGATGAACACCTGCAGGGCCGGCTGGCGGCAGTCGATTTCAATGACCTTGCCTTCCAGCGCGGCCAGCCGCGGCAGCGCCGTGCTGTCCATGCGCAGGACGCGGTTCAGGCCATGTTCGACGCTGGCGAGCAGCCCTGCCAGCAGCATCAGGGCTTGATTCCCCGGTGCACGGCAACGATGCCGCTGGTCATATTGTGGTAGGTGACGCGGTCGAAACCGGCGTCGACCATCATGCTCTTGAGCGTTTCCTGGTCGGGGTGCATGCGGATCGACTCGGCGAGATAGCGATAGCTTTCGGAATCATTGGTGATCAGCTTGCCGGCCAGTGGCATGAAGGCGAACGAGTAAGCGTCGTAGGCCTTGGACATCAGTTTGTTGGTCGGCTTGGAGAATTCCAGGATCAACAGGCGGCCACCGGGCTTGAGCACGCGCAGCATCGAGCGGATGGCTTCGTCCTTGTGGGTGACGTTGCGCAGGCCGAAGGCGATGGTCACGCAGTCGAAGTGGTTGTCCGGGAACGGCAGTTTTTCAGCGTCGGCCTGGACGAACTCGATGTTGCCGGCCACGCCGCGGTCGAGCAGGCGGTCGCGGCCGACCTTGAGCATCGACTCGTTGATGTCGGCCAGCACCACCTGGCCGGTCGGGCCGACCAGGCGCGAGAACTTGGCGGCCAGGTCGCCGGTACCGCCGGCGATATCCAGCACGCGGTTGCCGCTGCGCACGCCCGACAGCTCGATGGTGAAGCGTTTCCACAGGCGGTGCATGCCGCCGGAGAGCACGTCGTTCATCAGGTCGTACTTGGCGGCCACCGAGTGGAACACTTCGGCGACTTTCTTCGCCTTCTGGCTCTCAGGCACGTCCTGATAGCCAAAATGCGTGGTGGGTTCGGCGTGTTCGCCTTTGCGCTGGTCGTTCATATCGCTTCACCGGAAAAAATTACCGCCATTCTAGGGCGAACCGGCGGATTTGTCTTGGCGGGGTGTGCCCTGCGGCAGGGGCGGGCATAATGACGATTATGTCTTCATACCCAGGATCACCCGCATGACCCAGATCAGCGTCGAACGCAAACATACCCTCGGCCGCGAGGCCGCCCGCGCCAAAGCCGAAGCGCTGGTGGACAAGCTGAGTCGCGAATACGACCTCAAGGCCACCTGGAACGGTGACCGTGTGGACGTGGCCCGCAGCGGCGCCAATGGCAGCGTGCACATTGGCGAAGACAGCATCCGCGTCGAACTGAAGCTGGGCATGATGCTGTCGATGATGGGCGCCAGCATCAAGAGCGAGATCGAGCGCGCGCTGGACAAGGCGCTGGCCTGAGTGGGGCGCGACGGTCAATCGGCCGGGAACGGAATGATGTCTGCCACCTCTTCAAGCTTGAGATCCCCCCGGTAGATCTGGATGCGTTCAGCGTTGGTGGCGCTCTTGAGCTGCGCTTCACGCTCCAGGCTGCGGGGCTCCCAGAACTTCAAGTGGCCTTTGATGAAGCTTCTGGCGTTTGCCTGTTTGTCGGGATAATGAAAATGCGCCTCCCAGAGCACTTCGGGGGCCTGCCTATCGCGGATTTCATACACATCCAGATAATCATCAGCGCGGCGCGTCGGCTTTCGCACCACGGTGCGCCTGATCTGCAGGCGTTGTTGGTCGTGCAGGTAACGCAGTGCAGTGCCATCGGGATGTCGCGTGCTGAAGTAGGCTTGGGTCAGCAGGCGTTTTTTTTCTGCTTCCACATAGCGCGCCGCGTCACCCAGCTCGCGGGTCAGTTCCCGCAGCCGGGGCGTGTCCTCGGCGGCCTTGATCTTAGTCGTGGTTTGCAGAATGTCCTGCGCATGCCAGTCCATGAGATCTGCCAGGGCGTTCGGTTCGTTGAGGTGACGAGCGGCCTTGGCGATGCGCACGTCTCGGTTGGCGAGCAGGTGGTTCGCGCGTTGGCGAAGTCCGGACAGATCGAGTGCTGTCGGACGCTCCGGGGCTGGCAGCTCGAACCACGTGCCGTCCCGCTGCTCGAAGGTACTGGCAGGTTGCTGGGTGACCGGGTCATGCTGAACCGCCTGATTGCTGCCTTGCGAGCGGCTCACCAACAGCCTGCGACCTTGTGCGGTCCTGATGACGGTGCTTTTGCGCGGTTGGACACGGTACATCACCGGCGCCGGCGCCGGGCTCGCGCCGCTGTCGAGGTTGGCGAGCGTGCGGGCCAATTGCGTTTCGGTGATGCGGGTCAACATCGACAAACCATCGACGTACGCCTGCAACAGGGGCTGGTCCAGGGCCGGGTCATCGAAGGACTGCAGGTACTGAGCCTTGCCGAGCGTGGCTTGATACTCGCGCAACGCGTCGCCAAGCAATTCCGCTTGCTCGGCTTGGGTCAGGTTTGCCGTTGCGATGCCATCGTGGGTCCAGATGATTTGAGAAAACTGCCTGTTGCTCAATGTCTGCTGCAAAGGCAACAGGTCGACGGCCGCCTGTTCGGTCAACCGCGTCTTGTCCAGCATCAGGTAGGCCTGGTCACTGAGTTTCTGTGCGCGAATGATCAGCGTCGAGTAGGGGCGTAGGGCCACGGCTTCTTCGACCTTGGTTTTCTTGTCCTTGGTTTGGAAGGCAATCTGCGGGTCATCGAGCGTTTCGGGCAGGAGGCTGTCGAGGCGTTCGCTGACATCCAGCAGGCGGCCCACGATGGCGAGCGTGTCGCTGATCGTTGCGCGGAAAGTCGTATGGCGTCGTACCTGCTCATCGGTGGTGGGTATCTGTTTCAGCCCCACCGCCTGCTGTTGAATGCCTTCGTTATCCAGTTGTTCCAGCAGGCGGCGGAGCAGGAGGATGTCCGTTTCCATCAATGTTTCGGTCCACAGCCCCATGCTGCGTCGGGCGCCACCTTGCTGGTCGAACTTGACGAAACGAGGCTCCATCAACTGACGGAAGAGCGCGACATTCTTCTGCAGCAGCGACGACTGTTTTTCCAGGCACAGCGATACCGTGCGCAGTTGCGGGCGTAGCACCAGGCGCTCGGCCGCCAGTTCCAGGCTCTGTTGCTTGAGCGAGTCGTCCATGGCCGCCACACCGCCCAGCCTGGCTAATGCCACCCCGAATGCACTCGCTTTGTCATCGTACCCTTGCAGCAACTGCTGGTTCGATTCCAGCAGCGGTTTGATCTTCTTGAGCTCGACGTGATTCGCATCCACGGCTTGGCGCAGGCTGTCGTACTGCTGACGGTTTTCTGCGGTGACCTGCTGCCGGGTCCTGGGCATGCCACCTGCCAACGCCAGGTCCACAACCCAGGCACCGTGCCTACGCGTCAGCCACGGGCCGTAACGGCGCTGACGGCCGATAATATGATAGCCATCCGGGTCGCCACCCCACTGGGTTTGCCACTCATCCGGGCCTTGCGGCGGGCCGATGATGCGCAGGCCGGTCTGGCTTTCCTGTACTTCATACACGCCATCTTGCAATTTCACGTAGTGGCGGCCGCCGATGGCATACAACCCGCGCAGGCGGCCTTGGCGCTGCGGCGCATGCCCCTCCAGAGCAAGGGTCGCCTGCAGTTGGCCAAGTGACTGGCGATTCTGTGGGGTAAGGTTGCCCACGCGCTGGTTATCATTCCAGTTCATGACCGTAAGGTGGGTCTGACGGTGGGCCGGCGCCTGCCAATCCCCTTGATTTGGCGCTTCGCGTAGAACCGCAGTAGCCGATGCCCGGGCTTGCAGGCCCTCAAGTGGGGGTAACGGACCCTGGCGCCGCACCGAGGGTGCCTCATGCGGCGCGCCAGCCCCGTCATGAATCAGCAACATGGCGATATTGGCCAGCAGGTCAGTGAGGGCCAGGGCCTGCTCCTGCAGAGTGCCCCCCGTGAGCGCGGACAGGTCATCCTTTGCTTCTGCCACGGCTGCAACCAGCCACGCCACGACTGCTGCAGGGCCGCGCAGCAAGGGGGTGGTGGCGTTGAACAGCATCCACCCCAGCCGGCAGGCGAGCGCCCAGCGCTGCTGTGAATTCGAGAGCGTCTGGCGGGAGGCGAGCAGCAACAGCGCCTGAACTCTGGCGGCGTGTACCTTACGGTCCAGGTCGCTGCGCCAAGGTTCATGCACAAGGGTCACCGGCGTTCGCAGGCGCTCCAGCGCAGCGTCTGTCCACTCTGCGCCGCCGCCCAGCAGATGCGCCAACTTCGACATGCGTGGGTGCAGGTGGGGCCGCAGGAAACCACCGTTGTGATAAACCGCGCGGTGCTCATCATCGATCCAGTCCAACACGTTTTCCTGCAATTGCGCGTTCGTGCGCAGCTCTACCATCAGTGCATCCAGGCTGGCGTGCTCGACCAACGGACGGTCGGCAAAAAATGGGCGGTAGAGCAGATAGCTGCCGGCCATCGGGACATGCAGCAGGAACATGCCATGCACCTGGTCGCCTTCGGTAGCGCCAGTGAAGGGTTGCAGCACCAGTGGAGAAAAGGTCAGCGGTTCGGTTGGCAATGCCTTGTCCAGGCAGAAATCAACGATGGTCTGACAGGCGAGCTCGCCGATGTGGCTGTCGATCTTGGCCTTGAGGGCGGTGAATGCGAGGTTGGCACGCCATTCTCTGGCGAAGCGCTGTACGCGCTCGGGCTCCTTGTCGAACGCCCGAAGCTCACGGGCAACATACACGGGGTACTGGCCACCAATATCGGTGTCTTTGAGCAGTGCTTGCAGGTAATCGAGGGTCATCCAGGCTGCGTCCGGCTTGCCGCCTTGGTAGGTCAGGGCCGATGCCACCTCATTGGAGCCGATGTGCAGGCGCGTTATGGCCAACTCGGTCAGGGAGATGCTTTTGAGATACTGCAGCTCGGAGGTGCCTTGCGACGACAGCTGGATAACCACGGAGATCTCGACAGTCAGCAGATCCGGGTCCAGTGGCGTCTGCCCTGGATGGTCGGCTTGCATCTGCTCGCGCAGACGGCGCCTGGTGTAAGCGTCCAGCGCTTCGATGTCGTCCAGTGAGCCCGTGCTGGCGGCTTGCGCCTGGCGTGCGCAAAGCTGCATCAAGGCAGCGCTGTAGTGCAGGCGGTCATCGGTTGCGGCCGAAGCTAGCCAGGCCGGTAGGGCGATGTCTGGTTGGTCAACATTGGGCAGCAACTGGTCAGAGATCTCGCAGGACGGATCCGTCAGCACGTCGAGTGTTTGCTCCAGCGCCTCGACGTTTGCACGCGAGGCGATAGCCACGCGGTCGAGCCGTTCCAGGACGCCATTGAGCAGGGCGCTGGCCTGGTGTTCGAAGGGGGCGATCGTCAATGGGCGATGCGCCCAACCGAAAGCGTCAAAACGATAAGCTTGCGCCAGCTCAGCGCGCAGGGCACTGGCAAACGTGGTCGCATCGTCAAAGCTGCGTACTTTGCCCGACGGGTTGCACCACAACACGCGTTCGGGGCTGATGAGCAGCAGGTCTGCAAGCGTGAACGACTGGGTAGTGCCCGAACTGCCCAGTGAGATCTGCAGTCCACTGACCGGGGGCATCCCCGCGCCGCCTTCGAGCAGGCGATAAAGCGTGTTTTTGGCAGGCTCATCCAGTCCTTGCCGTTCCACGCTGTTCAACAAGGACGCTTTCAGGATGTGCCCCAGCCAGCGCAGCGTGGAAACCTCGGACGTGCTTTCGCTGCCCGCCCAGAAGCTGATCTGAGCTTGCTGCAAGGCATCGTTCATGGCCGGCAGCAGCACGTCGAAATCGTGATTGAGGTGCGCCATGTTCAGTGTGATTCTCGGCTGCCTGGCGGGGTCGGCACCTTGCTCCTGTGCGTGGAATGGCTGTGGCGGGGCCAGGCTGAGCTGATCCTGAGCAGCCAGACTCATGGGTTGGCCGCTGAGCAGGTGCTCCAGCAGCAGTTGTACCAGCGGCTGCTGCGAGGGCTGTGCAGGTGCTGCTTTGAGCAGCGTGAAAGGGTCGAGGCTGTTCAGGTGTGGATAGTTGTCAACGATCCACGGGTAGCGATCGGTAAGCACGCTGAAGCCTTCGGTAGCCAGCAGCTGTCGTAGCGTGGGGCGTTCGGCGAAGCGGGTCGCCACAAGTTGGCGATAGGAAAGGGTGGGCGAGGTGGAAACCGTCATGTCAGTCGAGCTCCGGTTAGCAAATGAGCGCGAACGGTAGAAGCCACTGTGCTGCCTGGTGAGGTAAATAGGTCCTGAAGCGCGTTGTTAGGGTGAGGTTTCTAACTTTCTTCCCTACTTTAAGCATCAGCCCAGCTTTCATGGGCGCATCCTCCCTCCACTGATGAACATGAGGCACAGAGCATGGCCAAAGTGAATGTGAAGAAAAAGGACGACGCCCAGAGCGCGCTGGGTGAAGTGCGCGGTTACGCGCGCAAGATCTGGCTGGCTGGCATTGGCGCATACGCACGCGTCGGCCAGGAAGGTTCCGACTACTTCCAGGAACTGGTAAAAGCCGGTGAAGGTGTCGAGAAGCGTGGCAAGAAACGCATCGACAAAGAGCTCGACGCGGCCAACAACCAGATCGACGAAGCCACCGAAGAAGTCAGCCGCGTACGCGGCAAGGTCGAAGTTCAGCTCGACAAGATCGAAAAAGCTTTCGACGCGCGGGTCGGTCGCGCCTTGAATCGCCTCGGCATTCCGTCTAAACATGACGTTGAGGCGTTGTCCATCAAGCTTGAACAGCTGCATGAGCTGCTCGAGCGCGTCGCGCACAAACCATAAGGAGAGCAGGATGGCTGGCAAGAAGAATTCCGACAAAGAAAGCAGCTCCTGGATCGGCGGGATCGAGAAGTACTCCCGCAAGATCTGGCTGGCTGGGCTGGGTATCTATTCGAAAGTCGACCAGGACGGCCCGAAGCTGTTCGACTCTCTGGTAAAGGATGGTGAGAAGGCCGAGAAGCAGGCGAAGAAGACCGCTGAAGATGTGGCCGACAGCGCCAAGGCTTCGACCACTTCGCGCGTTTCGGGCGTGAAAGACCGCGCGCTGGGCAAGTGGAACGACCTCGAAGAGGCCTTCGACAAGCGCCTGAACAGCGCCATCTCGCGCCTTGGCGTGCCGAGCCGCAACGAGATCAAGGCCCTGCACCAGCAGGTCGATAGCCTGACCAAGCAGATCGAGAAACTGACCGGTGCATCGGTTACGCCGATCTCCTCGCGCGCTGCTGCCAAGCCGGCTGCGAGCAAGACTGCGGCCAAACCGCTGGCCAAGGCAGCCACCAAGCCTGCGGCTAAAACCGCTGCGGCCAAGCCTGCGGCCAAGACCGCTGCGGCCAAGCCTGCGGCCAAGACCGCTGCGGCCAAACCGGCAGCCAAGCCTGCCGCCAAACCCGTTGCCGCCAAGCCGGCAGCCAAACCTGCCGCGGCGAAAAAGCCTGCGGTGAAAAAGGCCCCGGCCAAACCCGCCGCTGCCAAACCGGCAGCACCAGCGGCCAGCGCCGCCCCGGCCGCTACCGCAGCGCCAGCGCCAAGCGCCGCGCCGGCCAGCAACGCGCCGTCGGCACCAGTGGCTACCGGCACACTGATCTGACAGCCGCATAGGGCCATTCGCGGGGCAAGCCCGCTCCCACAGGATTTTCATAGGCCTTCAGAGCTGTGTAAATCCTGTGGGAGCGGGCTTGCCCCGCGAAGAAGCCACCGCCGAAACTACAGACTTATCCCTCCAAGTACCGCACCGCCAACTGCTCCGCCGCCTCCCGCGCCGGTGTTTGCAGATGCGGCGCCACCAGCATCATCACCTGGTACACCACGATCCCCACGTCGCCCTCGCGCCCCAGCACCCGCTGGTAGTCCAGCGAGAACATCAGGGTCAGGGTGATCTGCTCCACCAGTTGCCCCAGTGCCTGGGTTTCGCTGACCACCTGGCCCTGGCCCTTGAGGCTGGCCAGCAATGCTGCGAGCGTGCGCTTGAGTGCATTGATCAGGCTGCGCATGCCGCGCGCCAGCTTCGGCAGGCGCCCGGTCAGGTTCGACAGATCCTGAAACAGGAAGCGGTACTGGGCCATGCGCTCGACGATCAGGTGCAGGAACAACCAGTAGTCCTCGGCGTCCAGGCGCACCTCCAGCGGCGGGTCGAGCAGCGGCATCAGTGCTTCTTCGAAGCGCTCGAACAGGCCAATGACCAGGGGCTCTTTGCCATGGAAGTGGTAGTACAAGTTGCCAGGGCTTATCCCCAGTTCGTTGGCGATTTCAAGCGTCGAGACATTCGGCTCGCCCTGCTGGTTGAACAGCTGCAGGGCGCATTCGAGGATACGGTCGCGGGTCTTCATCCAGTCGTGGTGCTCATCGGGTCAGGACATAGGTGCCTGGCGCGGGGCCCAGCGGTGGGTAGGTGGCGTTGCCCAGCGCCTCGCGCGGCGCCTTCAGCGGGCCGGAGCGCGGGGTGATCCAGTCGAGCCACAGCGGCCACCAGCTGCCGTCGTTGCGTGTGGCGTCGTGGAACCAGGCGCGTGGGTCGCTCGACAGTTTGGGGTTGTCCAGGTAGTAGGCCTTGGGGTTGCCGGGCGGGTTGATGATGCTCTGGATATGCCCGCTGTTGGCCAGCACGAAACGCCGCTCGCCACCCAGCAGCATCGCTGAGCGGTACACGGCATCCCACGGGGTGATGTGGTCGTTGCTGCCGGCCACGGTGAAGCTGTCCAAATCGACCTGCTTGAGGTCGATGGGGGTGCCGCAGACTTCCAGGCCGTTGGAATGGGTCAGCGGGTTGTGCTTGAAAAAATCCAGCAGGTCGCCATGCAGGGCGGCAGGCAGGCGGGTGCTGTCGGCGTTCCAGTAGAGGATGTCGAAGGCAGGTGGCGTCTTGCCGAGCAGGTAGTTGTTGACCCAGTAGTTCCAGATCAGGTCGTTGGGCCGCATCCAGGCGAAGATCCGCGCCACTTCGCCGCCATCGAGCACACCGCGTTGGTACGAGCGGCGTTTGGCCGCCTCGATGGTCTGTTCGTCGGCGAACAGGCTGGCGGGGCTGTCGAACTTGCTGTCGAGCAGGCTGACCAGGTAGGTGGCGCTGCGCACTCGACGCAGCTGGTGTTTGGCCTGCAGGTGGCCCTGCAGCGCGGCCATGGTCAGGCCACCTGCGCAGGCACCCATCAGGTTCGGGTCGCGGTTGCCGCTGATGCTGCGGCAGGCGTTCAATGCCTCTTCCAGGGCCTGCACGTAGCTGGACAGACCCCACTCGCGGTGGCGCGGGTCGGGGTTGCGCCAGCTGACCATGAACACCTGCAAGCCATTCTTGAGCATGTACTGGACGAAGCTGTTGTTCGCCTGCAGGTCGAAGATGTAGTACTTGTTGATCTGCGGCGGTACCACCAGCAACGGCCGGGCGTGCTGTTTCTCGCTCATCGGCGTGTACTGGATCAACTCCAGCAGCTCGTTGCGAAACACCACCGCGCCAGGGGTCGAGGCCAGGTTGCCGCCGACCTCGAAGGCGCGCTCATCCACCTGGCGCGGCAGGCCGTCGTTGTGGCGCAGGTCGTCGAGCAGATGGGCCACGCCCCGCACCAGGCTCTGTCCGCCGGTATTGAGCAGTTCCTTGACCGCCAAGGGGTTGAGCAGTGAGTTGCTCGGCGCCAAGGCGTCGTTGATCAGGTTGAACAGAAAATGCGCACGGGCCCGGTCATCATCGTCCAGGTGGCTTTCCTCGATCCACAGGCGGGTCTGCTTCTGCCAGGCCAGGTAGGCCTGCAAGCCACGGCGGTAGAACGGGTTCTGGCTCCACGTCGGGTCATTGAAACGCGCGTCGCGTGGGTTGGGTTGATAAGGTGTGTCTCCGAGCATCACCCGGCCCAGCTGGCCGCTCAGGGCCAGCAGGTGGCGGGCGGTGTGCAGCGGGTTGCGCAGGCCGTGGCGGCCGACGTTGCGCAGCGTGGAAATCAGGTCGCGACCGCGCAGGCCGAGGATGGCGTTCTGCACGTTCATGCTGGTGGCGGGAAGCGTTGTCGTTCCTTTGGCCGGTTTGTCTTTCATGGCAGCACTCCTTCGTCAGGCCATGGTCAGGTCGAAACGACAGCAAACTGCACCCTAGCCGCCGGAGGCTGGGCGGGGGTGCATGACTGCACGCTGACGTTCTTGCTGGAGGAACTTCATGATGATCGGGGCGACGGCCTCGGCCCGGGTGATCAGGAACAAATGGCCGTCGTCGATAATGTGTAGCTGGGCATTGGGAATCCGCCAGGCCAGCAGGCGCATGTTGATCAGCGGGATCAACGGGTCGTCGTCACCGGCCAGCACCAGGGTGGGCTGCTGGATCTTGTGCAGCCAATGGATGCTGGTCCAGCCGAGGCCGGCGAACAGCTGCCAGTAGTAGCCCATCTTGCCGCCGGAGCGCACTTTGGACGCGTGGTGCATGGCAAGGTCGGGATCGCGCCGAAAGCCACCGCCGTAGATCAGCGGGGCGATGCGGATCACATGCGAGGGTTGGATGTAGCGCCGCGGGCTGGCCATCATCCACAGCACCTTGGGCTTGCCTGGCACCATCACCGCACCAGCGGCGGTGGCGGCCAGCACCAGCTTCTTGCAGCGCTCCGGGTAGTCATGGGCGAACTGTTGGGCCAGGGCACCGCCCCAAGACACGCCGATGGCGTTCACCTGACCGTAGTCCAGGTAATCGAGCATGCGCGCGGTCAGCTTGGCCAGGCCGGGGAAGCGATAGGGATGGCGCGGGGTGGAAGAGCCGCCTACCCCCGGCACATCGAAGGCGATGACTTCCAGGTCTGGGTCCAGCGCCTCAATGAACGGGAACACCAGCTCCAGGTTGGCGCCGATGCCATTGAAAATCAGCAGCGGCGTGAGGTGCGGCTTGCCCGGCCGGACAGCAGTGCGGATGGACTGCTCGTCCAGTTCGACGGTCCTGAATATGTAGGGTAGCGGCATGCGCATGGCTCTGTGGTGAATGAAGCGCCGTGGCCCCTCCTTGGGTAACCACGGCGTTGCAACTCAACGTTCGTGAACGTAAGTCCCCGGGGCGGCCTCACCTGCGGCATAGGCCCGGTTGCCCAGGCGTGTCGGGGCCTTTTTCAAGTCACCGGCGCGCTCGCCCAGCCACTTCTGCCAGTGCAGCCACCAGGAGTCGGCATGCTTGTCGGCGTTCTCCTGCCAGGCCACCGGATCGCCTGGGCGGTCGGCACCGGTCATGAAGCGTGACTTGGGGTTTCCTGGCGGGTTGAGGATGCTCTGGATGTGGCCGCTGTTGGACAGCACGAACTCGATCTTGCCGCCAAACAGGTGCGCCGAGCGGTAGCACGATTGCCACGGGGTGATGTGGTCGTTGGTGCCGGCGACGCTGAAGATGTCGCACTGGACCTTCTTCAGGTCGATCGGGGTGCCGCACACTTCCAGTGCATCGGAGCGGGTCAGTGGGTTGTTCTTGAACATTTCGATCAGGTCGCCGTGGAAGGCCGCCGGCAGGCGTGTGGTGTCGTTGTTCCAGAACAGAATATCGAATACCGGCGGCTCATTTCCCAGCAGGTAATTGTTGACCCAGTAATTCCAGATCAGGTCGTTGGGGCGCATCCAGGCGAACACCTTGGCCATGTCGCTGCCTTCAAGCACACCGGCCTGATACGAGTGGCGCTTGGCCGATTCGAGGGTCTGCTCGTCGACGAACAACGCAACCTGGGTGTCCATGGTGGTGTCCAGCACGCTGACCAGCAGGGTCAGGGCATTGACCTTGTTCTCGCCGAGCGCGGCGTAGTGCCCGACCAGCGCGGTGCAGGTGATGCCGCCGGAGCAGGCACCGAGCATGTTCAGGTCCTTGCTGCCGGTAATCGCCAGCACCGCGTCGACTGCTTCCTTGAGCGCGTCGATGTAGGTCGAAAGGCCCCACTCGCGTTGGGTCTTGGTCGGGTTGCGCCAGCTGATGATGAAGGTCTGCTGCTGCGAACGCAGGCAGAAGCGCGCCAGGCTCTTTTCCGGGCTTAGGTCAAAGACGTAGAACTTGTTGATCTGTGGCGGCACCACCAGCAGCGGGCGGGCATGCACCTGCTCGGTGATGGGGCTGTACTGGATCAGCTCCAGCACATCGTTGCGGTAGACCACGGCGCCCTCGCTGGTGCCGAGGTTCTTGCCCACTTCGAACGCGTCCATGTTGACCTGGCTGGGCATGCCACCGTTGTTGACCATGTCCTTGGCCAGGTTGGACAGGCCGTCGAGCAGGCTCTTGCCACCGGTTTCGAAGAAACGTTTGACCGCTGCCGGGTTGGACAGGGTATTGGTCGGGGCCATGGCCTCGGTCATCAGGTTGATGACAAATTGGCCGCGGCTGATGTCCTGGGGTGACAGGTCGCTGTCGCCGATCCAGTCCTGCAGTTCCTTGCGCCAGGCCAGGTAGGTTTGCAGGTAACGGCGGTACAGCGGGTTCTTGCTCCAGGCCGGGTCGACGAAGCGACGGTCGTCGCCCTCGGGGGCCAGGCTCGACTTGCCCAGCAACACGTTCTTCAGCTCCAGGCCGAAATGCGCCACGTGCTTGGCGCTGTGCAGCGGCTGGCGCACGGCCTGACGCAGCACGGTACGCGCAGAGCTCAGCAGGTCCTTGCGGCGGATGCCGATGACCGGGTTCAGCCCCAGGGTGTTGTCCGAGGCTTGCCGCTGCAACTCATCGTTGTTCTTGTTACTCATCTACGACGCTCCGTTGTCCTGAGACGAGTACCGGTTCGACAGCCCGGTACTGCTACTCGGGTGACCAGTGATAAGGAACAGCGGTGCTGCGGGCCGGATGCATTCGGCGATGAGCTGCGGGGGAATCTGCGTGTGAAGACTGCCTGCTTTCGCTCGCGACCTCTACAAACCGGCCTGGTCCTGATTGCCTGAAAAGCAATGCAGGGAACTTGCCAGCCCCATTGGTAACCCGACTTCATGTAATGCGCAAGACAGCTCTGTGTCGAACTGTCTATCAGGCATTCAAACAGATGAGATTAGAAAATGCGCTCTAACTCTTGGATGGCTTGTACTAGAGCATCAGTTTGACCACGGATTCGGCAGGATCGCGGGCTTTTCCGGCCTTGTGCAGTTCGTCCAGATACTCAGCCCAGAGTTGTTCCTGGCGCAGGCACAGTTGCTCGAGGTATTCCCAGGTGAACAGGCCGCTGTCATGGCCGTCATCGAAGGTCAGTTTCAGTGCGTACTGGCCGGCGGGTTCTAGACCGACAAGGCCGACGTTGATCTTGCCGAATTGCAAGATGGGATTGCCGTGGCCCTGGACCTCGGCGGAGGGGGAATGCACGCGCAGGAACTCGGCGGGCAGGTGGTAGACCTCGCCGGGGGCGTAGGTGAGGCTGAGGGTCTTTGAGGCTTTGTGCAGGTTGATGGCGGTGGGCAGGCGGGCCATGGGCTGAATCTCTCAGGAGCTGATCAGCTAGCTTCGAGGTTCTCAGGCAGGTATTCAAGGGCCTCTTCGCGGGCAAGCCCGCTCCCACAGAATCAGCGCAACCTACGAAAGCTGCGTTGTATCAGTGGGAGCGGGCTTGCCCGCGAAGCGAACGACGCTGGTCTTACAGGATGTAACGCGACAGGTCTTCGTTCTGCGCCAGCTCACCCAGGTGGCTGTTCACATAGGCTGCATCGATCTGAATCGGCGTTTCATCATGGGCGCTGGCCAGGTCGCCGGCACTGAACGACACCTCTTCGAGCAGGCGCTCAAGCAGGGTGTGCAGGCGACGGGCACCGATGTTTTCAGTCTTCTCGTTGACCTGGTAGGCAATCTCGGCCAGGCGCTTGATGCCGTCGGCCTGGAACGCGATGTTCAGCCCTTCGGTCTTGAGCAGCTCGCGGTACTGTTCGGTCAGCGAAGCATGCGGCTCCTGCAGGATGCGCTCGAAGTCTTCCGGGGTCAGCGCCTTGAGCTCGACACGAATCGGCAAACGACCCTGCAGCTCTGGCACCAGGTCGCTCGGCTTGCTCAGGTGGAACGCGCCCGAGGCGATGAACAGGATGTGGTCGGTCTTGACCATGCCCAGCTTGGTATTCACGGTGCAGCCTTCGATCAGCGGCAGCAGGTCGCGCTGCACACCTTCGCGGGACACATCGGCGCCGCCGACGTTGCCACGCTTGGCCACCTTGTCGATTTCATCGATGAACACGATGCCATGCTGCTCAACCGCTTCCAGGGCCTTGGCCTTGAGCTCGTCGTCGTTGACCAGGCGGCTGGCTTCTTCGTCGCGCACCATCTTCAGCGCTTCCTTGACCTTGAGCTTGCGCGCCTTGCGCTTGCCTTTGCCCATGTTGGCGAACAGGCTCTGCAGCTGGTTGGTCATCTCTTCCATGCCGGGTGGCGCGGCGATTTCTACGCCCGCAGTGTCGGCTACTTCGATCTCGATTTCCTTGTCGTCCAGCTGGCCTTCACGCAGGCGCTTGCGGAACAGCTGACGGGTGTTGGAATCGCTGCTGGTCTGCGCGGCCTCTTCGCTGAAGCTGGTGACCCGCGCCTGCGGCAGCAGGGCGTCGAGAATGCGGTCTTCGGCTGCATCTTCGGCGCGGTGGCGCACGCGGATGATTTCCTGCTCGCGCAGCATCTTCAGTGCGGCATCGGCCAGGTCGCGAATGATCGATTCGACATCACGGCCGACGTAGCCCACTTCGGTGAACTTGGTCGCTTCCACTTTAAGGAACGGCGCGTTGGCCAGCTTGGCCAGGCGACGGGCGATTTCGGTCTTGCCGACGCCGGTCGGGCCGATCATCAGGATGTTCTTCGGGGTCACCTCGGCACGCAGCTCGGCCGGCAGCTGCATGCGCCGCCAGCGGTTGCGCAGGGCGATGGCCACGGCGCGCTTGGCGTCGTCCTGGCCGATGATGTGGCGGTTGAGTTCGTGGACGATTTCGCGGGGGGTCATGGACATGATTTATAGGGTCCTTTGGCAGATGAAGTCAGCGTGGGAAAGCCCCGCCACTGGAGCGGGGCGCCAGAACAGCTGATCAGTCGGCCAGGTCCTGCTCCTCGATGGTCAGGTTGTGGTTGGTGAACACGCAAATGTCACCCGCGATGTTCAGGGCGGTCTCGGCGATTTCACGGGCCGAGAGGTCGGTCTTGTTCAGCAGGGCGCGGGCTGCGGCCTGGGCGTAGGCGCCGCCGGAGCCCATGGCGATAAGGCCATCTTCTGGTTCGACCACATCACCGTTGCCGGTGATGATCAGGGATGCGTCCTTGTTGGCCACGGCCAGCATGGCTTCCAGGCGGCTCAGGGAGCGGTCGGTACGCCATTCCTTGGCCAGCTCGACGGCGGCGCGGACCAAGTGGCCCTGGTGTTTCTCCAGCTGGCCTTCGAAGCGCTCGAACAGGGTGAAGGCATCGGCGGTGGCACCGGCGAAGCCGGCGATGACCTGCCCGTGGTACAGGCGACGAACCTTCTTGGCGTTGCCTTTCATCACGGTGTTGCCGAGGGATACCTGGCCGTCGCCGCCCATGACGACTTTGCCGTTACGGCGGACAGAAACGATGGTGGTCAAGGGAGAGTCTCCACGCAGCGGGGCAAAATTGCCTGATGCAGACTCATATGGGGGTGGGGGGAAGGATTTCAACCTTGGAGGATCAGTGGTCGTGCTTGGCAGGTTATTTGTGTTGACCCCTTCACGGGGCAAGTCGGATCGCCGCACCGCCGCTCCCACATGGGGCCTGCATATGCCGACCCGTGTGGGAGCGGCGGTGCGGCGATCCGACTTGCCCCGCGAAGAAGGTTACTCAGCCCTCGTGGCAGACATGCCCATCCACCAGGGTATACCGCACCGCTCCAGGCAGGCAGTGGCCGATGAACGGGCAGTTGTCGCCACGCGAGAACCACTGTTCACCGGCAACGGTCGAGGCCTTGGCATCGAACAGCACCAGGTCGGCCGCGCCACCCACCTTCAGCTCACCCGCCGGTAGGCGCATGGCAGAGGCCGGGCCGCTGGTCAGGCGGGCCAGCAGGGTCGGCAGGTCGAGCAGGCCATCGTCGACCAGGGTCATGGCCAGTGGTAGCAGCAGTTCGACACTGCTGATGCCTGGCTCCGTCGCACCAAACGGTGCCAGCTTGGCATCACGCTCGTGCGGCTGGTGATGGCTGGAGATCGCCTGGATCACCCCCGATTTCACGGCTTCGCGCAAGCCGTCGCGGTCAGCTGGGCTGCGCAGCGGCGGCTGCACGTGGTACAGGCTGGAGAAGTCGCGCAGCGACTCATCGGTGAGGATCAGCTGGTACAGCGCCACATCGGCAGTCACCGGCAATCCAAGCTGCTGGGCCTGGGCAATCAGTCGGGCGCCGCGGGCGCTGGTGATCTGGGTGAAGTGCGCGCGCACGCCGCTTTGTTCCACCAGCAGCAGGTTGCGCGCCAAGGCCACGGTCTCGGCGCTTTCCGGGATGCCGGGCAGGCCGAGGAAGCTGGCCGTGGCGCCTTCGTGGGCCAGGCCGCCCTGGGCCAGGTCACGGTCCTGGGAGTGGAACACCACGGTCAGGTCGAAGGTGGCGGCGTATTCCAGGGCGCGGGCCAAGGTACGGTTGTTGGGGATTTCCTTGAGGCCATTGCCGAAGGCCACGCAGCCGGTGTCGCGCAGGGCCACCAGTTCGGCCAGTTGCTCGCCTTCCAGGCCCTTGGTCAGGGCGCCGATCGGGTAGACCTTGCTGTTACTGGCTTCACGGGCACGGTCGAGGATCAGCTCGGCCACTGCCGAGGTGTCCAGTATGGGTTTGGTCTGCGGCGGGCAGCACAGGCTGGTGACGCCGCCGGCCACGGCCGCGCGGGTTTCGCTGGCGATGCTGCCTTTACGGCTGTAACCCGGCTCACGCAGGGATACGCCGAGGTCGACCAGGCCGGGCGCGGCGATCAGGCCGTCGGCCTGGATCGTGCGGCTGGCGCTGAACCCGGCCGGGGCCGCGCCGATGGCGGCAATGCGGCCGCCGTCCAGGTGCAGGTCGGTGACCTGGTCCAGGCCACTCTTGGGGTCGATGACCCGGGCGCCAAGAATGCTGAGGGTCACTGGGCGTTCTCCTGGTCGAGTTGACGTTGCGCGTTCTGCCCGCTCATGGCCATGGACAGTACTGCCATGCGCACGGCGATGCCGTAGGTGACCTGGTTGAGGATCACCGAGTGTTTGCCATCGGCCACTGCCGATTCGATCTCAACGCCGCGGTTGATCGGCCCCGGGTGCATGACGATGGCGTCAGGCTTGGCGCCTGCCAGGCGCGCGGTGGTCAGGCCGAACAGGCGGTAGAACTCACCTTCGCTGGGCAGCAGGCCGCCAGCCATGCGCTCGCGCTGCAGGCGCAGCATGATCACCACGTCGACATCCTTGAGGCCTTCGGCGAGGTCGGTGTAGACCTTCACCCCATACTGCTCGATGCCGATCGGGATCAAGGTTTTCGGGCCGATCACGCGGATGTCCGGGCAGCCCAGCGACTTGAGTGCGAGCATGTCGGAGCGGGCCACGCGCGAGTGCAGGATATCGCCGACGATCGCCACCGAGAGGTTCTCGAAGCTGCCTTTGTGGCGGCGGATGGTCAGCATGTCGAGCATGCCCTGGGTCGGGTGCGCATGGCGGCCGTCGCCGCCGTTGATCACCGCAACATCCGGGCACACGTGCTCGGCGATGAAGTGCGCGGCGCCCGAGTCGCTGTGGCGCACGACGAACATGTCGGCGGCCATGGCTTCGAGGTTGCGCAGGGTGTCGAACAGGGTTTCGCCCTTGCTGGTCGAGGAGGTCGACACATTGAGGCTGATCACGTCGGCCGACAGCCGCTGGGCGGCCAGTTCGAAGGTGGTGCGGGTACGGGTCGAGTTCTCGAAGAACACGTTGCACACGGTCTTGCCGCGCAGCAACGGGACTTTCTTGACGGCCCGGGCGCCGACTTCGAGGAACGAGTCGGCGGTGTCGAGGATCTCGGTGAGCAGTTCGCGGGGCAAACCGTCGAGCGAGAGGAAGTGGCGCAGCTGGCCCTGATCATTGAGCTGCAGCGGGCGCTTGGCGTCGATTGGCGTCATCGCGAGTGGACTCTTAAAGGGCGGAAGCGGTGGCGAGGTCCTGGCGCTCAAGGGCGAGCGGGGCGGGGCCGGTCAATTTTACCCGTTCATGGGCGGCCAGCGACAGGGTGGCGCCAAGCACATTGGGGCGTATCGGCAGTTCGCCGGCATCCAGGTCGAGCAGGCAGACCAGGGTCACGCTGGCCGGGCGGCCGTAGTCGAACAATTCGTTGAGTGCGGCGCGAATGGTGCGGCCGCTCATCAGCACGTCGTCGATCAGCACCAGGTGCTGGCCTTCGACTTCGAACGGCAACTCCGACGGGCGCACTTGCGGGTGCAGGCCGTTCTGGCTGAAGTCGTCGCGGTAGAAGGACACGTCCAGGGTGCCCAACGGGCTTTGATCGGCCATTTCCGCCTGCAGGGCCTGGGCAACCCAGACACCACCAGTGCGAATGCCAATGAAGCGCGGCTCGCTGATGCCGCGGCGGGCCAGATGGGCGCGAAGGTCGACAGCCATCTGCCGGATCAGCTCGGCGGGATTGGGTAGGCTCATTGCGTGTCTCCTGGAGGGCGGCGCCGGGTTGGCCCGACGGCAAAGCGGAAAATTAGGTATTGGCCTCCAGCCACCCTTGCAGCAGCAGGGCAGCGGCGATGGCATCGACCGGGTTGTCACGGTAGCTGCCGCGCTGGCCGCCACGGGCCATGCGCTCGCCCTTGGCCTCGAAGGTGGTCAGGCGTTCATCGTGGGTGTGTACTGGCAGGTTGTAGCGGCCGTTAAGGCGGCGGGCGAACTTTTCGGCGCGCTCGCTCATCTCGCTGGGCGTGCCGTCCATGTTCAGTGGTAGGCCGACGACAATGGCGTCTGGCTTCCACTCGTTGATCAGTTTCTCCACCTGAGCCCAGTCCGGTACGCCGTTCTGGGCTTTCAGGGTGCAAAGCTCGCGGGCCTGGCCGGTGATCACCTGGCCAACGGCCACGCCAATCTGTTTGCTGCCGTAGTCGAAGCCCAGCAGTAGGCGCAATTCGGCCATCAGGCGTGGCCCGCCTGGCTGGTCAGCAGGCTGAGGTTGATGCCCAGGCTGGCGGCTGCGGCGCCCAAGCGCTGTTCGCTGGCCAGGCCAAAGAGGATGTCCGCGTCGAACGGGCAGTTGAGCCAGGCGTTGTCGGCCAGCTCCGCTTCCAGTTGGCCTGCTTCCCAGCCGGCATAGCCGAGGGTGATGAGGCTCTGTTTCGGGCCGACCCCGGCAGCGATGGCAAGCAACACATCCTGGGAGGTGCTGAGCGACAGCCCCTCCAGCGCAACGGTGGCCTGGAAGCTGCATTCGCTGCTGTGCAGCACAAAGCCGCGATCAGTCTGCACCGGTCCGCCTTGGTAGATCGGCACCTGCAGGGTGCTGGCCGGTGGTTCTTCGTCCGGGCGCAACTGCTCAAGAATGTCCGCCAGGTTCAGCTCCTGAGGTCGATTGACCACCAGGCCCATGGCGCCATTGGCGTTGTGCTCGACGATGTACGTGAGGGTCTGGGCGAAGTTCGGATCGGCCATGTGCGGCATGGCGATCAGGAACTGATGCTTGAGGTAGCTCGGGGCGAGGGTTTTCATGGGGGATAGTGTGGCGCCAGGTGGCGAGGCTGACAAGGTGGTTGTGTGTCGCTTGTGCCGGCCTCTTCGCGGGCAAGCCCGCTCCCACAGATGCGGCGCCAAGGTCGAAGGTGGCGCTGTTCCTGTGGGAGCGGGCTTGCCCGCGAAAGGGCCGGAACAGTCAAAATATCAGTTACTGGACAACCGATCCCCACGCGCAAACCGCCAGGTCCGAATGATCTCCAGCCGGTCATATTCCGCCAGATCCCCGGTAAACGGCGCAAACGGCGCGGCCAGCCTTACGATGCGCTGCGCCGCCTGGTCCAGCACCGCTTGCCCGGACGACTCCAACACCAGCACTTCATACAGCGAACCATCGCGGTTGATCGACACCATCATGCGCAAATTGCCGTAGATCTGCTGTCGACGCGCTTCGTCGGGATAGTTGAGGTTGCCCACCCGCTCGACCTTCTTGCGCCACTCTTCCTTGTACCAGGCGCCCTTGTCGCGCATGGTCGAGGCCGCGTTCAGGCGGTGGATACGCGGGCGTTTGGCATACATCTGCTGTTCGTTGGACAGCTCCGCCTCAAGGCTGGCGATCTGGCTCGACAGCTGCGAGCTGTCGAAATCAGGCGTGGCCGCGGGCTTGGGCTGCGGCTTGCTTTCCTTGGGCTTGGGTTCGACCTTCTGCGCCTTGGGCGCTTGGGTAGCCACGGCGGACTTTTGCGGGGCCGGCTGCACCACTTCGGGCTTGGCCGCAGGTGGCGGGGTGACCTTGTTGATCTTGCTGTCCTGGAACGGCGCCACTTCGGTGGTGGTCGGCACCGCCTTCTTATCCAGCGTGCCGCTGCCCTGCTGGTTAGCCTGGGCTTGGTAGTCGGCCTTCGCGGGCGCTTTTTCGCTTTTGAAGGTGGCCAGGGTGATGTCCATGGTCTGACGGACTTCCGCCGGTTTGACCATGGTAAAGCCCACGCCAAGGATCAGCGCCAGGTGCACCAGCGCAGCCAGGAACAGGGTAAAGCCAAGCCGATCCACCGGGCGAACGCGGGGTGGCAGCAAGTCGGCGGGGATGTCGGCGGGGAGCGTCATCGGGTATCCAGCAACCGCAGGGCGGGGCAGCAGCTCAGTCGAATAGGACTGGCATCATACCCCACTCCGCGGGATTGCTTCGCGTCGGCGGTCAGCGCGCCTGCAACTGGCGATCAATGGCGTCCATCAATTTGCCACCGATATCGGTGTTGTAGGCCGCGTCGATCTCGCGGATGCAGGTCGGGCTGGTGACGTTGATCTCGGTGAGGTAGTCGCCGATCACGTCCAGGCCGACGAACAGCAGGCCTTTTTCACGCAGGGTCGGGCCGACTTGGGCGGCGATCCAGCGGTCGCGCTCGCTCAAAGGACGGGCTTCGCCACGGCCACCGGCAGCCAGGTTGCCACGGGTTTCGCCGCTGGCCGGGATGCGCGCCAGGCAGTAGTCAACCGGCTCGCCGTCGATCATCAGGATGCGCTTGTCGCCGTCCTTGATCGCTGGCAGGTAAGCCTGCGCCATGATCTGCTGGGCGCCCAGCGCGGTCAGGGTTTCCAGGATCACCGAGAGGTTGGGGTCGCCGGCCCGGTGGCGGAAGATCGAGGTGCCGCCCATGCCGTCCAGTGGCTTGAGGATCACGTCGCCGTGCTGGGCGGCAAACGCGCGGATGATGTCCGGGCGGCGGCTGACCAGGGTCGGCGGCGTGCACTGCGGGAACAGAGTGGCGAACAGTTTCTCGTTGCAGTCGCGCAGGCTCTGGGGGCGGTTGACTACCAGCACGCCTTCGGCTTCGGCCTGCTCCAGCAAGTAGGTGCTGTAGACGAACTCCATGTCGAATGGTGGATCCTTGCGCATCAGGATCACGTCCAGTTCAGCCAGCGGGCTGTCCTGTTCGTCGCCCAGCTCGAACCAGCGCGCCGGGTCGGCGAACACGTCCAGCGGGCGCATCCGCGCGCGGGCCTTGCCTTCGGCCTGGTACAGGTCGCGCTGCTCCATGTAGAACAGGCTCCAGCCGCGGGCCTTTGCAGCCAGCAGCATGGCCAGCGAGCTGTCCTTCTTGTAGGAGATGGACGCGATGGGGTCCATGACAATGCCGAGGCGAACGCTCATGGGGGTGGTTCCTCTTGGCGGCCGGTGGCCGCGACGAATCGAAAGAAAAGTGGCTCAGGGTGGCGCCGCGAACGCCGCGGGTCAAGGGGCGCAGTAGATGGAATGCCCCCCCGGAGTGTGCTAAAAATGCCCTCAGCATCAAGCTGCAAGCCCTCCGCGGCAGGCAGCCCACAATCTGCAGCGATGGTAGCGCAACTTATGGAACAGCCCCTGAAGGTGATGGTGATCGACGACTCACGCACGATCCGCCGCACCGCGCAGATGTTGCTCGGCGAAGCGGGCTGCGAGGTGATCACCGCCAGCGACGGTTTCGATGCCCTGGCCAAGATCGTCGACCACCAGCCGCAGATCATCTTCGTCGACGTGCTGATGCCGCGCCTGGATGGCTACCAGACGTGCGCCGTGATCAAGCACAACAGTGCCTTCAAGGACATCCCGGTGATCTTGCTGTCGTCGCGCGATGGGCTGTTCGACAAGGCCCGCGGGCGGGTGGTCGGCTCCGACCAGTTCCTGACCAAGCCTTTCAGCAAGGAAGAACTGCTCGACGCGATCAGGGCCCATGTGCCCGGTTTCGCCGCGCACGAACAACACGCACCCTGACCGCGCCCGAGGTGGCACGGCCTTTATTTTCCTGATGGGGAAACCGCATGGCCCGAGTTCTGATTGTCGACGACTCGCCGACAGAGATGTACAGATTGACCGAATGGCTCGAGAAGCATGGCCACCAAGTGCTCAAGGCCAACAACGGCGCCGACGCTGTGGCCCTGGCCCGCCAGGAAAAGCCCGATGCAGTGCTGATGGATATCGTCATGCCCGGCATGAACGGCTTCCAGGCTACCCGGCAATTGAGCAAGGACCCGGAAACCAGTGCCATTCCGGTACTTATCGTCACCACCAAGGACCAGGAAACCGACCGCATCTGGGCGCAGCGCCAGGGCGCACGTGGCTTCGTCACCAAACCGGTGGAAGAACAGGCGCTGATCGCCAAGCTCAACGAAGTGCTGGGCGCTTGACCACCCGCCCCCAGGGTGCGTCGCTGACCGCCTTCGAGCTGTTGCTGGACATCGATCGGCGCTGCCGCCTGCTGGTGGCCGACCAGCCGCCACAGGACACTCGCCTGCAGCAGTGGAGCGGTATCGGTTTTCGCGTTGCCGGGCAGTGGTTCGTCGCGCCGATGGGCGAGGTGGCCGAAGTGTCGCGCGAGCCGCGTAGCAGCCGCGTACCGGGTGTGCAACCCTGGGTCTGCGGGGTGGCTAACCTGCGCGGCCGCTTGCTACCGGTGATGGACCTGAGCAGTTTTTTCGGCCTTGGCCCGGTGGCACCGGGCAAGCAGCGGCGGGTGCTGGTGCTGGACCACGAGGACCTGTTCGTCGGCCTGCTGGTCGATGAGGTGCTGGGCCTGCAGCACTTTGCCCTGGACACCCTGGAGCTGGCGCCGCCGCAGCCGCTGATCCGCGCTGCGGCGCGGTTTGTCCAGGGGCATTTCCCGCGTGAACGCAACTGGGCGATCTTCAGCCCCTTCGCCCTGGCCCAGGCGCCGGGCTTTCTCGATGTGGCGCTATAAGGATTTTCGACCGTGAACAAGCCGGCCACTCCAGTCCCTCCCGCCAGCATGACCCCGCGCACGCGCAGCATCGTGCAGATCAGCGTGCTGTTCATCATCTTGATCCTGTCGATCATCCTGCTGTTCGCCAATTTCGCCTACCTCAATACCCAGGCCAACCACGACAAGCAGTACATCGGCCATGCCGGCGAGCTGCGCGTGCTGTCCCAGCGCATCGCCAAGAACGCCACCGAGGCGGCGGCCGGCAAGGCGCTGGCGTTCAAGTTGCTGTCCGATGCGCGCAACGATTTCGAGCGGCGCTGGAGTTACCTGCGCGAAGGTGACACGTCCACCGGGCTGCCTGCGGCGCCGGTCGCGGTGAAGGACGAAATGGAGGCGGTGCTTCAAGACTGGGAAAACCTGCGCAAGAACACCGACACCATCCTCGCCAGCGAACAGACCGTGCTCTCACTGCACCAGGTAGCGGCGACCCTGGCCGAAACCGTGCCGCAACTGCAGGTCGAGTACGAGAAGGTGGTCGAGATCCTGTTGCAGAGCGGCGCCCCGGCCAGCCAGGTGGTGGTTGCCCAGCGCCAGCTGTTGCTTGCCGAGCGCATTCTGGGTTCGGTCAACACTGTGCTGGCCGGCGACGACACGGCCGCGCAAGCCGCCGATACCTTCGGCCGCGATGCCAGCCGCTTCGGCCAGGTGCTCGAAGGCATGCTGGCGGGCAACCCCGCCATACAGGTTACCCGCGTCGAAGATGCCGATGCCCGCGCGCGCCTGGCCGAAATCGCCGAGTTGTTCCAGTTCGTCGCAGGTTCTGTGGATGAAATCCTCGAAACCTCGCCCGAGCTGTTCCGCGTCCGCGAAGCGGCCGGCAACATTTTCAGCTTGTCGCAGACCCTGCTCGACGAAGCCTCGCACTTGGCCAACGGCTTTGAGAATCTCGCCGCCGGGCGGACGCTGGATACGGTCGGTGGCTATGTGCTGGGCCTGCTGGCGCTGGCCTCGATCATTCTCATCGGCCTGGTGATGGTGCGCACCACGCACCGTCAACTGCACGAAACCGCCGAGAAGAACGAACGCAATCAGCAGGCGATCATGCGCCTGCTCGACGAAATCGAAGAGCTCGCCGACGGTGACCTGACCGTGACCGTGTCGGTAACCGAGGACTTCACCGGGGCCATTGCCGACTCGATCAACTACTCCGTCGACCAGTTGCGGGATCTGGTGGCCACCATCAACCACAGTGCCGAACAGGTGGCCGCTGCCGTGCAGGACACGCAGAACACGGCGCGCCAGCTGGCCAAGGCGTCCGAACACCAGGCCGACCAGATCAGCGAAGCATCGGAGGCGGTGGGCGATATGGTCGAGTCGATCGACCGGGTATCCGCGCATGCCTACGAGTCGGCCAAGGTGGCCGAGCGTTCGGTGGCGATCGCCAACAAGGGTAACGAAGTGGTGCACAACACCATCAATGGCATGGACAACATCCGCGAGCAGATCCAGGACACCGCCAAACGGATCAAGCGATTGGGCGAGTCTTCCCAGGAGATCGGCGATATCGTCAGCCTGATCGACGACATTGCCGATCAGACCAACATCCTCGCCCTCAACGCGGCCATCCAAGCTTCGCTGGCCGGTGAAGCTGGCCGTGGCTTTGCCGTGGTGGCCGACGAGGTCCAGCGCCTGGCCGAGCGTTCTTCTTCGGCGACCCGGCAGATCGAGGCTTTGGTGCGGACCATTCAGGCCGACACCAATGAGGCCGTGATTTCCATGGAGCAGACCACCGCCGAAGTGGTGCGCGGCGCGCGCCTGGCGCAGGACGCCGGGGTGGCACTGGCGGAAATCGAAGGGGTTTCACAGAACCTCGCCGAACTTATCCACAGCATCTCGGACGCTGCCCAGTTGCAGACGTCGTCTGCAGGGCAGATTTCCCACACCATGGCCGTCATTCAGCAGATCACCGCGCAGACCTCCGCAGGCTCCGGCGCCACCGCCGACAGTATTCGCCACCTGGCGCGGATGGCCAGCGAGATGCGCCGCTCGGTGTCTGGTTTTACCCTGCCGGCACCCGCCGAGCGGCGCTGAGGAATGGTCATGGCAGCAGCAGTGAGCCCCGAACGCCACGATACCGTGGCCCTGGCCTGGACCCGAGCAGCCATCCTCGACTGCCTGGGCCAGGCGCGCCAGGCCCTGGAGCGCTTTGCCGGGGACACCGACGACTTGTCCATGCTGGCGTTCGTGGTGGACAACCTGCACCAGGTGCACGGTTGCCTGCGCATGCTCGAACTGCGCGGCGCCACACGCCTGGCCGAAGAGCTGGAGCTGCTGGCCAAAGCCCTGGCCGAGGGCCAGGTCAGCCCGCGTGGTGACTGCCTGGGGCCGCTGTTCCGGGGCCTGGAGCAACTGCCGTCGTACCTGGAGCGGCTACGCGGTGCGCGGCATGACTTGCCGTTGGTGATGCTGCCGCTACTCAACCAATTGCGTGCCTGTCGCGGTGTCGAGCCCTTGGCCCAGGGCAGCCTGACCAGCGGCGCGGCGCAGCGGTTTGCGGGCTCCGACGATCTGGCCAACCTCGACTTGTCGCTGGGCAACTGGCGTGAGCAAGTCCAGGCCGGACCTGGGCGTGATGCCTTGCGCTCGGTGATCAGTGCCTTGTGCGACGACCTGAGGCGCATCAAGGAGCGCCTGGACCAGTTCGTGCGCGGGGATCGCCAGCACCGCGAGGAGCTGGACAGCCTGTTGGCGCCGTTGCGCCATGTGGCCGACACCCTCGCGGTACTGGGCTTTCAGCAACCCCGGCGGGTGATCATCGACCAGGTATTGGCCCTGCAGGCTCTGGCCCAGGGTGAGCGCGCGGCGGATGACGCGGTGCTCATGGATGTGGCGGGGGCCTTGCTCTACGTGGAAGCCAGCCTCAACGGCATGGTCGGCCCGCTGGAGGAAGGTGGGCAGGGCGGTTTGCCTGGCTCGGACCTGGCCGAGATACGCCAGCTGGTGCTGAACGAATCGCTGAACGTGCTACAGCAGGCCAAGGACCTGATCGGCGATTGCCTGGAGTCCGGTTGGCCGCGCCAGCGCCTGCAACCCTTGCCGGGGCTGGTGCAGCAGGTACGCGGGGCGTTGGCGATGCTGATGCTGCCGGCCGCCGCCGAGGTCTTCGCGGGTTGCGCGGGCTATGTGCAACGCTGGCTGCAGCATCTGGACGTGGAACCGCCGGTGGATGAGCTGAACCATCTGGCTGATGCCCTCAGCGCCGGCGAGTGTTACCTGCAATGGCGGGTCGCCGACCCTTTGGCCGATGGCCAACCCTTCCTCGACATGGCCCGCGCCAGCCTGGCGGCGCTGGGGGTGCAATGCTCGCTTGGCGAATCCGACATCGCCCAGGATGGCAGTAGCGACGGCATCGATGATGAATTGCGTGAAGTATTCCTGGAAGAGGCCGGCGAGCTGCTGCCTGAGATCGAGCGCCACTGGCTACGCTGGCGCGCCGACAACACCCTGCGCGATGCCTTGCTGGAGGTGCGCCGCGACCTGCATACGCTCAAAGGCAGTGGGCGCATGGTCCATGCCCAGGCGGTGGCCGAGTTGGCATGGGGTGGTGAGCATCTGCTCAACCGGGTGCTCGAAGGGCGCATGGCGCTGACCCCGGAGGGGGCGGTGGCGCTGCAGCGGGTGGTGGTGCACCTGCCCGACTTGCTGGCCGACTTCGCTGCCGGCCAGATGCCGCAGGTGACCGAGATCGAGCAATTGGCCAGCCACCTGCATGCACTGGCGGAAAACGATGCGCCGACCAGTGCCGAAATCGATGGCCTCGACCCGCTGTTGCTGGATATCTTCCGCAACGAGGCGCAGGGCCATTTGGCCGCCCTGGAGTCGTTTCTACAGGGTGCCAGCGGCCAGGATAGCGAGGTCAGCGATGGCCTGCAGCGTGCCCTGCACACGCTCAAAGGCAGCGCCGCCATGGCGGGCGTGTTGCCGATCGCCGAGCTGGCCACGGCATTCGACCGCTTGGTGCGCGAGTATCGCAGCCATCAATTGCCGTTGCAGATGGCCGAGATCGCGTGGCTGGAGGCGGCGCGAGCCTTGTTCCATCTAGGCCTGGCGCAACTGGGCAGTACGCCGTTGGCGGCCATCGCCGGTGCGGCCCAGCTGATCGAGCAAGTCGGCGAGGCTGTTGATGCACGGCTGGCCAGCCTGCATGGGGATTCGCAACCTGCGCGACGGGGCAAGCGCGATCCACAACTGATCGCCAACTTCCTGACCCAGGCCATGGATATTCTGCTGGATGCCGAGTCGCTGCTGTCGCGCTGGCAGGAGCAACCGGGGCAGCGCCAGTCTCTGGATCCCCTGCTCGATGAGCTGACCACCCTATGCCACGGCGCTCACCTGGCCGACCTGCGACAGATGGACGACGTTTGCGAAGCGCTGCTGGACCTGTACGGTGCGGTAGAGGAAGGCAGCCTGGCCGCCGATGCACGCTTCTTCGCCCAGGCCCGGCAGGCCCACGAAGTGCTCCTCGACATGCTCGACGAGGTGGCCGCAGGCCAGGAGCTGACAGCCCGCCCCGACTGCATCGATGGCCTGCGCGATTTGCTCGACGACGCCTTGGCACCCGATGCCACCGGCCTGGTGGCGCCTGGCTCGATCACACGGCTGGACGCACCGCTTGAGCTGGCCGAAGAAACCGACAACCCAGGGGACAAGGAGCTGCTGGAGGTTTTCCTCGAAGAAAGCTCGGACATCGTCGAAAGTGCGGGCGCTGCGTTGGCACGCTGGCAAGCCGATCCGCGCAACAGTGTTGAGGTGGACAACCTGCTGCGCGACCTGCATACGCTCAAGGGCGGTGCGCGTATGGTCGAGATTACCGCTATTGGTGACCTGGCCCATGAACTGGAATTCCTCTACGAGCTGCTGG
Source organism: Pseudomonas sp. NPDC090752 (assembly GCF_055584805.1). NCBI lineage: Bacteria > Pseudomonadati > Pseudomonadota > Gammaproteobacteria > Pseudomonadales > Pseudomonadaceae > Pseudomonas > Pseudomonas sp. NPDC090752. Next base: position 236,370 of record NZ_JBVJLI010000005.1, on the reverse strand, counting down.
CCGCCGGGCGCTTGCCGCCCAGTGCGCCACTGTTCGCCCTGCTGCAGAACTGCCATGACCGCCTGGCGCACATGCTCGATGCCGTACGCCTGGGCCAGCCGCTGCATGCTGCTACCGCGCTGATCGACTACATCCGCAATTTCAGCAGCGCTGCGTTGACCGATAGCGCTGCCGGACAGTCCCAGGCCGAGGCGATACCCGCCGAGGTGCCTGCTGCAGCGCCGGAGCGGGTGCCTGGCGACATGGTCAAGGTGGACGCCGAGCTACTTGATGACCTCGGTAACCTGGCCGGCGAACACTCGGTAATCCGTGGGCGCATCGAGCAGCAGGTCAACGACGCCCAGTTTGCCCTGAACGAGATGGAGACCACCCTGGAGCGCATGCGCGACCAGCTGTTACGCCTGGACATGGAGACCCAGGGCCGACTCAGCAGCCGGCAGCCGTTCGAGGGCGATGCCTATGAAGATTTCGATCCGCTGGAAATGGACCGCCACTCCCAACTGCAGCAATTGTCCCGGGCGCTGTTCGAGTCGGCCTCCGACCTGCTCGACTTGAAAGAAACCCTGGCCCAGCGCGCGCAGGAGGCCTACAGCCTGCTGCAGCAGCAGGCGCGGGTGAACAGCCAGTTGCAGGAAGGCCTGACCGCCACTTTGATGGTGCCGTTCGAACGGCTGGTGCCGCGCTTGCAGCGGGTGGTGCGCCAGGTGGCCAGCGAGCTGGGCAAGCAGGTCGAGCTGGTGGTCGGTAACGCCGAGGGCGAGCTTGACCGCAGCGTGCTCGAACGCATGGTGGCGCCGCTCGAGCACATGCTGCGCAATGCCGTCGACCATGGCCTGGAGGCCCGCGAAGTGCGACTGGCTGCCGGTAAGCCGGAGCAGGGCACCATTCACCTGAATCTGCTTCACGAGGGCGCCGACATCGTCATCGAGATGACCGACGATGGCGCCGGTGTGCCACTGGAGGCCGTGCGACGCAAGGCGATCAAGCGCGGCCTGCTGGATCCGCAGGCGCACCTGAGTGACCACGAGATCCTGCAGTTCATCTTGCGCCCGGGCTTCTCCACGGCCGAGAAGATCACCCAGATTTCCGGGCGCGGCCTGGGCATGGACGTGGTGCACGAAGAGGTCAAGCAGCTGGGCGGTTCGATGAGTATCGAGTCGGCCCAGGGCAAGGGCGCGCGCTTCATGATTCGTCTGCCGTTCACCGTGTCGATCAACCGTGCGGTGATGGTGCACCTGGGCGATGAGCAGTACGCCATCCCGCTCAACACCATCGAGGGCATCGTGCGCGTGCCGCCGACCGAACTTGCCGCCTGCTATCAGCTGGAGCAACCGCGCTATGCCTATGCCGGCCACGCATACGAGCTGCGCTACCTGGGCGAATTGCTGCAAGGGCTGCCACGCCCCAGCCTACTGGGTCAAAGTGTGCCGCTGCCGGTGCTGCTGGTGCATTCGCAGGAGCACGCGTTCGCCATTCAGGTCGACAGCCTGTCGCCCAGCCGCGAAATCGTGGTGAAGAGCCTTGGCCCGCAGTTCGCCGCCGTGGCCGGGCTGTCAGGCGCGACCTTGCTCGGCGATGGCCGGGTGGTACTGATTCTCGACCTGCTTGGCCAGCTGCGTGGCCAGCAGCGACGCCTGGCGCGGCTGCCAGGCGGCAGTGGGGTACAGCGCACGCTGTTCGGGCCGGCGCCGCGCAAAGCGTCGCTGGTGATGGTGGTGGACGACTCGGTGACCGTGCGCAAGGTCACCAGCCGCCTGCTCGAACGCCACGGCATGAGCGTGTTGACCGCCAAGGACGGTGTCGATGCCATGGCTTTGCTGGAAGAACATCGCCCCGACGTACTGCTGCTGGACATCGAGATGCCGCGCATGGACGGCTTCGAGGTGGCCACCCGCATTCGCCGCGACGAGCGCCTGAAGGACTTGCCGATCATCATGATCACCTCACGCACCGGGCAGAAGCACCGCGACCGGGCCATGGCCATCGGCGTCAATGACTACCTGGGCAAGCCCTATCAGGAGTCGGTGTTGCTGCAGAGCATCGCCCACTGGAGCCAGACCCATGCTTGAACTGATTGCAGGCCAACGCAGCAGCCTGACCGGCCTACTGCTGCCGCTGGGGGACCGCACGCTGGTGCTGCCCAATGTGGCGGTGGCGGAATTGATCGGCCAGCGAAACTTGCTGTGCCAACGCGGCGAACCGGCCTGGCACCTGGGCTGGATCGACTGGCGTCAGCAACACTTGCCCTTGATCGGTTTCGAGGCGGCGTGTGGCGGCGACACCCCCTGCGGCGAGCGGGCGCGCATCGTCGTGCTGAACGCCCTGGGGGATACCGGGCTGCGTTACCTGGCGGTGTTGCTGCAGGACATTCCGCGGTCGTGCAAGCTCGACAGCCAGCTCAATTACGTGGATGTGGCGCTGGGTTGCCTGGAGCTGGCGGCGGTGCAGGTGGGCGACCAGGTGGCGCGAGTGCCCGACCTGGTTGGGCTGGAAAGGCTGGTGCGTGACGCGCAATTGCAACCTGTGCTTGGGTAGGATGGTGTTTGTTAGGGCCTCTTCGCGGGGCAAGCCCGCTCCCACAGAGGTCTTCACCGTCCTTGTGGGAGCGGGCTTGCCCCGCGAAAGGGCCGTCACTGACACAATGAGGAACCCAGCCCGCCACAGGAGGTCTGTGTCTGCATGTATTATGGTGAACGCTTCAACGCCTGGACCCACCTGGTCGGTGCTGTCCTGGCCAGCATCGGTGCCATCTGGCTGATCGTCGTCGCGGGCCTGCAGGGTGACCCTTGGAAGATCGTCAGTTTCTCCATCTACGGCGGCACACTGCTGCTGCTCTATAGCATTTCAACCCTCTACCACAGCACTCGCGGCCGAGCGAAAGTGATCATGCGCAAGCTCGACCACCTGTCGATCTACCTGCTGATCGCCGGCAGCTACACGCCGTTCTGCCTGGTGAGCCTGCGCGGGCCCTGGGGCTGGAGCCTGTTCGGGGTGGTCTGGGGGCTGGCGGTGATCGGCATGTTGCAGGAGATCAAGCCGCGTTCGGAGGCGCGGGTCCTGTCGATCATCATTTACGCGGTGATGGGCTGGATCGTGCTGGTGGCGGTCAAGCCGCTGCTGCATAGCCTGGGCACCGCCGGCTTCGCCTGGTTGGCGGCCGGCGGGGTGTTCTACACCGTGGGTATCATCTTTTTCGCCCTGGACAGCCGCTTGCGCCATGCACATGGTATCTGGCACCTGTTCGTGATCGTGGGCAGCCTGATGCACTTCGTGGCGGTGTCGCTTTACGTACGTTAGCTGTTTACGAAAAGTCACCCCACAACTGCTGCGCCACCGACAGCGCCACCACCGGCGCGGTCTCGGTGCGCAGTACGCGCGGGCCGAGGCGGGCGGCGTGGAAGCCGGCGCCCTTGGCCTGCTCGACCTCGGCATCGCTCAAGCCACCTTCTGGGCCGATGAGGAAGGCCAGGCGCGCCGGCTTGTCGTGGCTGGTCAGCGGCTCGGCGACCGGGTGCAGCACCAGCTTGAGGTCGGCATCGCTGCCCTTGATCCAGTCGGCCAAGGTCACGGGCGGGTGGATCACCGGCAAGGTCGAACGGCCGCACTGCTCACAGGCGCTGATCGCTACCTGGCGCCAATGGGCCAGGCGTTTGTCGGCGCGCTCGTCCTTCAGCCGCACTTCGCAGCGCTCGCTGACGATCGGGGTGATTTCGTTGGCGCCAAGCTCAGTGGCCTTCTGGATTGCCCAATCCATGCGCTCGCCACGGGACAGACCTTGGCCAAGGTGGATATGCAGCGGCGACTCGGCCTGGCCGGCGAGGGCCTGGTCGAGGCTGACGCGCACGGTTTTCTTGCCCACTTCCAGAAGCTGGCCGAGGTATTCCTGGCCGCTGCCGTCGAACAGCTGCACGGCATCGCCGGCAGCCATGCGCAATACGCGGCCGATGTAGTGGGCTTGGGCTTCGGGCAGGTCGTGCTCGCCAAGGCTCAGGGGGGCATCGATGAAGAAACGGGACAGTCTCATGTGTTTGCTCGGTTCAAAAGAGGCACAGATCCCCTGTGGGAGCGGGCTTGCCCGCGAAGCCGGCACCACAGTGTCTGGCAAGGGCTTCGCCCTTGTTCGCGGGCAAGCCCGCTCCCACAGGGGTTGTAGTGTGGCGAATCTCGGGGGTTAGCCCGGATCGCGGAAATCGGGGTGGAAATTGGCCGGTACGGCAACGCTGACGCAATCGCGTGTCGCGATATCGATCCCTTCGGTCGCCACTTCGGCCAGGAAGTCGATCTGCTCTGGGGTGATCACGTACGGCGGCAGGAAGTACACCACGCTGCCCAGCGGGCGCAGCAGGGCGCCTCGCGTCAGAGCGTGCTCGAACACCTTCAGGCCGCGGCGTTCTTGCCACGGGTAGGCGACCTTGCCGGCCTTGTCCTGGACCATCTCGATCGCCAGGGCCATGCCGGTCTGGCGGATTTCCGCGACATGCGCGTGATCAGCCAAATGTGCCGTGGCGCTGGCCATGCGCGCGGACAACGCCTTGTTGGCCTCGATCACGTTGTCCTGTTCGAAGATATCCAGGGTCGCCAACGCCGCCGCGCAGGCCAGCGGATTGCCGGTGTAGCTGTGCGAATGGAGGAACGCGCGCAGGGTCGGGTAGTCGTCGTAGAACGCCTGGTACACCGTGTCTGTAGTCAGGCAGGCGGCCAGCGGCAGGTAACCGCCGGTCAACGCCTTGGACAGGCACAGGAAGTCCGGGCGGATGCCAGCCTGTTCGCAAGCGAACATCGTGCCGGTGCGGCCGAAGCCCACGGCGATTTCGTCGTGGATCAGGTGCACGCCATAGCGGTCGCAGGCTTCGCGCAGCAGCTTGAGGTAGACCGGGTGGTACATACGCATGCCGCCGGCGCCCTGGATCAACGGCTCGATGATCACAGCGGCAATGGTTTCGTGGTGTTCGGCCAGGGTCTGTTCCATGGCCTGGAACAGGTTGCGCGAGTGTTCTTCCCAGCCCATGCCTTCAGGGCGCAGGTAGCAGTCGGGGCTCGGCACTTTGATGGTATCGAGCAGTAACGCCTTGTAGGTCTCGGTGAACAACGGCACATCGCCGACCGACATGGCGGCGATGGTTTCACCGTGGTAGCTGTTGGTCAGGGTGACGAAACGCTTTTTCGCCGGTTTGCCGATGTTCAGCCAGTAGTGGAAGCTCATCTTCAGCGCCACTTCGATGCACGACGAGCCGTTGTCGGCATAGAACACTCTGTCCAGCCCGGCCGGAGTCATGGCCACCAGGCGCTCGGACAGTTCGATCACCGGTTGATGGCTGAAGCCGGCCAGGATCACATGTTCGAGCTGGTCGACCTGGTCCTTGATGCGCTGGTTGATGCGTGGGTTGGCGTGGCCGAACACATTGACCCACCAGCTGCTGACCGCATCCAGGTAGCGCTTGCCTTCGAAATCTTCGAGCCATACGCCTTCGCCACGTTTGATCGGGATCAGCGGCAGCTGCTCGTGGTCTTTCATCTGGGTGCAGGGGTGCCACAGGACCTTGAGGTCGCGCTGCATCCACTGATCGTTGAGGCCCATCGGCACTTCTCCTGGCGTTACGGCTTGGTTTGACCGCGTAAGCCTAAGCAATGCTGGGGGGCAGGACAACCGCTGCGGTTCAATGGCGGCAGGTGCGGGTCCATTTGAGCTTACGGATATGCACGGTGCCGGCTTGCGACGTGGAGATGGTCAGCCGGCGGAATGGCCCGGCCAGATGTTGATAGTAGGGTTGGGTGGAAATCGGACCTGGCATGAATTCGGTATAACCGCTGCCGGTAAGGGTTAACCAATAAAAGTTGCGCGGCGCTGGGGTGAATGGGTCCATGTCGTAACCATCGGTATCGAGCAGCATCTGTACATCGTCAAAATGCTGGTCGCTGACCACGTAGTATTCGATCAGCAGACTTTCGACCTCCTGCGTAAACGCGATTTCCACATCGCTGTGCTCGCCGATCACCAGTTCAATACCGTCTTCGCCTTTGAATGCGTCATGAAAACCCGTCAAGGATGTGCCGTTTGCGCGGATACTCAATCCTGAAGGCATAACAAATGGCCTTTTATAGGACAGAGGCTGCCGTTGGACGTGGGCGAAGTGCTCTTCATAGGTCATGTGCAGTTCCTTTTGTCGGTTTGTCCCCCGCTCGCAACAGCTTTACCCAGCGCCTCGGTCTTGCGCTACTGACAAAAATGCCAGTTGCCAAAGGCACTTGTTGCTGCTGTGGTGGCAGGGTGCCCAGACCTGACGTATTCTTAACACATCATCGCTCGGGGCAGTCCTGCCTCTTCCCATTTCTGCAAGTCAACTCGGAGTTCGCCATCATGGCTGCTGCTTGGGTGCGCCTGTGCGCGTTGGTATTGATCGGTGTGTCCAGCGGCGCCGCGCTGGCAAAGGACAAGACACCTACGGCAATCGTGGTGGGTGGTGGCCTGGCGGGCCTGACCGCGGCTTACGAGCTGCAGAACAAAGGCTGGCAGGTGACCTTGCTGGAAGCCAAGGCGGGCATGGGTGGCCGCTCGGGTCTGGCGACCAGTGAATGGATCGGCAACGGCAAGGCCCAGCCGGTGCTTAACCAGTACCTCGACCGTTTCAAGCTGGATACACTGCCCGCGCCCGAATTCGTGCGTACTCCGGGTTACCTGATCGACGGTGAATACTTCAGCGCAAGCGACCTATCCACCAAGCAGCCAGCCACCGCAGAGGCGCTCAAGCGCTACGAAAAAACCCTCGACGACCTGGCCCGTTCGATCGATGACCCGCTCAAACCACAGGCCACCAGCACGCTGTTCGCCCTCGACCAGATGAACGTGTCGACCTGGCTCGACAAGCTGCAGCTGCCGAGCACCGCGCGGCAGTTGGTCAACCAGCAGATTCGCACCCGCTACGATGAGCCATCGCGTCTCTCTCTGTTGTATTTCGCCCAACAGAACCGTGTCTACCGCGGCGTCAGCGACCGCGACTTGCGTGCTGCACGCTTGCCAGGCGGCAGCCCGGTGCTGGCCCAGGCCTTCGTCAAACAGCTGAAAACCATCAAGACCAGCTCGCCGGTCACCGCCATCGTGCAGGACAAGGACGCTGTGACGGTCAAGGTCGGCAGCACCAGCTACCAGGCCGATTACCTGGTCATGGCTGTGCCCCTGCGTGCCCTGGCCAAGATTCAGATCACCCCGGGTCTGGATACCCAGCACGTGGCGGCGCTTAGAGCCACCAACTACGGTTGGCGTGACCAGCTGATGCTCAAGTTCAAGCAGCCGGTGTGGGAAAGCCGGGCGCGGATGTCGGGTGAAATCTTCAGCAACACCGGCCTGGGAATGCTGTGGATCGAGCCGGCGCTCAAGGGCGGTGCCAACGTGGTGATCAACCTTTCGGGTGACAACGCCCGCCTGTTGCAGGCATTCGGCGACAAGCAGATGGTCGACCAGGTGCTGATCCGCCTGCATGCTTTCTATCCACAGGCCCGCGGTGCGTTCACTGGCTATGAGGTCAAGCGCTACAGCGCCGATGCGGGTATGGGCGGTGCCTACCTGGCCTATGGGCCAGGCCAGATCAGCAAATACTGGCGTCTGTGGGAGCGTCCGGTGCAGCGTATTGCGTTTGCCGGTGAGCATACCGACGCGCTGTACCCAGGTACCCTCGAAGGTGCCCTGCGCAGCGGTCAACGTGCTGCCGGTCAGGTGCAGGAGCTGCTGGCTGGCAAGTCGTTCGACCTGTTCAAAGCCCCGACTGCTGCGGCTCCGGCTGCGCCGTCGAAGAAAGAAGGCGGCTTCTTCTCGAACCTGTTCGGGGGTGGGGCAGACAAGGGTGAAAAGGCCGATGCAGTGCCTGCCAAGGCTGAGCCGGTGAAGGCCGAAGCGTCTGCTCAGGAAAAGCCTGGGTTCTTCTCGCGCCTGTTCGGTATGGCGGGCTGAACGTGTATCAGTACCGGTCTATTCGCACGTTGGCCTGTGCACAGGCCGGTACTGACAACTGCAAGGTCTCCTACTATGGTTAATGTTTCCTTAATAGCGAACAAGCACACTAATTATCGGATTTGTCGATAATCCAAAGCAGTTTTTTCTGCTTTTATTCGATACGTTACACGTTAGTCTGTGCACAGCTTTCACGGGGAAACATTGCATCATGCAACTGCGCAACTCACCTTCTCGCTACGGCGTGGTCAGCATTGTCCTGCACTGGGGCGTTGCGCTGGCAGTCTTCGGCCTGTTCGGCCTGGGCCTGTGGATGGTCGGTCTCGACTATTACAGCCCTTGGCGCAAATCCGGCCCGGACCTGCACAAAAGCATCGGCCTGGTGTTGCTGGCTGTCATGCTGTTGCGTGTACTGTGGCGGTTCATCAGCCCACCGCCTCCGGCGCCGGCCAACCACGGGGCAATTACCCGCATGGCCGCCAAACTGGGGCACCTGGCGCTGTACCTGGGGCTGTTTGCAGTCATGATCGCCGGTTACCTGATTTCCACCGCAGACGGTGTCGGTATCCCGGTATTCGGCCTGTTCGAAGTGCCTGCGTTGATCAGCGACCTGCCTGATCAGGCGGACCTGGCTGGCGTGATTCATCTGTGGCTGGCCTGGGGCCTGGTGATCTTCGCCGTGCTGCATGGCCTGGCCGCCCTGAAACATCATTACCTCGACCGTGACGCGACCCTGACCCGCATGCTGGGCCGCAAAGCTTGACTCTCAACCTCAATTGCAAGGAATAGAAAGGATGTTGAAAAAGACTTTTGCCGCTCTGGCGCTCGGTACCGCACTGTTCACCGCTGGCCAGGCCATGGCCGCCGACTACAAGATCGACAAGGAAGGCCAGCACGCCTTCGTCGACTGGAAGATCAGCCACTTGGGCTACAGCTTCATTCACGGTACGTTCAAGGACTTCGATGGCGCCTTCACCTGGGACAGCGCCAAGCCTGAAGCCAGCAAGATCAACGTCGACCTGAAAACCGCCAGCCTGTGGTCGAACCACGCCGAGCGTGACAAGCACATCGCCAGCGCTGACTTCCTGGACGTGAAGAAGTATCCAGAAGCCAAGTTCGTGTCCACCGCCGTCAAATCGACCGGTGAAAAGACTGCCGACGTGACCGGCGACCTGACCCTGCACGGTGTGACCAAGCCGGTCACCTTCAAGGCCACCTTCAACGGTGAAGGCAAGGACCCGTGGGGCGGCGAGCGTGCTGGCTTCAACGCCACCACCACCCTCAACCTGAACGACTTCGGCATCAAGGGCCCGGGCGCTACCTCGCAGACCCTGGACCTGGATATCAGCGTCGAAGGCGTGAAGCAGAAGTAACGTAGCTTCAGCAAAAAAAACGCCGCCCCTAGGGGCGGCGTTTTTTTTGAGGCGGCGTTACGAGCCTTTGCGCGTCAGCAGCGCTGGGCGCTCACCACGCGGGCGGCTTGGCAGATCGTCCAGCTGCTCAGGCGTCGGGTAACGATCGAGCTTGGATTCCTTGCGGATGATCACGGGCTGGTTCTGCGGCTCACGGGAGCTGCGCACTGCGGGTTCTTGACGCAAAGCGTCATCGCGACCCGCCGAACGGTTGCGGCCGCCGCCATTATTGTCGCGACGCGCACCACCACCATTGTTGTTGCGTGGAGGACGTTTTTCGCCACTGGTGCTGCGCGGCTGGCTGCCGTTGCGGCCCTGACCACCACCATTGCTATTGCGTTGGCTGTTGGCTTGACCCTGCTGACCTTGACCCGCTCCTGCGCCCGGGCGGCGGTTGCGACCCTGGTTCTTGGCGTTCTGGTACGGGCTGACGTAATCGGCGCGGTTACCGAAGTTGTCGATGTCGTCGTCCCGGAACTCATCAGGTGCACGGTCGTCTTGTGCCTTCGGCGCGCTGCTCTGGCCAGCTTGCTGCTGACGCGGTTTCTTGTCGCGAGGTTTGCGCGGCTGTTGCTGCTTGTCGGCGGGCTTTTCCTTGTCGGCAGGCTTGTCTGCAGCGTGCGACTTGGCCTTGCCTTTGTCTTTGCCCTTGTCCTTGCGGCCGCCGTTGGCGTCTTTGCCTCCGTCACCACGGGCCTGCTGGTTGCGGCCACCGCGGCCGTTATTCTGCGGGCGTTCGCGAACTTCAGGCTTCTCGGCTTCCACCTGGCTTGCATCGAAGCCCATCAGGTCGCCATCGGCGATCTTCTGCTTGGTGACCCGCTCGATGCTCTTGAGCAGCTTTTCTTCATCCGGCGCGACCAGGGAAATGGCCTCGCCCGAGCGCCCGGCACGGCCGGTACGGCCGATGCGGTGAACGTAGTCTTCTTCGACATTCGGCAGCTCGAAGTTGACCACGTGCGGCAGTTGGTCGATGTCCAGGCCGCGGGCGGCGATGTCGGTGGCGACCAGCACGCGCACGCTGTTGGCCTTGAAGTCGGCCAAGGCTTTGGTGCGGGCGTTCTGGCTCTTGTTACCGTGGATCGCAGCAGCCGTCAGGCCGTGCTTTTCCAGGTACTCGGCCAGGCGGTTGGCGCCGTGCTTGGTACGGGTGAACACCAGCACCTGCTCCCATGCACCCAGGGTGATGAGGTGTGCCAGCAGCGCGCGCTTGTGGCTGGCGGGCAGGCGATACACGCGCTGCTCGATACGCTCGACCGTGGTATTCGGTGGGGTGACCTCGATACGCTCCGGGTTGTGCAGGAGCTTGTCGGCAAGGTCGGTGATGTCCTTGGAGAAGGTCGCCGAGAACAACAGGTTCTGGCGCTTGGCCGGCAGGCGGGCGAGGACCTTCTTGACGTCGTGGATGAAACCCATGTCGAGCATGCGGTCGGCTTCATCGAGGACCAGGATTTCCACGTGGGCCAGGTCGACCTTGCCTTGGCCGGCCAGATCAAGCAGGCGGCCCGGGCAGGCCACCAGGACGTCAACGCCCTTGGCAATGGCCTGGATTTGCGGGTTCATGCCCACGCCGCCGAAGATGCAGGCGCTGACCAGCGGCAGGTCGCGGGCGTACACCTTGAAGCTGTCATGGACCTGCGCCGCCAGTTCGCGGGTCGGGGTAAGGACCAGTACGCGCGGTTGGCGTGGGCCATGGCGCTGGGATTTGTCCGGGTGGCCCGCTGGGAACAGGCGCTCCAGGATCGGCAGTGCAAAACCGCCGGTTTTACCAGTACCTGTCTGTGCCGCGACCATCAGGTCGCGGCCTTGCAACACGGCGGGAATCGCCCGCTGTTGCACCGGAGTCGGCTGGGTGTAGCCCGCAGCCTCGATAGCGCGGACAAGAGCCTCGGAGAGACCGAGGGAAGCAAAGGACATGGGCAATCCTGTTCTCGTGTGGGCTGGGCCCGTAGGGATGTTCTGCCTGGCGCGACGGGCATCGGAGGGATGCGATCGCGTCCGGTCCAGCTGGGCTTTCACTGCACATCCGGAGAACGGAAGGTGGACGCCAAGGAGGGCGTCGATGCCGATCGGGATGCCTGTTGCGAGGCCGAGCGTCCGGGCGTGAGCCGGGCGGGAAGGCCCGAGTATAACAGAGCTATCGCAGCGTGCTGCTTTCCTGCTGCTCAACGGCGTCAGGAAGATGGCCGGTGTCGCCGATGTAGCGTTCGATTATCGCCAGGTAAGTGGGTTCCTGCTTGAAGCGACGCAGCTCTGCGCTGAAGGCCTGGGCCAGTGCTTCTCGACCGGGTTTGCGCGTCAGCCCCAGGTATTGGGCTTGGCGGCTGATCACCAGTGGCAGTTCCTCGACCTGCTGCTCGAGGCCGAGTTGTCGGCGCAGGTAGCGCCCGACCAGGCGGTCGGTGACCAGCAAATCGATGCGCCCGAGCTTCAGTTTGCCAAAGTTGGCTTCGTGGCTGGGGGCGGCTTCGCGCCGAAAGCCCGGCGCATCGTTGAATTCGGCACCGTAGGCATACCCGGGCGAGGTGCCCACGGTCAGGCCGGTGAGGTCGTTCAGCTGGTCAATGGCATGGCGGCGGCGGCTGGACTGGTACAGCACGAACTCGACATCCGACATCGGTTCGAGCGGGTAGACCAGGTATGCCTTGCGCGACTCGACCATGAAGATGTCCATGACGCCGTCGGCCTGGCCTTGTTCGATCATGGCCAGGCAGCGCTTCCAGGGCAGGAATTCCCAGTCCACGTCGATACCCAGGCGTTTGAACACCTCAGTGGTGACTTCGTAGTCGATGCCCTTGGTCTGGCCGGCATCCCGATACACGTAAGGTGCCCAGTCGTCGGTGACCAGGCGCAAGCGTTCGCCCTGCGCCAACGGGCTCAGGCAGGCGAGCAACAGGATGCAGAGCAAGTGAACGATGTGCGGCATGGCGCGAGATTACGCGCTCGCACACGCCAAAACCAGTGGTGTGGATCAGGGCTGGGAGGCTCTCAACAAATGTGCTTCGATGTCCTTGCGCCGAGCGCCGAGGGACAAGCGCAGGCCTGGATGGCGCAGGCACTGGCGCAGTTGCTCGGGCTCCATGTGGCCGTGGCGCTCGTTGAGGTTTTGTAGCGCCTTGTCCCACCATGCCGGTGCGCAGGCGCGGTCGAACTCGTTGGGGTAGGGGTAGCTGCCATACAGCAGCTCACGAGCGAACTGCCGTTCGCGGCTGGGCAGGGTCATGCTCAGGGCCTTGTAGCCCAGGCGCTGCAAGGTCGGCGGCCGTGGCAACTGGTCGTTTACCAGCAGCACATCGGCCAGGGCGGCCGCGCTCAGGGGTTGGTGCCCGTGTTTGCGCAGCCAAGCTTGGATCTTGGCCCGGAACTGGGCCTTGCGGCTCCAGTAGTGATGGATCACGTCGGTGCATTCAGCCAGCGCCAGCGTGCGGTAGGCAGCCACGGCCAGGCAGAACTCTTCCAGCGTGTAGGCTGCCCGAGCCAGAGGATGGAACTCGTCCATCATGGCGATGGAGTGGTCGAGCATGCCGGCATCTTCGGCGGTTAGGCCGATCACCCCGGAATTGACCAGTGGCATCTGGCAATCCGCCAGGCCACGCGATTGCAGAATGGTCAGCAGGTTCTTGTACAGCAGGCATTTCTGGTTTTCGCCGTAGCGCCCGCCGATCGCGTTGCACAGTAGCGTGCCGGCTTTTACCCGTCGGAATAGTTGCAGCGGTGACGTGCGAAAGAACGTGTCGGTGTCGATCAGGACCGCCAGAGGATGTTGCTCAAGCACGTGGCGCATCAGCACATGCTTGCTGCGGAAATGGTAACCGTGGGGTTCGTTCCAGGCCTGGCGCGTTGCCTCATCGAGCAGATGAACGGTAACTGGCAGCTGTTCATAGGGCTGCGGGTTGTCGGTATAGACCTGGACGTCCATCACCTCGCCAGCCGCCGCGTCCAGGTGCGCTAAAGCGCTGACGATGCTGAAGCAGGCTTCCTGATGATAAGTGGCCGGGCCGAAGGCCAGGTAGACCAGCTGAGGGCGCGAAGGCGAAAGAGACTGCATGGCTGGCAAGACCTGTGGGACCCAGAAATAAATAAGGCCTTAGTCTATGACTAAAGCCTTAAGCATTTCTGAACGGGACTTTGCCAAAAAGTTTCAGCGAGGCAGCTTCAGGTTGTTCCAGATCGCCAGGCTCGCGTCGGCCTGGTTCAAGGTATAGAAGTGCAAGCCCGGTGCGCCGCCTTGCAGCAGTTGTTCGCACATGCGGGTGATCACTTCTTCACCAAAGGCCTGAATGCTCGCGGTGTCGTCGCCATAGGCTTCCAGTTGCTTGCGGATCCAGCGTGGGATTTCCGCACCGCAAGCGTCGGAGAAGCGCGCCAGCTTGCTGTAGTTGGTGATTGGCATGATGCCGGGTACCACGGGGATGTTCACACCCAGCTTCTGCGCGCGCTCGACGAAGTAGAAGTAGCTGTCGGCGTTGAAGAAGTACTGGGTGATGGCGCTGTCGGCACCGGCCTTGACCTTGTGCACGAAGTTGGCCAGGTCGACCTCGAAGTTGCGTGCCTGCGGGTGCATTTCCGGGTAGGCAGCTACTTCCAGGTGGAAGTGGTCGCCGCTCTCCTGACGGATAAACTCGACCAGGTCGCTGGCGTAGCGCAGCTCACCACTGGCCATGCCCATGCCCGACGGTAGGTCGCCGCGCAGGGCGACGATGCGCTTGATGCCGGCAGCCTGGTACTGGGCCAGCAGCGCGCGCAGCTCGTCCTTGCTGTCGCCGACGCACGACAGGTGCGGGGCGGCCGGAACCTTCACTTCGCTTTCCAGCTGCAGCACGGTGTTCAGTGTGCGGTCGCGGGTCGAACCACCGGCACCATAGGTGCAGGAGAAGAAGTCCGGATTGTAGGTTGCCAGCTGGCGGGCGACGCCCATCAGCTTTTCGTGACCGGCATCGGTCTTGGTCGGGAAAAACTCGAAACTGTAGCGGCGTTCTTGTGACATCTCTGTTTCCTCAGCTGCAAGCCATGGGTCGCAAGCTGCAAGTAAAAGCCAGGGCGGTGGGGGCCGGCCTGGCTTGGGCATCGATCAAGATTCAACGACTACAAGCGCCAGGTGGCAGGCCGCCTGGCGCTCGCCACTGCTTAGTAGCGGTAGGCGTGCGGCTTGAACGGGCCTTCGACAGTCACACCGATGTAGTCGGCTTGCTGCTTGGTCAGCTGGGTGACCACGCCGCCGAAGCCGCGGACCATTTCCAGGGCCACTTCTTCGTCGAGCTTTTTCGGCAGCACTTCAACGGTCAGACGCTCGGCTTTCTTCTCGGCCGACAGGTCGGCGTACTTCTGCTCGAACAGGAAGATCTGCGCCAGCACCTGGTTGGCGAACGAACCGTCCATGATGCGGCTTGGGTGGCCGGTGGCGTTACCCAGGTTGACCAGGCGGCCTTCGGCCAGCAGGATCAGGTAATCATCGTTCTGCGGGTCGAAGTCGCCAGCGCCGGTACGGTGGATCTTGTGCACCTGCGGCTTGACCTCTTCCCACGCCCAGTGCTTGCGCATGAAGGCGGTGTCGATCTCATTGTCGAAGTGGCCGATGTTGCAGACCACGGCACGCTTCTTCAGGGCTTTGAGCATGTTGGCATCGCAGACGTTGACGTTACCGGTGGTGGTGACGATCAGGTCGATCTTGCCCAGCAGGGCCTTGTCGATGCTGGCTTCGGTGCCGTCGTTGATACCGTCGATGAACGGCGAGACCAGCTCGAAGCCGTCCATGCAGGCCTGCATGGCGCAGATCGGGTCGACTTCGGTGACCTTGACGATCATGCCTTCCTGACGCAGCGACTGGGCCGAGCCCTTGCCCACGTCACCGTAGCCGATCACCAGGGCCTGCTTGCCCGACAGCAGGTGGTCGGTGCCACGCTTGATGGCGTCGTTGAGGCTGTGACGGCAGCCGTACTTGTTGTCGTTCTTGCTCTTGGTGACCGAGTCGTTGACGTTGATCGCCGGGACTTTCAGCTCGCCCTTGGCCAGCATGTCCAGCAGGCGGTGTACGCCAGTGGTGGTCTCTTCGGTGACGCCATGGACGCGGTCCAGCACGGCCGGGTATTTCTTGTGCAGCAGTTCGGTCAGGTCGCCGCCGTCGTCGAGGATCATGTTGGCGTCCCATGGCTGGCCATCCTTGAGGATGGTCTGCTCCAGGCACCACTCGTACTCTTCTTCGGTTTCACCTTTCCAGGCGAACACCGGGATGCCGGCGGCGGCGATGGAGGCAGCGGCCTGGTCCTGGGTGGAGAAGATGTTGCAGGACGACCAGCGCACTTCGGCACCCAGGGCAACCAGGGTTTCGATCAGCACGGCAGTCTGAATGGTCATGTGGATGCAGCCCAGGATCTTCGCACCCTTGAGCGGCTGCTCAGTCAGGTACTTGCGACGCAGGCCCATCAGCGCAGGCATTTCCGATTCGGCAATGATGGTTTCGCGACGACCCCAGGCAGCCAGGGAGATGTCGGCGACTTTAAAATCGGTAAAACCAACAGGCGTGTTTACAGCGCTCATGAGAGCCTCCATTCGTAGTGTGCGAATGGGCGCCGTTGTGCGTTTAAACGTCCGCGAGGAGCGGACAACGCCCCATCCGAGCCTGACAGGGTGACCCTGCTGCAGCGCCCCTCGGACAGGTGGCGGGCATGGCACCGCGGCGGGTGACCATGTGAATCGGCGCAGATTATAGCCTCGGGGTGAGTCATCGCCCAAGGTTTTCTGTCGATTAATCGAGACGATAGTCGATGTTCAATGGAGCGGCGCGGGCCGCTCTGCCATCATTACTACACGTTAGCCAAGCCGGTCAGGAGTACAGATGAACTTTCACACCCGCAAATGGGTAAAACCCGAAGACCTCAACCCCAACGGCACGCTGTTCGGCGGCAGCCTGTTGCGCTGGATCGACGAAGAGGCGGCGATCTACGCCATCGTTCAGCTCGGCAACCAGCGCGTGGTGACCAAGTACATGTCGGAGATCAACTTCGTCAGTGCCTCGCGCCAGGGCGACATCATTGAACTGGGCATCACCGCCACCGAATTCGGCCGTACCTCGATCACCCTCAAGTGCGAAGTGCGCAACAAGATCACCCGCAAGAGCATCCTGACGGTCGACAAGATGGTCTTCGTCAACCTGGGTGAGGATGGTCAGCCGGCGGCTCACGGGCGGACTGAGATCAAGTATGTGCAGGACCAGTTCCCGGACAGTGCAGTGGAATAAGACCTGTATTCACCGCTTCGCGGGCAAGCCCGCTCCCGCACGGGCCTGCGCTGTCCATGTGGGAGCGGGCTTGCCCGCGAAAAGGGCGCAACCTATATCAAGGCTGGGCGCTGACCTTGCGCACGACGCGGCCGACGCTCAACCCCTGCACCAGGATCGATGACAGCACCACGATGTAGGTGATCGACAGCAACAGGTCGCGTTCCTCACCCAGCGGCAGCGACAGCGCCAGCGCTACCGACACGCCGCCGCGCAGGCCACCCCAGGTCAGTACGCGGATGGTGCCCTTGGGCACGCTGCGCCAGCGGCGCAACAGCAGGATCGCCGGGGCCACGGTCAGCAGTCGCGACAGCAATACCGCCAGTGCCAGCACACTGCCCGCCGCCAGGTGCAGCCAGTTGAACGGCAGCAGCAACAGCTCCAGGCCGATCAGGGCGAACAGCAGGGCATTGAGCATGTCGTCGATCAATTCCCAGAAACCGTCCATGTAGCGACGGGTCATGTCGTTCATCGCCAAGTTACGCCCCAGGTTGCCGATGATCAGGCCGGCCACGACCATCGCGATTGGCGCCGAAACATGCAGTTCGTAGCACATCGCCGAGCCGCCGATGACCAGCGCCAGGGTCAGCATGACCTCGACCTGATACTGCTCGACGCTCTTGATCATGCGATAAGTGGCGTAGCCGATCAGGCCACCGAACACCACGCCGCCGATGGCTTCGCGGGCGAACAGGATCGCCGTGTCGGTGACGCTGGGCGTCTCGCCCAGCTGGATGATGCCGAGCAGCACGGTGAACACCACCACCGCGGTGCCGTCGTTGAACAGCGACTCGCCGACGATGGTGGTCTTCAGCGGCTTGGAGGCGTTGGCGGTCCGTAGCGCGCCGAGCACGGCGATTGGGTCGGTGGGCGAGATCAGTGCGCCGAACAACAGGCAGTAGATGAGCGGCACGTTCCAGCCGAACAGGCCGAACACCCAATGCGACAGGTAGCCGATCACCACGGTGGCGATCAGTACCCCTATCGTCGCCAGCAAACCGATTGGCCAGCGGTAACTGCGCAGATCGGTGAGGTTGACGTGCAGTGCGCCGGCGAACAGCAGGAACGCCAGCATCCAGTGCATCAGCAGGTCATTGAAGTCGATCTGGTTCATCAGCCCTTCGACGCGTTCTTCCAGGCCGGGGAAGCCGATCAGGCTCAGCCCCTGCAGTATCAGGGAGAACAGCAACGCCGTGACCATCACGCCGATGGCGGGTGGCAGGCCGATGAAGCGGTAGTTTACGTAAGTGAGGAGGGTGGTCAGGCAGATAAAGGCGGCAACTAATTCAAGCATCCCAGGTCCTGTAAAAATGGCTTCCAAGTCGTAACCCGAATGGCTCGGGCAGTTCTTTGATGACCTGGCGAGGGTGTCGGGACACAGGATTTGACTGGAAATATTGGAATCGTTCCGAATGTATGGCTTTAGTTTTAGGTCGCTCGATCTCAAAAACTACAAATCGTTCGACAGGCACAAGGACCATAAAAAACCGTGCTCGCAACTTCCTTGGTACTGATCGCCGCCCTGCTGCACGCGACGTGGAACACCCTGATCAAATTCAGCGGCGAGCGCCTGCTGGTCATCGCCAGCATGGACCTGGTGGCGCTGGTGTTTGCCTTGCTCGCCGTGGCCTTCGTCGATCTGCCGCCTGCCGAAATCTGGCCCTGGCTGATCGCCTCGGCGCTGGCGGAGCAGTTGTACCGCGTCCTGTTGATCAAGGCGTACCGGGTCGGAGACCTGGGGCTGGTCTATCCTCTGATGCGCGGGCTGTCGCCGCTGGTGGTGCTGGGGCTGACTCTGGCGTTCGCCGGCGAGTCGCTCAGCCAGCAGCAGATCATTGGCATCCTGCTGATCCCTTGTGGCATGGCATGCCTGTTGTGGCAGGGCGGTGGAGGCGATCGGTTGCCTTGGTCGATGCTCCCGGTGGTGGCGTTGATCGGTCTGTGCATCGGCTGCTACACCTGGTTCGACGGGCAGGCGGTGCGGCTTTGGGGTAAGCCGTGGGACTACCTGGTGTGGCTCACATTGCTCAGCGCCTGGCCGTTTCCGCTGTTGGCCGGCGTGGCGCGGCGGGCGCCGTTCGTGCTGTTCTGGCGCACGCAGTGGCGACTGGGGCTGGCCGTTGGGTTTTGTGTGCTGTTCAGCTATGCGCTGGTGTTGTGGGCCATGCACCTGGGGTCAGTGGCTGAGGCAGCGGCTTTGCGTGAAGTGAGTGTGATCCTGGTGGTGCTGCTGGGCATGCGCTACCTCAAAGAACCTTTTGGCGGGCCGAGACTCCTAGCTTGCGGGCTGGTGCTGGCAGGCATGCTGGTGATGAAGCTCTAACCTCTCGAATGAACAAGGAGTCCTGTCCATGACCGTTGCCCTGTGGTGCATCCTGATCGCGTTGTTCCTGGCACCGCTGTGTGCGTTGATCGCCAAAGTTTCCAGCGGCCGCTTCGGCCTAAAGGACAATCACGACCCACGTGCTTTCCTCGACCAGCTGTCCGGCCTGCCACGGCGTGCCCATGCTGCGCAGCAGAACAGCTACGAAGCGTTTCCGGCGTTTGCGGCGGCGGTGCTGGTGGCGGATATCGTCGGCAATGCCGAGCAGGTGACGCAGGACGTTCTGGGTGTGCTGTACATCACCAGCCGGCTGCTCTACATCATTTGCTACCTGGCGGACTGGGCGGCATTGCGCTCGCTGGTGTGGTTTGCCGGGTTGGCGTTGATTGTGTCGTTCTTTGTGATTTCGATGTGAAACCCAGCTGCCCTCTTCGGTCGAAGAGGGCAGCGGTCAATCATGGGACTTTCGGCACGTCGGGCAACGGCTGGCCTTTAGGCCACAGCATCCAGATCTGCCCCGCTTGCTTCATGTTGCCCGCCAGCTCGCCAGCCTCAGGCCCGGTGCCCCAGAACAAATCCGCACGTACCTCGCCGGTAATCGCACCGCCGGTATCCTGCGCGCCCACTGGCCGTACCACCGGCGTGCCGTCTGGGCGGGTGGTGGACAACCACAGCAAGCTGCCCAGCGGGATCACCTTGCGGTCGATGGCCACGCTGTAGCCAGCGGTCAGCGGTACGTTGAGCGAACCGCGCGGGCCTTCGTTGCTGTCAGGGCGGGTGCTGAAGAACACATAACTGGGGTTGCTGGCCAACAGTTCCGGCACCCGCTGTGGGTTGGCCTGGGCCCACGTGTGAATGGCGCCCATGCTTACGTCTTCTTTCTTCAGCTGACCCTGCTCGATCAACCAGCGGCCGATTGGCCGGTACGGGTGGCCGTTCTGGTCGGCGTAACCCAGGCGCAGTTGCCGGCCATCTTCCAGCGCGACCCGCCCGGAACCTTGGATTTGCAGGAACTGCAGGTCCATGGGGTCAGTCAGCCAGGCAAGTACTGGCGCCTTGACGCCATCGCGGTAGATCGTTTCGGCGGTGTCATAGGGCTTGAGTACCCGGCCGTCGAGGCGGCCGCGCAGGCGTTTGCCCTTGAGCTCGGGATAGACGCTGGCCAGGTCGACCACGATCATGTCGTCCGGGATGCCATAGACCGGCACCTGGGCGGCATCGGTGCGTTGCAGGCTGCCGGGGTACACCGGCTCGTAGTAGCCGGTGATCAGACCAGTAGCATTGTTACCGGCCGAGCGCAGGCCGTATACCTGCAGGTTTTGTTCAAGGAACGTGCGCACCTGATCGGCGCTGGCCGTATCGCCGCCGGCCGCTTCGCACGTGGCTGCCCACACCGGATCGCGCTTGAGCTTTTCGCAACCGTTGCGCCAGGCGTAGAAGCCGCTCAGCAGATCGTCGTCGCTGACCGCAGGCAGGTCTTTCCACGTGGCTGGGGCGTAGGTTGCGATGGCGTGAGGCTCGGGCTTGGCGTTTTCGCCGCCATTGCAGCCGGCCAGCAAAGCCAGGGCCGGCAGCGCCCAGGCGAGATGGCGCAGAGCAAAATTCATGAATGAATCCTTGGAGGGCAGCAGATGAAAGTTGCCCGTAGCGTTCGTAAGGGTATTGGTCTTTGTCGAGCAGGCGAGGATACTGTGGGCCCCTTGGGCTGCCAATGTGACCGTGATGTTCAAATGTTTCACCGCTGTGCTGCTGATCAGCCTGGCCTTGGTGGCCTGCGACCGTGTCGATCCTAACTCACCCTTGGGGCAGCGCAAGGCGATCTTCAAGCAAATGCTCAAGACCAGCGAGGACATGGGCGGCATGCTGCGCGGACGGTTGCCGTTCGATGGCGCGATGTTCGCCGAAGGGGCGGTGAAGCTCGATGGGCTGGCCCATGCACCTTGGCAGCACTTCCCGCAGGTTAAAGATGATGGCGAGAGCAGTGCTCGGCCTGAGGTCTGGGAACGTCAGGCGCGCTTCCATGACTTGGCGCAGGCGCTGGAAGGGGTGACGGGCGAGTTGCTGGCGGTGACGCGCAGTCAGCCACTGGATGCGGGGATGCTCAAGGCACCGATGGACAAGGTCGAGGCCGCCTGCAAGGCCTGCCACACGGAGTTTCGCAATCACTGATGCGCCAGCCAGCGTCCATGGGGCGCTGGTTGGCGCGCGTGACTGAAGTCTCAGGTCAACGGCTCGGTTTGGCGTTGGCCCTGGCCAGTTTCTTTCTCGCGCTTGGCGATCCTGGGTTAGCGCTCCAGGTCGTCTACCGCTTCCTGCAGCTCTTTCTTCGCCTCGGCCAGTTTGTCCTTGCGCTTGTTGATCTTCTCCGGATCGCCCTTCTTCATCGCCTTGTCCAGGTCCTTGGTGCGCTGGTTGACCTCATGGCGAGCATCGAGCACCTTCTGTTCACGCTCTTTGCGCAAACCTGCGTCGGTGCAGTTCGCCTCCACTTCGCTCAGGGCCTTTTCCAGGCCAGCCTGCTGTTCACTGTTGTTGTGCGCCTTGGCCTGTTCGATCTGTTCGCTGATGGCCTGGCGCTTGGCGGCGCAACCGGTCAGATTCGGTTGGTCTTCGGCGGCGTGTGCCGACAGGGCAAGAGTCGCCAGTAGGAAAAGGGTGGAAATACGTTTCATGAAAAGCCTCCTGGAAGGGGCGGAGCAACAAAAAGTGGGGAAATCCTGCCTTGGTTTTGCTGATTTATAAACCCTTGGTCGGATTTTCAAGCGAACCGGCTTCGTTTTGCACTTGAAAACCGTCAATTCCGCGGGTGCCCAGCAGCCTGGCGACGCGCTGCACGTGCGCATTGGCGAAAAACTTCGCGAGTTGATTTGCGCGTGTTGCGCCGATGCCGGGCAAGGCTTGCCAATTGTTGTTGGACCGACTGGCTAACGTTAGCCAATTTTCTCCCTTTGGCACCTGAGCGGGGGCGGGTACGCCCAGCCCCCTCAGCCATTGAACGAAAGGCCTGCTGCGGGCAACGTCGAAGCTGCGCCGGAGTTGGGCGGCGCTTGTCTCATTGATGCCGGGTACTGATTCCAGCTGTCTGATATCCAGTTCCAACCAGTCCGTCAGCGATGTCACCAGCCTTGCCTCGACCAACCGCCGCCAGGTGCCCGGACCGATGCCTGGCATGGCCAGCCCCTGTTTGCCCCCGAGCCAGACAAGGCGGGCGATGAACTGTTCTTCACAGTCTTCGCTGGCTTGCCAGCAGGTGTGTGGACCGTAGTGCTCCGCTTTGGGAACAGGCACCGACTGGCGCTCGACGGCACGGTGGATCACCTGGTCGAAGCGTGGGATGGTCAAACCGGCCAGGCTGATCGCGACGTGGTCGCCAGGACGGATATCGAGCGCTTGCCAGCGGGCCATCGAACCGAGGCTGACCTGGCTGATCCGGCGGTCATCCAGGGTCACCGGCTGCAGCTTGAGCATCGGCGTGATTTTGCCAGTGCGCCCGATGCGAAAATGCACGTCTCGCACTTCGGCCAGTGCCTGGACGAACGGATATTTCCAAGCGGCGATCCAATACGGAGTGTTGGCCTGCCAGCGCTCGGCGGAAGGTCGGCTGTCCTGGCGCAGGATCACGCCGTCCGTGGCGAAGGGTAGCGCTGTACGGTACCAGTGCTGGCGCCAGTGTTCGGCCTCGTCCGTGTTGGTGATGGTGACACTGTATTGCTGGCTTTCGGGGAAGCCCAAGGCGGCCAGCTGTGCCAGGCGCTCGGCCTGATTATCGGGGCCTTGCGGCCAGTCCCAGACGAACAAGCCAATTCCCGCGCCCTGCTCACGGCTCAGCTGCTTGCGCGCCAGTAACCCGGCTACGCTGCCACGGGCGTTGGCGCTGCCCGCCTGAGCTTGCACATGCCCCTGCAGGCGCAGATACAGCTCACCCTGCAGCACCAGGTCGAGCGGTTGGGGTAATTGCTGATTGATGTTGCCAAGTGCGTGGATATGGCGGCTCCAGTCATGGCCGTGGATACCATCACCCCGGCTGAGCAGTCGAACCAACTGGCCTTGCCGATAGATCAGCGTGGCGGCAACGCCATCGACCTTCGGCTGTAGCCACACCCCGTGCTTGCCGGTCAGCCAACGATCTACAGCCTTGGCATCAGGCAGTTTTTCGACACCCGTGTGAGCAATGGGGTGGGCAACGGGGCCGCGTGCGCTGGCCAGCGAAAACAGTTCGCCGTCGAGCGCGAAGCAGCCTTGCAGGTCCAGCAGGCGCTGGCGGCTCTGGTCGTAGACCTCATCGGGTACCGGTGAATCGCCCAGGCGATGATAGTGAACGTCCCACTGGCCTAGGGTCTCGCGCAGCTGGCTGACCTCCGCTTGCGCCCGCCCCGTCGACCAGGCTGGGCATTCGAAGGCTTGGGCCGCGAGGGGTAGAGTCAACAAAAGCATGAGCACTATGAACGGCATGCCCAGCATCCTTGCGTGGCAGAGTTGAAGCCTCAGCCTAGGCAAATGAACCGGTTGATGCCCCGTGCAGTTGTCAGCCGATATGTCACAAAAAAGCCCCTGCCGATCACTCGGCAAGGGCTTTCATCTACCGCTGTAGGAAATTACAGCCCGGCAGCATCACGCAGCGACTGGGCGCGGTCGGTACGCTCCCAGGTGAAGGTGGTGAAGGTGTCGTCGCCGACGGTCTTCTGCTGCGGCTCGCGGCCGAAGTGGCCGTAGGCAGCGGTTTCCTGATACATCGGGTGCAGCAGGTCGAGCATCTTGGTGATGGCGTACGGGCGCAGGTCGAAGCACTCGCGCACCAGCTGGATGATCTTGTCGTCGGAAACCTTGCCGGTACCGAAGGTGTTGATCGAGATGGAGGTCGGCTGGGCGACGCCGATGGCGTAGGACACCTGGATCTCGCAACGCTCGGCCAGGCCGGCGGCGACGATGTTCTTGGCCACGTAGCGGCCGGCGTAGGCGGCAGAACGGTCGACCTTGGACGGGTCCTTGCCGGAGAACGCGCCACCGCCGTGGCGGGCCATGCCGCCGTAGGAGTCGACGATGATCTTGCGGCCGGTCAGGCCGCAGTCACCCACCGGGCCACCAATGATGAAGTTACCGGTCGGGTTGATGTGGTACTGGGTGTCCTTGTGCAGCAGCTCGGCCGGCAGGGTGTGCTTGACGATCAGTTCCATCACCGCTTCTTGCAGGTCTTTCTGCGAGACTTCCGGGTTGTGCTGGGTCGACAGGACGATGGCGTCGATGCCGACCACCTTGCCGTTCTCGTAGCGGCAGGTGACCTGGGACTTGGCGTCCGGGCGCAGCCACGGCAGCAGGCCGGACTTGCGTGCTTCGGCCTGACGCTCGACCAGGCGGTGCGAGAAGCAGATCGGCGCCGGCATCAGCACATCGGTTTCGTTGCTGGCGTAGCCGAACATCAGGCCCTGGTCGCCCGCACCCTGGTCTTCCGGCTTGGAGCGGTCGACGCCCTGGGCGATGTCCACCGACTGCTTGCCGATGATGTTCATCACGGCGCAAGTGGCACCGTCGAAACCGACGTCGGAGCTGTTGTAGCCGATGTCGATGATGACCTTGCGTACCAGCTCTTCCAGGTCGACCCAAGCCGAGGTGGTGACTTCGCCGGCGATGATGGCGACACCGGTCTTGACCAGGGTTTCACAAGCCACGCGGGCGTATTTGTCCTGGGTGATGATGGCATCCAGAACGGCGTCCGAAATCTGGTCGGCGATCTTGTCCGGATGCCCTTCGGACACGGACTCGGAGGTGAAAAGGGAGTATTCGCTCATCTCGACGGGTTCCTAAAATTTACCGATGGTGTGTGTCGCCAGCCGTCCGCTGAAAATGCCGGACCTGGATCTGGAAACCGTTACGCAAGCCCACATAGAGGCTGTCCCCCGGGGCCAGCCCGGCAGCGTTGGCCCAACGGGCCAGGTCGTCCTGTTCGAAACCGAGCCAGAGGTCGCCGCAGGCTTCCCGCGCCCACCCCTGGTCATGGCTGCACAGTTCGGTGACCAGCAGGCTACCGCCTGCCTTCACCCGTTTGGCCAGCTGGCGCAGGGCCAGGGCCGGGTCGCTGAAATGGTGCAGGACCATGTTCAGCACTACGCAGTCGGCTTCCACAGCCGTTGCACCCAGTGCATCGGCCAACTGCAGGTTTACATTATTCAGGCCTTCGCGTTCACAGACCTGGCGCGCCAGCTCAAGCATGGTCGGGCTGTTGTCCAGGGCCGTGACGGTGACGAAGCGCTGGGCCAGGTCGGGCAGAAAGCCGCCGTCGCCGGGGCCGACTTCCAGCGCGCTGGCGGTCGGCTCGAAATTCAGGGTGTCGAGCAAGGCCAGCAGGCTTTCGCGGTACTGCGGCAGGCCGGCGATCAGGTCCTGCTGGGCGCGGAATTTCTCTTCCACGCGCAGGAAGAAATCCTGGCTGGTGGCGGCGCGGCGCAGTTGCACCTGGGCGATGCGGGCCTGCACGTCCTGGGGCAGGCTAAGTTCGTCTACCTCTTCGAGCAGCGCTGTGTGCAGGCGTCCGCCGAGGCGGTGGTAGTCGGGCAGGGCGCGGCGGTAGAAGATCGCATTGCCTTCGCGGCGTGTGGCCACTAGCTCGGCCTGGGCCAGCACTTTGAGGTGGTGGCTCATGCCCGATTGGCCGATGTCGAAAATCTGCGCCAGCTCCAGTACGCCGAACGAGTCGCTGGCCAGGGCGCGCAAAACGTTCAGGCGCAACTCATCGCCACTGGCTTTGCACAGGGCGGCCAGGGTGTCGCTTTGCTGAGGGATGGATTGCGCACGGAGGTTCATGGAGCGGCAGTCTAGACAGGCGAGGCGGCACCCGCAAGGTCAATATCAAAAAGTTTTGATATTGACTGATGGGCGGGGTGCATGGCCGGTTTTTCCTCCGGATTGGCAGGCAATCACAGGAAATTCCCCCAACTGCGACCATCCGTCATTGCCCCCAGCCCCCGCAGTGGGCGAAAATGGTCGCCTTTTTTCGTAATACCACCTATTCAAGCCCCAGGAGATAAGCGATGCCCAGCCGTCGTGAACGTGCCAACGCCATTCGTGCCCTCAGCATGGATGCCGTGCAAAAGGCCAACAGCGGCCACCCAGGTGCCCCCATGGGCATGGCGGATATCGCCGAAGTGCTTTGGCGCGACTATCTGAAGCACAACCCGAGCAACCCGAACTTCGCCGACCGCGACCGCTTCGTGCTGTCCAACGGCCATGGCTCGATGCTGATCTACTCGCTGCTGCACCTGACCGGCTACGACGTCACCGTCGATGACCTCAAGTCGTTCCGCCAGCTGCACAGCCGTACCCCGGGCCACCCTGAGTTCGGCTACACCCCAGGTGTCGAGACCACTACTGGCCCACTGGGCCAGGGCCTGGCCAACGCCGTGGGCTTCGCCCTGGCGGAAAAGGTACTGGGCGCCCAGTTCAACCGTGACGGCCACAACATCGTCGACCACAACACCTATGTGTTCCTCGGCGACGGCTGCATGATGGAAGGCATCTCCCACGAAGTCGCCTCGCTGGCCGGCACCCTGGGCCTGAACAAGCTGGTCGCCTTCTATGACGACAATGGCATCTCCATCGACGGTGAAGTGGAAGGCTGGTTCACCGACGACACGCCGAAGCGCTTCGAGTCGTACAACTGGCTGGTGATCCGCAACGTCAACGGCCACGACGCCGATGAAATCCGCACCGCCATCGAGACCGCACGCAAGAGCGACCGTCCGACCCTGATCTGCTGCAAGACCATCATCGGCTTCGGCTCGCCGAACAAGCAGGGCAAGGAAGACTGCCACGGTGCTCCGCTGGGCAACGACGAAATCGCCCTGGCCCGTAAAGAACTGAACTGGAACCACGGCCCGTTCGAAGTGCCTGCCGACATCTATGCCGAGTGGGATGCCAAAGAAACTGGCGCCAAGGCCGAAGCCGACTGGAACCAGCGTTTCGACGCCTACGCCGCCGCCTTCCCGGAGCTGGCCGGCGAGCTCAAGCGCCGTCTGAACGGCGACCTGCCAGCTGACTTCGCGGAAAAAGCCGCTGCCTACATCGCTGAAGTCGCTGCCAAGGGCGAAACCATCGCCAGCCGCAAGGCCAGCCAGAACACCCTGAACGCCTTCGGCCCGCTGCTGCCGGAACTGCTCGGCGGCTCGGCGGACCTGGCCGGTTCCAACCTGACCCTGTGGAAAGGTTGCAAGGGCGTCAGCCATGAAGATGCCAACGGCAACTACATGTACTACGGCGTGCGCGAGTTCGGCATGACCGCCATCATGAACGGCGTTGCCCTGCACGGCGGCCTGGTGCCTTACGGCGCAACCTTCCTGATGTTCATGGAATACGCCCGCAACGCCGTGCGCATGTCCGCCCTGATGAAACAGCGCGTGATCCACGTCTACACCCACGATTCCATCGGCCTGGGCGAAGACGGCCCGACTCACCAGCCGATCGAGCAACTGGCCAGCCTGCGCTGCACGCCGAACCTGGACACCTGGCGCCCAGCCGATGCCGTCGAATCGGCGGTGTCCTGGAAGCACGCCCTGGAGCGCAAGGACGGCCCGTCGGCGCTGATCTTCTCGCGCCAGAACCTGCAGCATCAGGACCGCGACGCCCAGCAGATCGCCGATATCGCCCGTGGCGGTTACGTGCTCAAGGACTGCGCTGGCGAGCCTGAGCTGATTCTGATCGCCACCGGTTCCGAAGTGGGCCTGGCCGTGCAGGCGTTCGACAAACTGAGCGAACAAGGCCGCAAGGTACGCGTCGTGTCGATGCCGAGCACCAGCGTGTTCGATGCCCAGGACGCTGCCTACAAGCAGTCCGTGCTGCCGCTGGAAGTCGGTGCGCGTATCGCCATCGAAGCTGCCCACGCCGACTTCTGGTACAAGTACGTTGGCCTGGAAGGTCGTATCATCGGCATGACCACCTACGGTGAATCGGCTCCGGCCAGCGCACTGTTCGAGGAATTTGGCTTCACCCTGGAAAACATCCTCGGTACCGCCGAAGAGCTGCTGGAAGACTGATGTAACGATCTGCGGGCGGTGTCGCCCCCATTCGCGGGCAAGCCCGCTCCCACAGGGATATATGCAAACCCTGTGGGAGCGGGCTTGCCCGCGAATAGCGACACCGCAGATACCGCAGGCTGACTACAAAACGATCTGTTCCGTGAGTCCCGCATGCCCCACCCGCGTCCCTACAAAGTTGCACTCAACGGTTATGGCCGCATCGGCCGCTGTGTCCTGCGCGCGCTGTTCGAACGTGGGGCGAAGGCCGGTTTCGAGATCGTCGCGCTGAACGACCTGGCCGACCAGGCCAGCGTGGAATACCTGACACGCTTCGACTCTACCCACGGCCGTTTCCCCGGCGAAGTGCGGGTCGACGGCGATTGTCTGCATATCAACGGCGACTGTGTGAAAGTATTGCGCAGTGCCACCCCCGAAGGCGTCGATTGGGCAGCCCTGGGGATCGATCTGGTGCTGGAGTGCTCGGGTGCCTATAACACGCGCGCCGACGGCCAGCGTTTCCTCGATGCCGGCGCACCGCGCGTGCTGTTTTCGCAGCCCATGGCCAGCGAGGCCGATGTCGATGCCACGGTGGTCTATGGCATCAACCAGGCCTGCCTGACCGGCAACGAACGCCTGGTGTCCAACGCCTCCTGCACCACCAACTGCGGCGTGCCGCTGCTGCGGGTGCTGGACCAGGCGTTCGGCATCGAGTATGTGCAGATCACCACCATTCACTCGGCGATGAACGATCAGCCGGTGATCGACGCCTACCACCACGAAGACCTGCGCCGCACGCGCTCGGCCTTCCAGTCGGTAATCCCGGTGTCCACCGGTCTGGCGCGCGGCATCGAGCGCCTTCTACCGGAACTTGCCGGGCGAATCCAGGCCAAAGCGGTACGCGTGCCGACGGTCAACGTCTCGTGCCTGGACATCACCCTGCAGACCGCCCGCGACACTAGCGCGGCCGAAGTCAACCGGGTGTTGCGCGAGGCGGCGCTGGATGGCCCGCTGAAAGGCTTGCTGGCCTACACCGAGTTGCCCCACGCCAGCTGTGATTTCAACCATGACCCGCATTCGGCGATCGTCGATGCCAGCCAGACCCGCGTCTCAGGCCCCCGCCTGGTGAATCTGCTGGCCTGGTTCGACAACGAATGGGGTTTTGCCAACCGTATGCTCGACGTAGCCGAACACTATCTGCACGTCGTACACCCAACCCGCAGCAAACAGCCCTGAAGGACTGCATTCATGACCGTGTTGAAGATGACCGACCTCGACCTGCAAGGTAAGCGCGTACTGATCCGCGAAGACCTCAACGTGCCTGTGAAGGACGGTGTGGTAGCCAGCGACGCGCGTATCCTGGCAGCGCTGCCGACCATCAAGCTCGCCCTGGAGAAGGGCGCGGCGGTAATGGTCTGCTCGCACCTGGGCCGCCCGACCGAAGGTGAGTTCTCGGCCGAGAACAGCCTCAAGCCGGTTGCCGACTACCTGAGCAAGGCCTTGGGCCGCGACGTGCCGCTGATCGCCGACTACCTCGACGGTATCGAGGTCAAGTCCGGTGACCTGGTGTTGTTCGAGAACGTGCGCTTCAACAAGGGCGAAAAGAAGAACGCCGACGAGCTGGCGCAGAAGTACGCGGCCCTGTGCGATGTGTTCGTCATGGACGCCTTCGGCACCGCTCACCGTGCCGAAGGTTCCACCCATGGTGTAGCCAAGTTCGCCGAGGTGGCGGCCGCTGGCCCGCTGCTGGCCGCCGAGCTGGATGCCCTGGGCAAGGCCCTGAAGGCTCCGGCCAAGCCGATGGCAGCCATCGTTGCCGGTTCCAAGGTGTCCACCAAGCTGGACGTGCTGAACAGCCTGAGCGCAGTCTGTGATCTGCTGATCGTCGGCGGCGGCATCGCCAACACCTTCCTGGCCGCTGCCGGCCACCCGGTGGGCAAGTCGCTGTACGAGCCTGACCTGGTCGACACTGCCAAGGCGATCGCCGCCAAGGTCAACGTGCCGCTGCCGGTCGACGTGGTGGTTGCCAAGGCATTCGCCGAGGACGCTGAAGCCACCGTCAAGGCTATCGCCGACGTTGCCGCTGACGACATGATCCTGGACATCGGTCCACAGACTGCGGCCAACTTCGCCGAACTGTTGAAATCGTCGAAAACCATCCTGTGGAACGGCCCGGTTGGCGTGTTCGAGTTCGACCAGTTCGGCAACGGCACCAAGGTGCTGGCCAAGGCCATCGCCGACAGCGCCGCGTTCTCCATCGCCGGTGGCGGCGACACCCTGGCGGCCATCGACAAATATGGCGTCAGCAAGGATATCTCCTACATTTCTACCGGTGGCGGTGCCTTCCTCGAGTTCGTTGAAGGCAAGGTGCTGCCGGCCGTGGCGATCCTGGAAGAGCGGGCAAAAGCCTGACAATGGCGGCGCCTGGCAAAGGGAGCGACCTGATGGTCAAGCAATTGCCTGTGATAATCCTGGCGGGTGTGCTGAGCGCCTGCTCCGCCAGCCCGTCCTCGGATGATCCGGCGCAGCCGCCAAAGGGCGGTTGCTACCAATCTGAGTGGCAGGCCGAGACTGTGCCGGTGATCAACAAGCGCGTGGGCCCGGATGGCCTGGAAAAGTATGACGAAGACCACCAGCGCAAAGCGCCGGGTTGTCCGTGAACCGATGCATTTGGTCGGCGCCGGCAACCAAGCGAGCGTTGTGTGGTCATCTAGAGGATAGGTAATGAAAGCGCTGATGGCCTCGATGGCCCTGGCGACACTGGCAGGATGCTCGCTGCTGCAGCCGGCGCAACCCGCCCCGGCAGACAATTGGACCCGTTGGGTCTGCGACAGCCAGACCGAAGTGCTATGGCGCTTCGCTGACGCGCAGCAGGACGCGGTCGACGTGCGCCTGGGTGGCGGCGACCAAGTCTACCGGCTCAAGTCCGAGCCGAGCGCTTCAGGCGCGATGTACAGCGATGGCGTGCTGGCCTTCCACACCAAGGGCGACGAAGGCCTGGTGTACTGGGTGGCAACAGACGATCTGATTGGGCGGGGCTGCAAGGCACCGTGAATGGCCGGGCCGCGCTGGTGGCCCACACTACTTGAACAGCAACCGCCCCTGCGGCAGGCTTGCACGAAACAAACGACGCTTGTCGGGAGAGAGATACACAATGGCACTCATTAGCATGCGCCAGATGCTGGACCACGCCGCCGAGTTCGGTTACGGCGTTCCGGCTTTCAACGTCAACAACCTTGAGCAGATGCGCGCCATCATGGAAGCGGCCGACAAGACCGACTCCCCCGTGATCGTCCAGGCTTCGGCCGGTGCCCGCAAATACGCTGGCGCCCCATTCCTGCGCCACCTGATCCTGGCCGCCATCGAAGAATTCCCGCACATCCCGGTGTGCATGCACCAGGACCACGGCACCAGCCCTGACGTCTGCCAGCGCTCCATTCAGCTGGGCTTCAGCTCGGTAATGATGGACGGCTCGCTGGGTGAAGACGGCAAGACCCCGACGGACTACGAGTACAACGTCCGCGTCACCCAGCAGACCGTGGCCATGGCGCACGCCTGTGGCGTTTCGGTCGAAGGCGAACTGGGCTGCCTGGGTTCGCTGGAAACCGGCATGGCCGGTGAAGAAGACGGCATCGGTGCCGAAGGCGTGCTGGACCACAGCCAGATGCTGACCGATCCGGAAGAGGCTGCCGACTTCGTCAAGAAGACCCAGGTCGACGCCCTGGCCATCGCCATCGGTACCAGCCACGGTGCCTACAAGTTCACCAAGCCGCCTACCGGCGACGTACTGGCGATCGACCGCATCAAGGAAATCCACAAGCGCATCCCCAACACCCACCTGGTGATGCACGGCTCTTCCTCGGTTCCGCAAGAATGGCTGGCGATCATCAACCAGTACGGCGGCGACATCAAAGAGACCTACGGCGTACCGGTTGAAGAAATCGTCGAAGGCATCAAGTACGGCGTGCGCAAGGTCAACATCGACACCGACCTGCGCCTGGCTTCCACCGGTGCCATGCGTCGCTTGATGGCGCAGAATCCGAGCGAGTTCGACCCACGCAAGTTCTTCGGTGAAACCGTCAAGGCCATGCGCGACGTGTGCATCGCCCGTTACGAAGCCTTCGGCACCGCCGGCAATGCCTCGAAGATCAAGCCGATCTCCCTGGAAGGCATGTACCAGCGTTACCTGAAGGGTGAGTTGGCCGCCAAGGTCAACTAATCCAAAGGTATGATAAACCCGCAGAAATGCGGGTTTTTTTATGCGCAAGGGTGCCCGCAAGTGACCGTTAGTCGACTACCCTTAAATTTATTCACTGATAGCGTTCTGATTGCATTGCGTGTTACCCCCTCGTGTCTAGAGTGTTAATCGGATCCAATTGCACATCGAAGTCGGTCATAAAAGAGAAAGCAGCATGGACGGCGCTTACCCTCAACCACCGGATGGCAGCTCGGTACTCCTGGTGGTGGACGATTATCCCGAGAACCTCACAAGCATGCGCGCCCTGTTGGCCCGCACGGATTGGCAAGTGTTGACCGCAAGCTCAGGGACGGAAGCCCTGAGTGCCTTGCTGGAGCACGAGGTCGATCTGGTGCTGCTGGACGTGCAGATGCCGGAAATGGACGGCTTCGAGGTTGCCCGACTGATGCGAGGCAGCCAACGCACTCGCCTTACGCCGATCATCTTCCTGACCGCCAACGAGCAGTCCGATGCCGCAGTGCTCAGGGGCTATGCCAGTGGCGCGGTGGATTACCTGTTCAAGCCGTTCGACCCGCAGATCCTCAAACCCAAAGTGCAGGCGCAACTGGACCAGCAGCGCAACCGGCGCATGCTGCAACGGCTGACCCGTGAGCTGGAAGAGGCCAGGGCGTTCAATGCCTCGATCCTGGAGAATGCTGCCGAAGGCATTCTGGTGGTCGACGCTCACGGCACCATCAGTTTTGCCAATCCGGCCATTTCGCGCTTGCTCGACGCGCCGGTGGTGCAGTTACAGGGCGCCCATCTGCTGGATCTGGTGCAACTGGCCAATGCCACCGTGTGGGGCGAATCCGACTTCCACCAGGCGTACCAGGCGCGACAGATCTTCCGTGTGCACGACGCCCACCTGCGTACCGTCGGCGGCCACCTGGTCCCGGTGGCGCTGTCCTGTGCGCCGTTACCGGCCGATCAGCGAGCGATGGTGGTGACGGTGCTGGACATGTCAGTAGTGCGCAACCTGCACCAGCAGCTCGAATACCAGGCGGTGACCGACCCGCTCACCGGCCTCCTCAACCGGCGCGGTTTCTATCAGGCCGCCGAAGGCGTGCTGCTTCGCAACGAACGGTCGGACAAGGCTCAGGCCCTGATGTACATGGACCTGGACGGCTTCAAGCGGATCAACGACTCGCTTGGCCACGAGGCCGGAGACCGGGTATTGCGTTGGGTTGGCGAACAGCTCAAGGACTGCCTGGGCAGTGAGGCCTTGCTGGCGCGCATGGGCGGTGACGAGTTCACCGCGCTGTTCGACAGCCTGCCATACCCCGAGCAGGCCGGGCGTTTTGCCGAACAAGTACTCGAGCGGGTGTCCATTCAACAGCAGGTGGAGGGCCTGGACGTGTGCCTGGGCGTCAGCATTGGCATCGCCACCTACCCCGACTGCGGCGCCAATGTCGAAGGTCTGTTGCGCGCCGCCGATACGGCCATGTACGCGGCCAAGCAGGCCGGGCGCCATCAATACCGCTTCTACGATCAGGAACTCAATGGCCGGGCGCGTTCGCGGTTGATGCTCGAAGACAGCGTGCGCAATGCGGTCGAGTCGCAGGACTTCAGCATGGTCTACCAGCCCCAGGTGGCGTTTGCCGATGGCCAGCTGCGTGGCTTCGAGGCCTTGCTGCGGTGGCAGCACCCCAGCGTCGGTGACGTGCCGCCCGGGTTGTTCATTCCCTTGCTGGAAGAAGCCCGGTTGATCAACCGCCTGGCCAGCTGGATCTACCGGCAGGGCGCCGCGCAGCGGCGGGCTTGGTACGACCGTTTCGCCCATGACCTGGTGCTGGGCATCAGCCTGAGTCGTGCGCAGTTCACCATGCCTGGCCTGGTCGATGAGCTGCAGCGGGTGATCCACGACTACCAGCTCGAACCCGCACAGCTTGAGGTGGAGGTGGCCGAGACCTCGCTGATGTACAACATCGACGCGGCGATCAAGCAGATTCACCGCCTGCGCGAGCTGGGCGTGCGCGTGGCGCTGGACGACTTTGGCGCTGGCGACTGTTCGCTGCGCATGCTGCGCGATCTGCCGATCGACACCTTGAAGCTGGACCGCCACCTGGTCGCGCGCCTGCCTGATTCTGCGGCAGACGCGGCATTGGTTCGCAGCGTCATCGGCCTGTGCGCGGACTACCGCATCACGGTCATCGCCGAGGGCGTGGAAACCCCGGCTCAGGCAGCGTGGCTGAAAGCAAACGGTTGCGAATACGTGCAGGGCTTCCTGGTCGCGTATCCGATGACCGCCGCCGATGCCAGCGGCTTTCCGGCGAATTTTTCCTGGCCACGGCCGTGATTGGCTAGAATCGGCACTCGTTCCGCCGATTGCCGCGCCATGACCGTATTACGCTATTTGCAAGCCTACCCCCCGCACCTGCAGGAGCAGGTGCGGCAGATGATCGCCAGCGACCGCCTGGGCGAGTACCTGCAGCGCCGCTACCCCGGCCGTCATGACGTGCAGAGCGACAAGGCGCTGTACGGCTACGCCCAGGACTTGCGCCAGCAGTACCTGCGCAGCGCGCCCAGCCTGGACAAGGTGCTGTTCGACAATCGACTGGACCTGACCCACCGCGCCCTCGGGCTCAACACCGCGGTATCGCGGGTGCAGGGTGGCAAGCTCAAGGCGAAGAAGGAAATCCGCATCGCCTCGCTGTTCAAGGAGGCAGCGCCGCCGTTTCTGCGCATGATCGTGGTGCACGAGCTCGCGCACTTGCGCGAGCGCGACCACAACAAGGCGTTCTACCAGCTCTGTCAGCACATGGAGCCGGATTACCATCAACTGGAATTCGACCTGCGCGTCTACCTGACCTATCGGGAGCTGCCGGGTAACCTGTAAGGATCACGCAGCATGGATGTGAGCAAGACCAAGAGCAGTTTCTACCGCCGCTTGTACGTGGCTTGGCTGATCGACAGCCAGACCGCGACCAGCGTGCCGGCGTTGATGGAGGCCACCGGCATGCCCCGGCGCACCGCCCAAGACACCATCGCGGCACTGGCCGATCTGGACATCCTCTGCGAGTTCGAGCAGCAAGAGGGCGCTCGTAACCATGCCGGTCATTACCGCATCCATGACTGGGGGGCGATCGACAAGCAGTGGATCATCCAGCACCTGCGCCAGATCAGAGAAGTGCTCGGTTACCCGTGAGCGTTGCTCGGCTCGGCCAAAATAGAGGCTAAATGACACTATTGGCCGCTGCCCTGGGCAGCGGCTTTGTGTACGCTGGATGCCATGTGTCCCCTCTTGCAAAAGGACTTGAGCATGCGGCCACTGCTTTGCGTTCTGGGATTGTTGGGCGTGATGCTGACAAACTCGACACTGGGCCAGGATAAGTTGCGGCTGGTGGCGGACACCTGGCCCCCGTTCACCGACACCAACATGCCGGGCGGA
This sequence comes from Pseudomonas sp. NPDC090752, assembly GCF_055584805.1. Classification (NCBI taxonomy): domain Bacteria; kingdom Pseudomonadati; phylum Pseudomonadota; class Gammaproteobacteria; order Pseudomonadales; family Pseudomonadaceae; genus Pseudomonas; species Pseudomonas sp. NPDC090752. The sequence goes on along the minus strand of NZ_JBVJLI010000005.1, from coordinate 200,787 downwards.
GGCCTTGCCACCAGCATCGTCACCACCGCGCTGGCCCGCGCCGGGTATCCAAGCGTGTACGAAGAAGCCCCGTGGGCGCGGGCGCTGCTGGGCGTCAGCGAAGGCCGATACGACGTGCTGATCAACGCCTGGTACAACGATTCACGCGCCCGCATCGGCCACTTTTCCAAAGCCTACCTGTCCAACCGCCTCCGCTTGCTCAAGCGCAAGGGCGACAGCTTCCGTTACCGGCGCCAGGCCGACCTGTACCCGTACAGCATCGCCGTGGTGCGCGATTATGCGTATTCGCCTGAATTCGATAGCGATATCCGCTTGCTCAAGGTGCCGGTGCGCAACTTTTCCTCCGCCGTGCGCATGGTCGCAGCGGGGCGGGTGAACCTGGCGGTGGAGGACGAGTTCGTGGCGCGCTACAACCTGCAGCGTGAGCCCGAGCAGGTGCGCGACGCGGTGGCATTGGTCGAGCCGCCGCTGGGCGAGAACACCCTGCACATCCTGGTGAGCCTCAAGCACCCCGAGCATCAGCAGATCGTCGAACGCTTCGAGCAGGCGATTGCTGCGATGAAGACCGATGGCAGCTATGCACGGCTGCTGCGCCAGCATGGCTTCTGATCTCTATTGCCTACACCGGCCTCTTCGCGGGGCAAGCCCGCTCCCACAGATACCCCCACAAATGTTCAGAACCTGAGGGAGCGGGCTTGCCCCGCGAAGAGGCCGGCACAGGCAATAACACAATCAGGCCGGTGCACCTTCCTTTATCAAATGCGCAGCCAATGTTCTTAACGGCCCCAACTGCCGGCAGATCAATGCCAGCTGGGTCTGCACCAAGCGCTGATGCTCATCCAGCTCTTCGGGCATCTGCTCCAGGGCATTGGCCAGCTGCTCTTCGCTGTCACTGTGAATCGCCACCGGCAAGCGCGCCGCCAGGCCATTGGCAATTTCATCCAGGCTATTGGCCAGACTCTGCCCCGCGCCTTCGATCAACTGCTCCTGAACCTCGGCCGGCAACGCCGTGTCGCGGTGCGCACCGAGCCCTGAAAGGTAGCTGAGCAAGGTGTGCGACAGCACCAGGAAACGGAAGCCCACGTCGGCCTCCTTACGGAAGTGCCCCGGCTCCATGAGCATGTTGGCCAGCGTGGTGGACAGCGCCGCGTCGGCGTTGTGGGCGTTGCGCCGGGCCAATCGGTAGGCGAGGTCGTCGCGCTTGCCATGGGCATATTGCTGCATGATCTGGCGCAGGTACACGCTGGCACAGGCCAGGGTATTGGCCAGTGCCTTGTTCAGGCGCCGGCCCTGCCAGTCGGGGAGGAACAGGAACACCGCGAGGATGGCGATCAGGCTGCCGACCAGGGTATCGAACAGGCGCGGCAGGAACAGCCCATAACCATCGCCGATCTGGTTGAAGCAGAACAGCACCATCAGCGTGATCGCCGCCGTGGCCAGGGTGTAGCGAGTGGTGCGGTTGACGAAGAACACTACCCCGGCGACCACGGCGAACAGTGATTGCACCACGGGGTTGGGGAACAGGTCGAACAGCGCCCAGCCGACGGTCAGGCCGATCGCCGTGCCGAATACCCGCTGCACCAGCTTGCGGCGGGTGGCGCCGTAGTTGGGCTGGCAGACGAACAACGTGGTGAGGATGATCCAGTAGCCTTGGGTCGGGTGAATCAGGTGCACCATGCCGTAGCCGATCGACAGCGCCAGCGGCAGCCGCAGGGCATGGCGGAACAGCAGGGAGGTGGGCGTCAGCTGGGTGCGCAGGCGCTTCCAGACGTCCTTGAGGTTGCGTGGCGAACGGTCGAGCAGGCTGCTGTCGCTGGCATCGGCCAGGCTGTCGGGGTTGCTGGCCGCGCCCAGCAGACGGTCGAGCGTGGCCAGGTTGGCGGCCAGTGCGCGCAGCGAGCGCAGCAGCCCGCGCCAGGCCGGGTTGTTCTGGGTTCGCAGGTGTTCCAGCGAAGCGTTGAGGTCTTCCAGGGTGTCGGCGAAACGGCTGTCGAGCACGAACGGCTGACGCAGGCGAATCGAGCGCGCCAGGTCTTGGCAGGCCGAGCCCTGATGGCGCAGCAAGCGCTGGCAGCGGAACATCACGTCGCTGTGGAAGAACGCATCGGCCAAGGCGTTGTACGGGTAGTGCGAGGCACTGACGCGCTCGTGGATGTCCTGGGCCAGGAAGTACAGCTTGAGGTAGCGACTGACCTTGGAATTGGGCTGACTGTTGCCGACCCGGTGCAGGATGATTTCCTTGGCTGCGTTGAGCGCCGCGACCACTTTGCCATTTTGCTGCGCCAGCTCCAGGCGCCGAGCCTCCAGGTCATGGTTGCGGATCGGTTCGAACAGGTTGGCCTTGAGCTTGAGGTAGCGCCCCAGTTCGAAGAACAGCTTGGCCAGGCTCTGTTGCACCGGCTGGTTGGAGAACAGCGCCTGCCACAGCACCGAGAGCAGGCCATACCAGGCCGCACCGGCCACCAGCAGCAGCGGTTCGTGCCAGAAGTCGGTGACCTGGCCGCCGCGCTGGTCGACCCCGATCATGGTGTACACCGCGGTGATCAGCGTCGCCGAGGCGATGGCGCCATAGCGCTCGCCCAGGGCGCCGAGCATGGTCAGGCCAAAGGCCGCCAGGGCCAGCGCGATGGCAAAGATCCAGGGGTAGGGGAACAGCAGTTCGACGGCCAGTGCGGCGATGGCGAAGCAGACCAGGGTCACGGCGAGGGCGCTGAGACGCCCTTGCCAGCTGTCGTCGGTCTCGGCCAGGGCGCTGGCGATGATGCCCAGGAACAGCGGGATCAGCAGTGCCATCTCGTTTTGATACCAGCACAGGGCCAGGCTGCCGGTGAGGGCGATGGTCACCCGGATGCTGTAGCTGAATTTGTCTTGGCCCCACAGGCGACGCAGTGACTGACTGAACGAACTCGATGACATGATGGCCTGCTGGCAGTGATCGAATGAATGCATTGCGGCACGGACCAGCAAGAAGCGTTCCGTGCTGCTGAATGGATTCTACTCTACACGAACTGCGCTGCAGCGTTAGCGGATGCCCAGGCCCATTGGAAGTTGAAACCGCCCAGGTGGCCGGTCACGTCCAGCACTTCGCCAATGAAGTACAACCCAGGGCTTTTCAGCGATTCCATGGTCTTCGACGACACCTCGTGGGTATCGACGCCGCCGAGGGTCACTTCGGCAGTGCGATAGCCTTCGGTGCCGGCGGGTATCAGCTGCCACGCTGCCAGTTTATCGGCGATGTGCGCCAGTTCTGCTGGTGTGTACTGCTTCATCGGCTTGGATTCGAACCACTGCTCGGCCAGCAGGTTGGCCAGCTTGCGGGTGAATACCTCGCCCAACACGGTCTTGAGTTCGGCGTTGGCGCGCTCGGCTTGTTGCTGTTGCAGCCAGGCCAGCGCATCGCGGTCGGGCAGCAGGTTGATTTCTACGCTATCGCCCGCTTCCCAGAACGACGAGATCTGCAAGATCGCCGGGCCGCTCAGGCCACGGTGGGTGAACAGCAGATTCTCGCGAAAGCTCGTGCCGTTACAGCTGGCGGTGCAGTCCAGCGAGGTCCCCGACAGTTCAGTGCACAGTGCCTTGAGTTGGGGCTCGGTGATGGTGAACGGCACCAGGCCGGCGCGAGTCGGCAGCAGGGTGTGGCCAAACTGGCGCGCCACCTGGTAACCGAAGCCGGTCGCACCCAGGGTCGGGATCGACAGGCCGCCGGTGGCGATCACCAGCGACTGGCAGACGAACTGCCCGGCGCTGGTTTGCAGCAGGTACCCGCTTTCGGTCTTTTCGATGTGCTCGATGCTGGTCTGCATGCGCAATTCGGCACCGGCGTCGTCGCACTCGGCCAGCAGCATGTCGAGGATGTCGCTGGCCTTGTTGTCGCAGAACAGCTGGCCGAGCTTCTTCTCGTGGTACGGCACGCCATGCTTGGCCACCAGCTCGATGAAGTCCCACTGGGTGTAGCGGGCCAGCGCCGATTTGCAGAAGTGCGCGTTGTGCGAGAGGAAGTTGGCAGGCTCGGTGTACATGTTGGTGAAGTTGCAGCGCCCGCCGCCGGACATGAGGATCTTCTTGCCTGGCTTGTTGGCGTGGTCGAGCAGCAGCACCCGGCGGCCACGGCGGGCGCTGAGCTGGGCGCACATCAGGCCGGCGGCGCCGGCGCCGAGGATGATCACGTCGGTGGATTGCACGGTGTTACCCCATTATGGCTGGGGCTGCTTTGCAGCCCTTTCGCGGGGCAAGCCCGCTCCCACAGGATCTCCACAACCCTTTAGACTGGCGGAGTATCTGTGGGAGCGGGCTTGCCCCGCGAATGGGCCGCAAAGCAGCCCCCGAATACATCAGAGAATACGGACTTTCAGGGCGCGGCCCTTGATCTTGCCGCTGTTCAAGCGCTGCATGGCCTGCTTGGCCAATGCCCGCTCCACGGCAACGAACGCTTGGAAATCGAAGATGGCGATCTTGCCCACCTGCTTGCCTGGGATGCCGGCATCACCGGTCAGGGCACCGAGGATGTCACCCGGACGCAGCTTGTCCTTGCGGCCAGCGGCGATGCACAGGGTGGTCATCACCGGCAGCAGCGGCTCGCCGCCCTTGTTCTTCAGGCTGTCCAGCTGGTCCCAGCGCAGCGGGCTCTTCTGCAGCGCCTCGATGGCCTGGGCGCGGTGGCCTTCGGCCGGGGCCACCAGGCTGACGGCGATGCCTTTTTCGCCAGCACGCCCGGTGCGGCCGACACGGTGCACATGAATTTCGGCGTCACGCGCCAGTTCGACGTTGATGACCATGTCCAGGCCATCGATGTCCAGGCCGCGGGCGGCCACGTCGGTGGCTACCAGCACCGAGCTGCTGCGGTTGGCGAACATGGTCAGCACCTGATCGCGGTCGCGCTGCTCCAGGTCGCCGTGCAGGGCCTGTGCGACGATACCCTTGGCGGTCAGGTGAGCGACCACGTCTTCGCACTGCTGCTTGGTGAAGCAGAACGCCACGCACGACTGCGGGCGATAGTGGCCGAGCACACGGGTGACGGCGTCCAGGCGATGCTGCGCGTCGATCTCGATGAAACGCTGTTCGATCTGGTTGTCGGTGTGCAGGCTTTCGACCTTGACCTGCTGCGGCTTGCGCATGAAGTCGGCGGCCAGCTGCTCGATACCGGCTGGGTAAGTGGCCGAGAACAGCAGGGTCTGGCGGCGCGGCGGGGTCTTGCCGATGATGCTGGCGATGGCGTCGAAGAAGCCCATGTCGAGCATGCGGTCGGCTTCGTCCAGCACCAGGGTATTGAGCCCATCGAGTACCAGGGTGCCTTTGTCCAGGTGCTGCTGGATGCGGCCCGGGGTGCCGACGATGATGTGCGCACCGTGCTCCAGCGAAGCGATCTGTGGGCCGAGCGATACACCGCCGCACAGGGTCAGGATCTTGATGTTGTCCTCGGCGCGGGCCAGACGGCGCAGCTCCTTGGCGACCTGGTCGGCGAGCTCGCGGGTCGGGCACAGCACCAGCGCCTGGCAGCCAAAGTAGCGCGGGTTGATCGGGTTGAGCAGGCCGATGCCGAAGGCAGCGGTCTTGCCACTGCCGGTCTTGGCCTGGGCAATCAGGTCCTGGCCCCTGAGGATGACGGGCAGGCTCTGCGCCTGGATCGGCGTCATCGCGGCATAGCCGAGGGCGTCCAGGTTGGCCAGCATGGCGGCGGACAGCGGCAAGGTGGCAAAAGCGGTGGTTTCGGTGGTCACGAGGCAGGCCTGCGTTGCGAAGCGAAAAATGCCGCACAGTCTACCAGCCTCATGGCCATTCGCCCTACGACTCCATGTGCGGTTCCGGACGACGGGCACGCCTTCCGTCCGTCGGCGCCAGTTGCAGGAAGATCGCCGCCGCCAGCATGGCCATGATGCCGATGGTCACGAAGGTCAGTTGGAACGCGCCCAGGGTGGTTTCCACGCCGTCGGCGCTGCCGGCCGCGGTAAAGCCGCCGAGCAGCGCGCCGGCACAGGCCACGCCCAGGCTCAGCGACAACTGCGCGACCACCGACAGCAGGCTATTGCCGCTGCTGGCGCTGGCATCGTCGAGGTCGATCAGGGTCACCGTGTTCATCGCGGTGAACTGCATGGAGTTCACCGCGCCAAGCAGGGCCAGTTGTACCAATAGCACCGCATAGGGGGTTTGCTCGTCTACCAGCCCGAGGCTGGCCAGCAGCAGGCCAAGCAGCAAGGTATTGCCGGTCAGCACGATGCGGTAGCCGAGCCGCTCGATCAATGGCCGGGCGATGGATTTCGCGACCATCGCCGCAGCCGCCAGCGGGATCATGCTCATGCCGGCCTGTGCCGGCGAATAGCCCAGCGCCACCTGCAGCAGCAATGGCACGAGGAAGGGCAGTGCGCCACTGCCCAGGCGCGCGAACAGGTTGCCGAGGATGCCGATGGCGAAGGTGCGCACGCGGAACAAACTGGGTGAGAACAGTGGCTCGGGGTCCCGCCCTGCGCGTAGCCAGTAGGCGGCCAGGCAGGCCATGCCGGCGAACAGCAACAGCATCACCCGCAGGTGCGGCAGGTGCAGTTCGCCAAGGCCTTCCATGGCAATGGTGATCAGTACCATCGCCGCGCCGAACAGGATGAAGCCTGGGCCATCGAAGGTGGTGCGTTCGGCGCCGCGCAGGTCGGGGATGAACTTCCACACGGCATAGCAGCCAATAGCCCCGACCGGCAGGTTGAGCAGAAAGATCCAGTGCCAGGTGAGGATTTCGACCAGCCAACCGCCCAGGGTCGGGCCCAGCAACGGGCCGAGCAGGCCGGGAATGGTGATGAAGCTCATGATCCGCACCAATTCGCTTCGCGGGTAGGCGCGCAACACCACCAACCGCCCGACCGGCAGCATCAGCGCGCCGCCCAGGCCCTGCACGATACGGGCGAAGATCAGGAAACCGAGACTGTTGGCCAGGGCACACAGCAACGAGCCGAAACTGAACAGCAGGATGGCGCTGAAGAAGATGCGCTTGGTGCCGAAGCGATCGGCAATCCAACCCGAGGCGGGGATCAGCAGGGCCACGGTGAGCATGTAGGCGATGATCACGCCCTGCATGCGCAGCGGGTCCTCATCCAGCGAGCGGGCCATGGCCGGCAGGGCGGTGTTGAGGATGGTGCCGTCCAGGGACTGCATGAAGAAGGCGATGGCCACCACCCAGGGGATCCAGCGGGCGGTGGTGGGGTCCAGCGGGGTGCGTTCGGGCATGGCTTCCTCTTCCGTCAGTGCCGGCCTCTTCGCGGGACAAGCCCGCTCCCACAAGGTCTGCAGCAGAACCTGTGGGAGCGGGCTTGTCCCGCGAAGAGGCCGGCAAGGCCACTCACAATGTCAGGGTCAGCCCTTTGACCAGCGCCCCCGGCAAATGACTCGACCCGGTGCTGCGTTGCCCATAGGTGCTGGTCGACAAAATCATCTCCCGCTCCTGGGTCAGGTCTTCCAACTGGCTGCCCAGCAAACTGTACAGGCTGTCATCGAAGCGCATGGTATTCACCGGCCCCTGAATCTCACCGTTCTCCACCCAGAAGGTGGCAAAGCGGGTCAGGCCGGTCATGCGCGCCGCTGGCAAGTCCGAGTAGTTCAGATACCACAGGTTGCTGATGTACAGCCCCGTACCGAGCCGTTGCAGGATATCGGCACGGGCCAGGTTGCCCGCTGCCAGGCTCAGCGCACAGGGCGACTCGTAACTGTCGGCACCATTGGCCAGCAACTCGAATTCGACGGCACTGCGAGCGCTCACCAGCCTGTCCACGGCCTGGCCTTGGTGGATCAGCGGCACGTCCAGGCGCGGCGAGCCCTCATCGGAAAACGCCGGGCTCAACGAACCGCTGACCTGCTCGGCGAAGCTGACCAGCGGACTCAACTGCACATCACCGTTGTACAGGCGCTGCAACGCGCTGTTGCCGGTGGCCAGGGCCTGCGCGGAGAATCCGCCCCAGCACAGCATGCCGGCGATTTCGTCCATGGCCGCAGGCGCCAGGTAGGCACGGTAGCTGCCTGGCTTCAGGCTGATCGCCGGTCGACCGAGGAAGCCCAGTTGTTCCCGGGCCTGGCGCAGCCGTGCAGTGAAGTCCTCGGCATTCCACGCTTGGCCGGCATAGTTGGCCTTCACGGCTTGGCCATTGCCGTGGAACAGGCTCCAGTCGAAGTTGAAGCTGTTGGCCTGGTGCCAGCCGAACGCCCCGTACGAACTGGCGAACCCCCGGCAAATCGGGCCCGCGGCATAGATGCCGACCAAGTCCAGGTCGCCGGCTTCGCCGTCGAGCAGCGCCAGTACTTCGCTCAGCTCAGGCAGCGCCTGTTCCTGCAGGCTGTGGCTGTGCCACGCGTTCTCGTCCAGGCGCAGGTAGGGGTCGACCGCCAGCAGCGGCAAGGTCTGGCGCAGTTGTGCCAGGGCCTCGCGCAGGCGCTGGCTGTCCAGCTGCGCATCACTGCTCAAGGTGACCTGCTGCTCAGCCTGTCGCCCGTCTCGGATCAGCCGCAGCTGCGCACTGGCCTGGCTGACCTCGCCGGCCTGGCGCACCTTGGCGTGGTTGAAGCGCACGAACTGCGAGCGCTCGGCGCTGTAGCCGAGGGTAAATTGTTCGCCAGGGTGCAGGCCGTCGCGCACGACGCCGACCAGGGCTTCGAAAGCATGTTTCATCAGGCGTCACCTCCGAAAACGTCGATCTGCCGGAACACGCACGCCGGGGAGGCGTGCCCGACCCGTACCACCTGGTTGGGTTCACCCTTGCCGCAGTTGGGCGTACCCAGCACCTGGAAAGTGCTGCGGTCGCCGACGGCCGACAGGTTGCGCCAGAACTGCGCGGAGATGCCCCGGTAGTTGGGGTTCTTGACGATGCCTTTGAGCTCGCCGTTTTCGATCAGTTGGCCCCACTCGCAGCCGAACTGGAATTTGTTGCGCGCGTCATCGATGGACCAGGAGCGGTTGGTGCGCATCAGGATGCCGTGCTCGATGCGCTGGATCAGTTGCTCAAGGGACTGATCACCCGGCTCGATGTTGAGGTTGGCCATGCGGTCGATCGGGGCGCGGTTCCAGCCACAGGCGCGGCTGTTGGCCACGCCGTCCAGGCCCGAGCGGAACTGCGACAGGGCGCCGCCCAGCGGGCGCAGCAGCAGGCCGTCACGGATCAGGAACTGCTTGCTGGCCGGGGTGCCGTCGTCGTCGTGGCTGTAGCTGGCCAGTTGTTCACCGATGGTCGGGTCGAAGGTCACGTCGAGCAGCTTCGAGCCGTACTGCAGATGGCCGAAGTCGCTGGCTTTGACGAAGCTGGTGCCAGCGTAGTTGCGCTCGTCGCCGAGGATGCGGTCCATCTCCAGCGGATGGCCGATGGACTCGTGAATCTGCAGCATCATCTGGTCAGGCATCAGCAGCAAATCGCGCTGACCGCTGGGCGTGTTCGGCGCCAGCAGCAGCTGCAGCGCTTCGTCGGCGACCCGGCGGGCGGCACCGACCAGGCCGCAGCGCTCGATGATTTCGAAGCCGCCCTGCTGGCCGAAGTTGTCGCGGCCCAGGCTGCGGCTCTGGCTGTCCTGTCCGTCGCTGGCGGTCACGCCAAGGCCGGGGAATAGGAAGCGCTGCGCGTGGCGCAGTTCGGCACCAGCGGAATTCAGGTAAGTCTGCTCGACCAGGCTCTGGCTCAAGCTGGCCTGCCAGTCCACCAGGCGCTCGTCCTTGGGCACGCTGGCCGATTCAGCGGCGAGCAGGCCAAGGCAGTCAGCGAGGGAGGGCAGAGGTTGCTCGAAATTGGGCGAGATGTGGTCGTGGCGCGCGCTGGTCACTGGCTGTTCGCGCAGGTCGAGCAGGCTGTAGCTGGAAATTTGCCTGGCCAGTGCCTCGGCGTGTTCCAGCGCGCGTTGCAGGCCTTGCTGAGACAGGTCGGCGGTGGCCGCGTAGGCCTCCACGCCATTGACCCGAACGGTGAGCATGGCGCCTTCGTCCTGGCTGAAAAAGGGCGGCTCTGCCACGTTGCGCCGTACCGAAAGGGCCTGGTGCGACTGTTTTACATGGCGCAGGGAAAACAACTCGGCCGTGCTGCGCAGCGCGGCAAAGCGCTGGCGCAACAGGGCGCTGGAATCGAACATGGGCAAACCTCCGCGTGCACGGTGGCTCCCCCTAGAACCACTCGTCTTGCATGCCGAGACAGGTGTCGTCGCGTGCCTCGAGCAATGCCAAGTCATTATGGCAGCCAGGTACTTCCCAGGTCAGGAAATAACGTGCGGCCTGTAATTTCCCCAGGTAAAAGTCGCGGTCTGCGGCATTGCCCTTGAGCAGGCCGAGTTCGGCGTGCAGCGCCTGTTCCAGCCAGCGCCAGCCAACCACACAGTGGCCAAAGACCTTGAGGTACAGGGCGGAGTTGGCCAGGGCGCCGGCGACTTTGCCCTCGGCCAGATCGCCAAGTAGAGCCAAGGTCACGGCCTGCAGGCGGTTGACCAACTGCTCCAGGGGCTGGCGCAGGGTGTCCAGGCCTGGATGATGGCAGGCGCGTTCGGCGGTACTGGCAATCTGGCGGATCAGCAGCTTGAGGCCGGCACCCTTGTTTTGTGCCAGTTTGCGGCCCAGCAGGTCGAGCGACTGGATGCCCTCGGTACCTTCGTGGATCGGGTTCAGGCGGTTGTCGCGGTAGTACTGCTCGACCGGATACTCGCGGGTGTAGCCGTGGCCACCGAGGATCTGGATCGCCAGTTCGTTGGCCTTCAGGCAGAAGGTCGATGGCCAGGATTTGACGATCGGAGTCAGCAGGTCGAGCAATTGCTGGGCTTGTGCGCGGGCGTTTTCATCGCCGGCGGTGTGGGTGTCGTCGAACAGCCGCGCGGCATACAGGCCCAGGTCGAAGGCACCTTCCACGTAGGCCTTCTGCGCCAGGAGCATCCGTTTGACGTCGGTGTGGCTGATGATTGGGACCGCAGCGCTTTGTGGATCCTTATTGTCCGGCAGTCGGCCCTGGGGGCGCTGACGAGCGTATTCCAGGGAATACAGATAGCCAGCGTAACCCAGCATGACCGCACCCATGCCGACGCCGATACGTGCTTCGTTCATCATCTGGAACATGCACGCCAGGCCTTGGTGCGGCTGGCCGATGAGGTAGCCGACACACTGGCCGTTGTCGCCGAAATTCAACGCGGTGGAGGTAGTGCCACGCCAGCCCATCTTGTGGAACAGCCCGGCCAGCAGCACATCGTTGCGCTCGCCACGGCTGCCGTCCTCATTGACCAGGAACTTGGGCACGATGAACAGCGAAATACCTTTCACGCCGGCTGGCGCATCCGGCAGCTTGGCCAGGACCATGTGCACGATGTTGTCCGACAGTTCGTGGTCGCCGCCGGAAATGAAGATCTTATTGCCCTTGATCCGGTAACTGCCATCGCCAGCCGGTTCGGCGCGGGTGCGGATATCGGCCAGAGAAGAGCCGGCGTGGGGTTCAGTCAGCGCCATGGTGCCGAAGTAGCGGCCCTCGATCATCGGCTGCAGGTACAGGCGTTTCTGTTCATCGCTGCCGAAGCTTTCGATCAGGTTGGCCGCACCCATGGTCAGGAACGGGTAGGCCGTGGTGCCGGCGTTGGCCGCCTGGAAATGGGCGAAGCAGGCCTGCGAGACCAGGCTGGGCAACTGCATGCCGCCGACATCGAAGTCGCGGTTGGCATTGAGGAAGCCCGCTTCGAGGAAGGCATCGACCGCCGGTTTGACCTCGGGAATCAGCTCGGCGCGGCCGTCCACATAACGCGGCTCGTTGTCGTCGGCCTTGCGGTTGTGCGGGGCGAAGAACTTCTCGGCGATGGTGCGCGCGGTGGCCAGCGCCGCATCGAAGGTTTCGCGACTGTGCTCGGCGAAGCGCGGGCGTTGGGTCAGGGCTTCGGCGTCGAGGACTTCGTAGAGTTCGAAGGCGAGGTTGCGGGGGCTGAGCAGGGTCTCGGGCATGGGGGCGGTCCTGAGGCGGGATGCTTCGAGTGTACGAGGGCGATGATGGGCCGGATAGGTTAATAGGTTTGAGTGATATGAGTTTAGAAACTGCAATACGCCTTGCGGCCTGGCAGCAGTTGAAGTCATGTCGCCACTGAGAGAAATTTCCCACGGCGTTTTCAGAAGTTCCCATGGAGAGCTTCCTAGCTAAATGATGTAAATGTCAATCTTTGATAGGGAAGGATTGGCAATGGAAAGGTTAGCTCGTTGGACAAGTATTAGGAAGGAAGACCTGAGCAAGGTAGCAGATCCATTCTTTTCAGTGTCGATAGTTAGGGGTAACTTGAGAAGTAGAAGCTATGTGCGAGAGATAGAAGGAGTGACCGAGCTACTGAGGGAATACGGCCTGTATTGCTCGGTTAGTCTGAGCGGCGATCAAATTGACAGGGCGCTCAGGCCAGTTGCATCGGGTGAATGGATGCTGATAAAAGATGAGCCTTTCAAGCCTATAGATCTCGTAGAGAATTGGTATGCAGGGGCTTGCAGTCGGAGGAACCAAGGAGAGTGGTTTATAAACACTGTCTCGACGACGAGCGGGCCGGGTAAGTGGAAAATAGAAGATATGAATGTCAATAAACTTGCTTCGAGTGCTGCGTTTTTAGCGAATTTTCTTACTTCGAGAGGGGATGAGGGGCGAGTCTTTTTATCATCAGGGAAGACTATGCGAACACGACGAGAACGATCACTCAGAAGTGGGTGCCGCTTGACGCAGAAGAGCGGAGTTTTGCACCTGCTTCGGCAATTCATAGATATGGAATGGAACGTAAAGTTACTCAGGTGTATGTAGAGGCTGATGATGCTTGGGATGTGTCGGGATCCTCCTGGCATTGGCGTCCAGTTATCGAAAACGAAGAGTATGAGTTAAAGGATAAATGACAGAGGTTTTGTTTATGAAATCAGAGCGGTTGGTCAGCTTGGTCTGGGGGGGAATGGATGCGTTTTATATTTGTTTCGTGGTGTTCAGTGCCCTTGGTAGAGGTGTAACGCCCTTTGTGGGTGACCTCGAGTCCGCCCTGGCAAATATGGAGCAGTGGGGCGGAGGGCTTGAGTTCATGATATGGATGGGGCTTATCACACAGATCTCCGTTGCGGCCAGTAGCATATTGCTTTGCTTGACTAGGACTTCTGGGATTTATCTGGCTGTCATTCAAATGCTTTTTCGCGTTTTGTTCATAATCCCGTCTTTTGCATTGATGTTACTACTGCCCGATATGAACACTTGGATTTGGTGGAGCCTTGTCGCTGCGTCTGAAGGGGTTAAAGCTTGGAGTCTTTGGTGGCTCTGGAAAAAACGGCGTTGAAATCGCGAGGGTCAGATAGCCATATTTGCCAGCCTTGAAACCGAGCGCCGCCCGAGCGGCGCTCGATATCCGCCGCGCGGCTAACATCAAGGTATGCACCTGCCATCCTTATGAGACGTTTCCCACAAATCGCGCCGGAGTTGGACTACTGCGGCTCAACTGCCTGTTCGATTTGAATGTGCGTTTGGTATTCACAGGGAAGCGCTTCTGATGGTTGATGTTCTTGATAGCAGTACAGGCAAGGTTTCGGAGGGCGAAGCGCCTTTCTTCGTGGTGTCACCTACGAAATTTGCCGTGATGATATTCCTTACCATGGGCTTTTACTGGCTGTATTGCTTTTATTGCAGTTGGAAGCTGCATAGAGAAAAAACCGGAGAGGAAGTCAGTCCCTTCTGGCGAACGTTTTTTGCAATATTCTTCATTCACCCATTGATGAAACGGGCTGATGACCGTATTCGCGATTCGGGTCTGACCTATCGCTGGAGCATTCTCGGTCTGACGCTCGGCTACTACGGCTTAGGCGTGGGGTGGATCGTACTCAGCCTCGTCCTAGCCGATCAGCTGTGGCCCGCTTATATAGCGGGATTTGTATTTCAACTGGTTATGCTGCTGATACTGGTCCCGATGCAAAAAGGGATCAACTTCAGCGCCGGTGATGAGGTGGGGGCAAGCAATAGTCGTTTCACGGGGGCCAACTGGCTTTGGATTTCATTGTGCACCGCCTTCCGAATAATGCAATTTTTTGCTCTGGTCGAACTTTCATCCATGATGTGAAAAGTTGTTTTCTCACGTTGGCGTATCTGGTGTTCATGAAACCGAGCGCCGCACGCGCGGCGCTCGATATCCGCCGCGCTGCAATAATCAAGTCATACGCCCACAAAAAAGGAGAGCCGAGGCTCTCCTTTTCATCGACGACCCTCAGCCTCAGCCAATGGTCATCAAGCTGGCATTACCCCCCGCAGCAGCCGTATTCACGCTGACCGCCCGCTCGATCACCAACCGCTCCAGCGCAATTTGATGATCCCCGCTGGACAGCCCATGCACGCCAACGATCGCCCCGGCCCGCTTGGCCACCTGCTGGCAAACGCCACGCAGCTGGTCCGAGTCGCCATGGTGGATCACGGCATCGAACGCCACTTCATCCTTGTTCCAATCGGCCACCAGCTTGATCTTGGCCTGCAGCTCTTTCGGCAGGCGCCCGCGCAGAGCCTTGCCTGGCTCGCCGTCCATCCACACAGCAGAGCTGCCAACCGCCAGCACTGCAGCGAATTGCGCCAACAGGTCAGCCTCGTTATCCGCCAGGCACAGCACGTGCTCGCGCGGCAGAATGGTGTAGCTGTTGCGCTCGCCGGTCGGGCCTGGCAGCAGGCGGGCGATGCCGCTCTGCGACTGGCTGGCGAACTGGCTGCACAGCGCGGCCAGGTCGGCCTGCTGGTTGCTCTCGGCCCAGGCCTTGAGGCTGTGCAGCGGTTTGATCAACTGATCGTGCAGGGTGCGGTCCGGCTTGCCTTCGCCATCCTGGTGCTGGAAGTGTCGGCCAATGGCGTCCGCCGGGCGGGTCGACAGCAGGCGGTACAGATACAGCGGGCCGCCGGCTTTCGGGCCGGTGCCGGACAGGCCTTCACCACCGAACGGCTGCACGCCGACCACTGCACCGACGATGTTGCGGTTGACGTACAGGTTGCCGGCGTTGGCGTTCTCCACCACCTTGGCGATGGTCTCGTCGATACGGGTGTGCACGCCGAGGGTCAGGCCGTAGCCGGAGTCATTGATCTGCTGGATCAACTGATCGAGGTTGCGGCGGTTGTAGCGCACCACGTGCAGCACCGGGCCGAAGATCTCGCGCTTGAGCTCGTCGAAGCTCTCCAGCTCGATCAGGGTTGGCATGACGAAGGTGCCGCGTTTGACCTCGGCGGCATCGGCGATGGCGACCTGATAGACCGGGCGGCCTTTTTCGCGCATGCCCTGGATGTGCTTCTCGATGCCGGCCTTGGCTTCGGCGTCGATCACCGGGCCGATGTCCACGGCCAGGCGGTCCGGGTTGCCCAGGCGGCTTTCGGCCATGGCACCCTTGAGCATCTCGATCACGCGGTCGGCAGAGTCTTCCTGCAGGCACAGCACGCGCAGGGCCGAGCAACGCTGGCCGGCGCTGTCGAAGGCCGAGGACACCACGTCTATCACCACCTGCTCGGTCAGCGCCGAGGAGTCGACGATCATCGCGTTCTGGCCACCGGTTTCGGCGATCAGCGGGATTGGCCGGCCCTGGTTGTCCAGGCGGCCAGCGACGTTGCGTTGCAGCAGGCGGGCGACTTCGGTGGAGCCGGTGAACATCACGCCTTTGACGCGCTCGTCACCGACCAGGCCAGCACCGACGGTTTCGCCGCGGCCAGGTAGCAGCTGCAGCACACCTTCCGGAATGCCCGCTTCCAGCAGCAGGCGCACGGCCTGGGCCGCGATCAGCGGGGTCTGTTCGGCAGGCTTGGCCAGCACCGGGTTACCGGCTGCCAGCGCGGCAGCCACCTGGCCGCTGAAGATCGCCAGTGGGAAGTTCCACGGGCTGATGCACACCACCGGGCCCAGTGGGCGGTGGGCGTCGTTGCTGAAGTCGTTGCGTGCCTGCACCGCGTAGTAGCGCAGGAAGTCCACGGCTTCGCGCACTTCGGCGATGGCGTTGGCAAAGGTTTTGCCGGCTTCACGAACCAACAGGCCCATCAGCGGCTGGATCTCAGCCTCCATCAGGTCGGCGGTGCGTTCCAGAATGGCGGCGCGTTCGGCCGGCGGGGTGGCCTGCCAGATCGGTGCGGCGTTGATGGCGCACTGGATGGCGTTGTCGACATCACCGACCGTGGCTTCCTGCACATGGCCGACCACGTCGCGGTGGTCTGCCGGGTTCAACACGGGTTGGGCGGCCGATTCGCTGGCGGCGCAGGCCAGCAGCGGGGTTGCTTTCCAGTCGTTGTGCGCGGTGGCCAGCATGGCGCAGGACAGCGACGCCAGGCGGTGTTCGTTGGCCATGTCGATGCCGGCCGAGTTGGCCCGCTCGCTGCCATACAGATCACGCGGCAGCGGGATACGCGGGTGTGGCAGGCCGAGGCTGCCTTCCTGGGTGCCCATGCGCTCGATGCTGGCCACCGGGTCGGCGACCAGTTCCTGGATGGAAATGGAATGGTCGGCGATGCGGTTGACGAACGAGGTGTTGGCGCCGTTTTCCAACAAGCGACGGACCAGGTAAGCCAGCAGGGTTTCGTGGGTGCCGACAGGTGCGTAAACACGGCACGGTCGGTTCAGCTTGCCTTCCGAGACCTTGCCTACAACCTGTTCGTACAGCGGCTCACCCATGCCGTGCAGGCACTGGAACTCGTACTGGCCCGGGTAATAGTTCTGGCCGGCAATGTGGTAGATGGCCGACAGGGTGTGGGCGTTGTGGGTGGCGAATTGCGGGTAGATGGCTTCCGGCACCGCCAGCAGCTTGCGTGCGCAGGCGACGTAAGAAACGTCGGTGTACACCTTGCGGGTGTACACCGGGTAGCCTTCCAGGCCCTCGACCTGGGCGCGCTTGATCTCGCTGTCCCAGTAGGCGCCCTTGACCAGGCGGATCATCAGGCGGTGGCGGCTGCGCTTGGCCAGGTCGATGACGTAGTCGATCACATACGGGCAGCGCTTCTGGTAGGCCTGGATGACGAAGCCGATACCGTTCCAGCCGGCCAGGGACGGCTCGAAGCACAGGCGCTCGAGCAGGTCGAGCGACAGCTCCAGGCGGTCGGCTTCTTCGGCGTCGATGTTCAGGCCAATGTCGTATTGCTTGGCCAGCAAGGTCAGCGACAGCAGGCGCGGGTACAGCTCTTCCATCACACGCTCATACTGGGCGCGGCTGTAGCGTGGGTGCAGGGCCGACAGCTTGATCGAGATGCCCGGGCCTTCATAAATGCCGCGGCCATGCGAGGCCTTGCCGATCGAGTGGATAGCTTGCTCGTAGGAAGCCAGGTATTTCTGTGCGTCATGCTCGGTCAATGCGGCTTCGCCGAGCATGTCGTAGGAATAACGGAAGCCCTTGGATTCGAAACGGCTGGCGTTGGCCAGCGCTTCGGCGATGGTTTCGCCGGTGACGAACTGTTCGCCCATCAGGCGCATGGCCATGTCGACGCCCTTGCGGATCATCGGCTCGCCGCTCTTGCCAATGATGCGGGTGAGCGAAGAGGTCAGGCCGGATTCGTTGTGGGTGGAGACCAGCTTGCCGGTCAGTAGCAGGCCCCAGGTGGCGGCGTTGACGAACAGCGACGGGCTGTTGCCCAGGTGCGGCTGCCAGTTGCCGGTGCTGATCTTGTCGCGGATCAGCGCGTCACGGGTGCCCTTGTCGGGGATGCGCAGCAGGGCTTCGGCCAGGCACATCAGGGCCACGCCTTCCTGCGACGACAGGGAAAATTCCTGCAACAGGCCCTGAACGATGCCGGCGCGCCCGCCTGCACTTTTCTGGTTGCGCAGCTTTTCGGCGATGCCGGCGGCCAGTTTGTTGGTCGCCTCGGCCAGCGGTGCGCTCAGGCGCGCCTGCTCCAGCAGCATCGGAATGACTTCCTGCTCAGGGCGACGATAGGCGGCAGTAATGGCGGAACGCAGCACCGACTGCGGCAGGATGCTTTCAGCGAACTCCAGGAAGCACTGATGAGCGTGATCCGCTTGGACTTCGCCGGCATCTTCGGCCGTGTTGCTTGAATGACCGTTGAGTTCGGTCAGGGTGGCACCACCCTCGAGCTTCTCCAGGTAATTGAAGATCGCTTGCTTGATCAACCAATGCGGCGTGCGGTCTATGGACTGCGCAGCTGCTTTGAGTCGCTCACGGGTCGGGTCATCGAGTTTGACCCCAAGGGTGGTCGTCGCCATTTCTTATCCTCGTTATTGCCACGGTTGTGGCCTAAGCTGACGCCAAGAGTATCTTGTAGGACATTTCGGGTGCAACCAGGTGCAACCCGAATTTTTCGTGGAAAAGGTGCAACTCGTCTGACGGAAATATCCCCAAGATAAAAAAGGCTGTTTTCGGTGCATTTCGTTCTGAAAAATAGTGTTTTTGCTCCAAATTGGAGCAAAAAAGCGGCTCTATCCGAATTTGCATGGGCGGGTGCAACTTGCAAATGAAAAATGGTTGCACCCGCTTTACGTTGTTGCATAGGATTCGCCGCCTGGGTGCAACCGTCTTGCTGCGGTTGTGCATGAGATAAAAACAAACGCCAGGGCACACGCATGGGCAATCCACTAACGATCACTTTCGTGGTCTACATCGCGGCAATGGTACTGATCGGCTTCGCCGCTTATCGCGCCACCAACAACCTTTCCGACTACATCCTTGGCGGTCGCAGCCTAGGTAGTGTGGTCACCGCGCTTTCCGCAGGGGCCTCCGACATGAGCGGCTGGTTGCTGATGGGGCTACCGGGCGCTATCTACTTCTCCGGTCTGTCCGAAGCCTGGATCGCCATCGGCCTGACTGTCGGTGCCTACCTCAACTGGCTGTTCGTTGCCGGCCGTCTGCGCGTGCAGACCGAGCACAACGGCGATGCACTGACCCTGCCGGATTACTTCTCCAGCCGTTTCGAAGATAACAGCGGGCTGCTGCGCATCATCTCGGCCATCGTCATCCTGGTGTTCTTCACCATCTACTGTGCTTCCGGCATCGTCGCCGGTGCGCGCCTGTTCGAAAGTACGTTCGGCATGCCGTATGAGACGGCGCTGTGGGCCGGTGCTGCCGCGACTATCGCCTACACCTTCGTGGGAGGTTTCCTGGCGGTGAGCTGGACCGATACCGTGCAGGCCTCGCTGATGATTTTCGCGCTGATCCTCACCCCAGTCATTGTGCTGATTTCCACGGGTGGCTTCGACACCACCTTCGCTGCGATCGAGGCCGTCAACCCGGCCAACTTCGACATGCTCAAAGGGGCGACCTTCATCGGCATCATCTCGCTGATGGGCTGGGGCTTGGGCTACTTCGGCCAACCGCACATCCTGGCGCGTTTCATGGCCGCCGATTCGGTCAAGTCGATCGCCAATGCCCGTCGCATTTCGATGACCTGGATGATTCTGTGCCTGGCCGGTACTTGCGCCGTGGGCTTCTTCGGTATCGCCTACTTCTCGGCAAATCCTGACCTGGCGGGGCCGGTTACCGAGAACCACGAGCGTGTGTTCATCGAGCTGGCGAAGATCCTGTTCAACCCGTGGATTGCCGGTGTGCTGCTGTCGGCTATTCTGGCGGCGGTGATGAGTACGCTGAGCTGCCAGTTGCTGGTCTGCTCCAGCGCCCTGACCGAAGACTTCTACAAGTCCTTCCTGCGCAAGAACGCTTCGCAGCTCGAGCTGGTGTGGGTCGGCCGCCTGATGGTACTGGCTGTTGCGCTGATCGCGATCGCCATGGCCGCCAACCCGGAAAACCGTGTGCTGGGCCTGGTGGCTTACGCCTGGGCCGGCTTCGGTGCTGCCTTCGGTCCGGTGGTGCTGATTTCGGTGCTGTGGAAAGGCATGACCCGTAACGGCGCGCTGGCCGGTATCGTGGTCGGTGCAGTGACCGTTATCGTGTGGAAGCAGATCGATACCTGGGGCCTGTACGAAATCATCCCGGGCTTCCTGCTCGCCAGCATCGCCATCTTTGTGGTGAGCAAGCTGGGCAGCCCGTCGAACAGTATGGTTTCGCGCTTTGAAACTGCTGATGCGGCGTACCATGCTGACAAGTAATACCCGCTGAATCGGCGGCGCCTGATTCGCGGGGCAAGCCCGCTCCCACAAGTTCGGTGAAGAATTTGTGGGAGCGGGCTTGCCCCGCGAATCAGGCGCCACCGATCAGCAGTCCGGGCCTGACTCCGCCCGCAAGGCAAGGTAAACTTGCCGGCTTCGCAGGAGTTGCCATGAACTATCGTCACGCCTTCCACGCCGGCAACCACGCCGACGTCCTCAAACACATCGTGCTGACCCGCCTCATCGCCCTGATGTCGCGCAAGGAGCAGCCGTTCGCCTATATCGATACCCACGCCGGCCTTGGTCTGTACGACCTGCAGGGCGATCAGGCGACTCGTACCGGTGAATACCTCGAAGGTGTCGCGCGCCTGTGGAATCGCGATGACCTGCCGGCCATGGCTGGCGACTACCTGCGCGTCATCAAGCGCCTCAACGCCGATGGCGAGTTGCGTTACTACCCCGGGTCACCTGAACTAGCGCGCCGATTGATGCGTCAGCAAGACCGTGCCTTGCTCAACGAGAAGCACCCTGAAGATGGCCCGCTGCTCAAAGAGAACATGAAGAAAGACCCGCGGGTGGTCGTGCACCTGGGCGAGGGCTGGCATGTACCGCGCGCGCTGCTACCGGTGCCGGAAAAACGCGCGATCATGCTCATTGACCCGCCGTTCGAGCAGGCCGATGAGCTCAAGCGCTGCACAACCTCGTTGAAAGAGGCGATCGGCCGCATGCGCCAGACTGTTGCCGCCATCTGGTACCCGATCAAGGATCAGCGTTCGCTGACCCGTTTCTACCAGGACTTGACCAGCACTGGCGCGCCGAAGTTGTTGCGGGTCGAGTTGTATGTGCACCACCAGGACAGCCCGCAGGGCTTGAACGGCTCCGGTCTGGCCATCGCCAACCCGCCGTGGGGCCTTGAGGACGAACTCAAGGAGCTGCTGCCCTGGCTGGCCAAAGAGCTGGCGCAGACTGCCGGCAGCTACCGGATGGACTGGCTGATCGCTGAATAAGCTTGTGGGAGCGGGCTTGCCCCGCGAAGCAGGCGCCACGGTGCATGGCACCGGCTTTGCCGGTGTTCGCGGGGCAAGCCCGCTCCTACAGGTTAATGCAGTGTCTCTTTTGTTGTTTGCGTTATAATCCCGCCTTTTAGCCGCCACCCGCCCACGAGGCCGCTGGCGCATCTCTACCGAATGAAGAGGCTAAACCCTTGGCATTGACGATTCTTGGCCTGTCCGGCGCCCTTAGCCATGACCCTTCCGCGGCTCTGTACATCGACGGCAAGCTGATTGCCGCCGCCGAAGAAGAGCGCTTCGTGCGTGACAAGCATGCGAAGAACCGCATGCCCTACGAGTCGGCGAAGTTCTGCCTGGAACAGGCTGGCATCAAGCCGTCCGACGTCGACGTGGTCGCCATCCCGTTCGCCCCGATCAGCCTGTTCGGCAAGGCCCGCTGGCACTATGCCAAGCGTTACTGGTACGCCCCGGACCGCGCCCTCGACGCGATCCTGATGGGTAACCGGCGCTACAAGCGCTACCGCAAGAAGATCGTCTGGTGCCTGGAGCAACTGGGCTTCGACCCGAAAAAGGTCAAGATCGAGCCAGTCGAGCACCACCTGGCCCACGCGTCCAGCGCCTACCACTGCTCGGGCTTCAAAGAGAAGACCGCGATCCTTGGCATCGACGGCAAGGGTGAATACGCCACCACCTTCTTCGGCTACGGCGAGAACGGCAAGATCCACAAGATCAAGGAATTTTTCGATCCGGACTCGCTGGGCGGCCTCTATGGCGCGATCACCGAGTTCCTCGGCTTCGAAATGCTCGACGGCGAGTTTAAAGTCATGGGCATGGCGCCCTACGGCGACGCCAGCAAATACGACTTCTCGCGCCTGGCCAGCTTCGAAAACGGCGAACTGGTGATCAACACCGAATACGCCAACGTCATCGGCCTGCGCCGCTATAAAGAGAAGGGCAAGGGCTTCTACTTCTCGCCGAAGCTGATCGAATGGCTGGGCCCCAAGCGCGAAGGCGACATCGCCGACGAGCCATACATCCACTATGCGGCCAGCATGCAGGCGCTGTTCGAGAAGCTGGCCCTGCAGATGATCGACCATTATCTGGGCGATACCCTGCGTGAAACCGGCAAGCTGGCCTTCGCCGGCGGCTGCGCGCTGAACGTCAAACTCAACCAAAAGATCATCGCCCGCTCCGACGTGAAAGAGCTGTTCGTCCAGCCGGCCTCCGGCGATGCCGGCACCGCGGTCGGCGCTGCCGCGTATGTTTCTCATGCCCGTGGCGTGCCGGTCGAGAAGATGGAACACGTCTACCTCGGCCCGTCGTATTCCAACGAAGACGTGATCGCTGCCTGTGCGCGTCACCCGGATCAGCCGAAGTGGCGCAAGCTCGACAACATGCCGCAACAGATCGCCCAGATCATGGTCGATGGCAACCCGGTGGCCTGGTTCCAGGGTCGCATGGAGTTCGGCCCGCGCGCGCTCGGTGGTCGTTCGATCATCGGCTGCCCGAGCGTCGAAGGCGTGGCTGACCGCATCAACCATCAGATCAAGTTCCGCGAACGCTGGAGACCCTTCTGCCCGTCGATGCTCGACACTGTCGCACCGCAGATGATCAAGGTCGACCACCCGGCGCCGTTCATGACCTTCACCTTCGAAGTGGCAGAAGAGTGGAAGACCCGCGTACCGGAAGTGGTGCACGAGGATGGTACCTCGCGTGCCCAGGTGCTCAAGCGCGAATACAACCCGCGCTACTACGACATGATGAAGGCGCTGGAAGACCTGACTGGCAACGGTGTGTCGCTGAACACTTCGCTGAACCGCCGTGGCGAGCCGATGATCTGCTCGCCGACCGATGCCCTGAACATGTTCTTCGGCTCGGACCTGCAGTACCTGATCATGGAAGACATTCTGGTGGTGAAGGACGGCGCAGCCGCGTATGACCAGCCGCTCTGAACCGCGTATCCTGCAGTTCTGCCATGGCTATGACGGGCCGTTTCTCGACTGCGCCCGTCAGTACGCCAGCCTGTTTCAGGGCAGTGGCTACAAGGTCACCACGGTATTCCTCACCGGTGCCGCCGACCCGCAAGTTGCGGCCGGCTGCGCGTCGGACGAGGTGCTGTTTCTCGAATTCAGCTCCAAGGCCGTGCGCGGCCTGAAGCTTGGCGCCATCCGTGCCCTGCGCCGGATTGCCGCCGAGCGCAATTTCAGTTTCTGCATCGCGCACCGTTTCAAGCCGATTTATGTGGCCTTGTTGGCCACCGGCTTGCCGGTAATCGGCGTGCACCATGCCTTTGGCGACTATCAGCGCAAGGGGCGGCGGCTGTTCGCCAACCTGTTCGGCAAGCGTTTGAGCCTGCTCGGTGTGTCGGACGCGGTGCGTGACGACATGCGCCGTTGCCTGCCGCAATGGCCGGCCGAGCGCATCCAGACGCTGTACAACCGTATCGATATCCAAGCCTTGCAAGCGGCATTGGTGCCGCGTGCCGAAGCGCGTCAGGCCCTGGGCCTGGATGCGCAGGCGTGGGTCGTCGGCAATGTCGGCCGCCTGCACCCGGACAAGGATCAGGCTACCTTGCTGCGCGGTTTTGCCGAAGCATTACCGGGGCTGCCTGCCGGCGCTCGTCTGGCGATCCTCGGCAAGGGGCGTCTGGAAGACACGCTCAAGGCCTTGGCCGCAGAGCTGGGCATTGCTGGCCAGGTCGACTTCCTGGGTCAGGTACCGGATGCTCGTCGCTATTTCCACGCCTTCGATGTGTTTGCCCTGAGCTCTGATCACGAGCCGTTCGGCATGGTCCTGCTCGAAGCGATGGTGGCCGGGGTGCCTGTGCTGGCTACCGCTTGCGGCGGTGCCCGCGAAGTGGTCGAGGGTGTCGGCGTGCTGTTCCCGCTCGGTGATGCAGCGCAGCTGGCCCAGGGCCTGAAGCATATGTCGCTGCTGGACGCCCAGCAACGCGAAGCTTGTGCCGTGCTCATGCTGCAGCGGCTGCAGGAGCGTTTCTCCGACCAGGCGGTGCGCCAAGCATTCTGGCAACTGCCGCAGGTGCGGGCACTGCAGGTGAAGCCGGCATGATCCTCAATCACATCCAGGCCTTCCGTGAGCGTGGCTGGCAGGTCATCGATGCAGCGGCTTATGCCGAGGCGTGGGCGCGATTCGGTGGCAGTGTCGCCACGCATCCGCGGGTGATCGAGCAGCTCGCCGACCTGGCGCAAATTCCCGTGCGCTACCTGGGCTGGCATCAAGCCGGTGAGTTGAAGGCCGCGGTGCCGACCTGGGGCCGCCACCTGGCACTGTCTAAAGACGTGCTCAAACGTGCCGGCAAGAAAGGCCTGTTCGACCTGGGCAATGCCGAGATCATCCTGCCTGCCGCCGCCGATGCGGCGGCGCCGTTGCGCCATGCCGCGCGCTACGTGTCGGAACTGAACCAGGGGCGCTTCAGCGGCCTCAAGCCACAGAAAGAACAGCTGGCCATGGCCCGCACCCCTGAAGACCTGTCGAAGAAGTTTCGCTACAACCAGCGCCGCGAGTTGCGTCTGCTGGAAGAGGCGGGCGGCATCGTGCGCCCGATCAGTGACTTCAGCGCAGTCGAAATATCCGCCATGTACCGGGACCTGTTCCAGCGCCGCTGGGGCTTCCCCGCTACGGGTGCCGAGCACATGGCCGATGTGCTGGAGCGCTTGCGTGAGCTGCTGATCGGCTCGGTGCTGTTGCTCGATGACAAGCCCATCGCCATCCAGCTGGTCTATCGGGTGGAAGCGCCGGAGTGGATCAGTGTCGAGTACGTCAACGGCGGCGTCGACCCGGATACCAAGGCCTTCAGCCCCGGCAGCGTACTGAGCTTCCTTAACACCCAGGCCGCCTGGGAAGACGCCCGCGCGCGTAACAAACCCCTGCGCTTCTCGTTCGGCCGTGCCGACCGTGAGTACAAGGACCGCTGGTGCAACCCTGTGCCGGTGTTCCAGGCGTGAGTCGCAAGCAGCAGTTGCTCAAGCGCCATCGGCGCAACAAGCGCATGGGCCTGCTTGTCGGGCTGGTGGCGCTGGTTGCCCTTGGCGTATTCATTGGTTGGTGGCTGCCGCTGTTGCTCTTGCCACTGTGCTGGGCTGCCCACGAAGCCTGGTTCGCCGATCATCTGTTCTACGCGCCGGGCGAAGACTACGTCTACAACTTCGGCGAACAGACCCGCAGCTCGCCGGTCAGCTTGCGTGACGGCTTGCTGAAGGTCGATACGGCATTGCAGGGGGATGAAACCCTGATCCTCGAAATAGGCGTGAAAAGCGGATGGCTGGGGCGTTTTCTCGACCCCTGTGTCGAATTGCATACCGATGGGCTCATTGACCGGCAAACGTTCGAGCGTGGTGCCGATGGGGTTCGCTTTCTCAACCTGACTGGGCTGGCTGCGCCGCTGGAGGCCGGAACACTGCGTGTACGCGGTAGTCACTGCAGGGTGAAGGGCGAACCGCGCTTGTGGATAACCCCTGGCGTCGACCTGCAGCATCGTCGCGTGATGGTCATCGCGCCCCATGCCGATGATGCCGAACTGGCTGCCTATGGCCTGTACAGCCGGGCCGACGAAACCTGGGTAGTCACCCTGACCGCAGGTGAAATCGAAGCTGAGCATTATCAACAAATGGGCCTCGGCAGGGCCGAGGCGGCACGCTTGAAAGGCCGTCTGCGCGCCTGGGACAGCATTGCCGTGCCGCGCTGGGCCGGTGTTGCGCAATCGCGTTGCGTGCAGCTGGGTTATTTCTGCCTGCAACTGCCTGCTATGCAGGCCGCGCCGGATAAGCCGGCCGCCTCTCGTGAAGCCGACATGGCCGACATCCGCCTGTTCCGCCGCTTCAACCCGTTCCCACTGCCGGCGGACGACGATGGTGCGCCGACCTGGCACAACCTGCTGGCCGACCTGCGCGCCTTGCTGGTAATGGCCAAGCCTGACGTACTGGTCATGCCGCACCCGCAGCTCGACCCGCACCCCGACCATATCTGTGCTCAGGCTGCAGTGCTGGAGGCCCTGCAGGGCCTGGATTGGCAGCCGCAAACACTGCTGTGCTACGCCAACCACCTGCATGACAACGACCGCTGGCCGATGGGCGACAGCGGCGAGGGTGTCGCTCTGCCGCCGCAACTGAGTGCCGATCAGGCGTGGGCACCGTGCAGCCTGGTACTGGATCTGCCAACCCAGCAGGACAAGGCCATGGCCCTGGGCATGATGCACGACCTGCAACCGCCTGCGCCGTTCAAGCGCCGCTTGCGTCGACTGTTGCAGCGCTGGCTGGCTGCTCGTCGGCCGTCGCCCTATGGGGAGAACGAGTTCTTCCGCAAGGCTGTGCGCCGGCACGAACTGTTCTGGCGCCGTGAACTCTAGATAACGCCCATGGTTGACCGCGATGGCGCAGAGCGCCCAAGGAAAGTAATGAAAGTCCTATTTCTGGTGCAGAAGGAACAGCGGGCGATTCTCGATCGCTTGTACGACGGCGTCGCGGCCAACTGTGAATGTGACTTGCGCTGGCTGAGCAGCGATGACCAGCGTAACTTGCGGCGCTACTTCAAGCGCGAAGTGCAGGTCGAGCGCTATGACCGCATCGTCTTCTTCCTGCGCTTCAAGCAGGAGATTCGCCAGGTGGCGTTCATCCGCACGGTGCCGAACCTGGTCATCCTCGAGCATGACGCCTATCAGAACTACATCCCCTGCAAATACACCGGCAAGTTCAGTGCGCACTACCGCAAGTTGCCATGGGCACGGGTGATCAGTTCCGGCTACATGGTCAGCGAGCGCCTGCGCCAGGAAGGTTTCGATGCGGTGTTCGTGCCCAAGGGCTATGACGAGCATCTGCTGAGCGATCAGGGGCGCGAGCGCGACATCGACCTGGCGTTCGTCGGTAGCACCAACAGTGTCGCCTACAGTGGGCGCAAGGCGCTGCTGGACGAATTGGGCCGGGTGGAAAACCTGGTGGTGACCCGTACCAAGTCCGGCGAGGATTACTGCAACACGCTCAACCGCATTCGTTTCTTCGTCAGTGCCGATGTCGGCATGGGCGAATACATGATCAAGAACTTCGAAGCGATGGCCTGTGGCTGCGTGCTGCTGGCATTCGACCAGGGCGAGGAAGAAAACCGTGCCCTGGGCTTGCAGGACATGCACAACATCGTGTTCTACGACAACATCCCGACACTGCAGCGCAAGCTGCGCATACTGCGCGATGACCCAGCCCTGGCTCGGCAGATTGCTGAGAATGGCCGCCATCTGGCAGTTTCTCGCTTCAGTTTCGGGGCAGTTGGCCGTAGCATCGTCGACCATATGCGCCCGGCACTCAGGCCGCACCCGCCGTTGTCCACGTGGCAGCGCCTGCGGTTGAAGCTGGGCTTTTAAATTCAAAGAACTTTCGTTTTCACGGATGTAGGCGAAAAGTCGATTGTCGCAACGCGGAGGGAGTCCGGTGCGCTTTTCTCAAGAGAGTGATGTCACGCTTGTCGTGACCAGCTGCGGTCGTTTCGATCTGCTCAAGGAAACCCTTGAGAGCTTCGATCGCTACAACACGGCGCCCATACGCGAAGTCTTCATTACCGAAGACTCCGGCGACGATGCCGTGCATGGCGCTGTGCCGGCGCATTGGAAACCCCACTGCACGGTATTCGTCAACCGCCCCAAGCTTGGCCAGCTGGCGTCGATCGACCTGGCTTACAGCCACGTGAAGACACCCTACATCTTCCACTGCGAAGACGACTGGCAGTTCTATCGCCAGGCCTTCGTCGAGGATTCCCAGGCGGTCCTTGAGGTCAGCCCCGACGTGCTGCAGGTCTGGCTGCGCAGCCATGCCCACGACCTGGCGATTCACAGCCCGTATATTCACCTGGGCGACCGCCAGGTGATCGCCGGGGTGCCGTGCTACCCCTTGCACTCCGAAAAAGCCGAATGGCAGGCCTTTTCCCTGAACCCGGGCTTGCGTCGTCTGAGCGATTACCAGCGCTGTGCGCCATTTGCCGCCTATGCTGGTGAAAAGGCGCTTTCTCGGCGCTACGCTGAGTTAAACCTTACAGCTGTCAAGCTGGAAGGCGATGCAGTCTTGCACACGGGTTTTGGCAGCCACGTGACCTTGCCTGAGGAAGTTCAGCGCAAGGCCAAACGGCGTAATCGCGATCGGTTAAAACTGGCGTTGACGCTGGTCATGGGTGCCTTGGTAGGTATGGGAATATCCATTTTTGTTCACTGACACCGCAGTCCCACCTGGCTTGAACGGGAGAGGGGCGCTATCCCTATGAACATCGTCAACATGATGTGGGCGGGCGGTTCGCCGTACATGTCCATTCACAAAGTTCATCGGCAGGTGTTGTCGCACGCTGGCGCAGATGCCCGCATCAGCAACTGGTTGCTGCTGGGCAGTGGCCTGTGCTGTGGGCTCGGTTCCACACGCGAATGGCATATGCCGCAACGTGCTTTGAAGGGGCGGCACCTGTGGCGCCTGTTGAGGCCGTGGCTGCGCTTTCGACTGCGCAGAGCGTTGGCACAAGCCAAGGCCGATGTGCTGTTGCTCGATGGTGTGGGCGTCGCGCGCCTGGTGCTGCCCCTGTTGGAGCAGATTCCCGGTTTGCGAGCCAAGGTACTTTTCCATGGCCAAACACGCTTGAATGCCAGCGATGTTCGGTTACTCCGCGCATGGCCAGCCGACCGTTTGAGCATTGCAGCGGTCTCGCAGACGCTCGCGGGTGCGCTGGAACATGATCTTGGCCGGCCGGTGCAGACCTTGCGCATGGCGCTCGACCCGCAGTCATTTGTCGCATCCTTGATGAGCCGGGAACGTGCGCGCCAGGTCCTCGCTTTGCCACAAGGCTATGGCCAGGTGCTCGGTGCCGTGGGGCGGTTGGTCGAGAGCAAAGGTTTCGGGATGCTGATCGAGGCATTTGCCGCACGTGTAGCCCTGCAGCCCGACCTGCAGCTGGCAATCATCGGTGATGGCCCTTTGCGCAATACCTTGCAGGCACAGATCGAGGCACTTGGCCTGAGCGAGCGCGTTCGGCTCTGCGGCCATCGCGATGACTTGCATCAGCTCTACCGCGCGTTCGATTGGCTGCTGGTACCCTCGCGCGCCGAGGGCCTTGGCTTGGTCGTCCAAGAGGCCGTCATGGCCGACGTACCGGTGATGTGCAGTGACCTGCCAGTGTTCCATGAACAATTGGGCGAGGCTGGCAGTTACCTGCCAGTTGCCGACGCTCAAGCCTGGGCCGCAGCGATAGGGTGCTGTGACGCTTCGCAAGCACAAGCGTTGGCTGCCAGGCAGCGTCAGGCGCTGGCACCTGACGCTGCCTGGCAGGCCTTCCAGAATGCCTCAGCGAACCTGCTGCGCGGCTGAAGCTCAGCGCGCCAGCAGTGCCGCTTGGAAATCGGCGAGGGGGAAGCGGTCGCCCAGTTTTTCTCGCTCGATGTAACTCACCATGTGTTGCACGTTGCGACGAATCATGCGGGCAGACAATGGCGGACGCAGGAAGCGCATGTCTGCCACGTCGATCAGCCCCAGGCGTTGGTCGGGAGTGACCACTACGTTGCCCAAATGCAGTGAGCGGAAGTAGATGCCACTGCGGTGCAGCTGGCGAACCAGCTCGATCAAGCGGGGAAGATAGTCAGCCCAGCTGAAGTCGTCGTCCCGCGACATCTGCAGCAACGTACGCCCCGGCAGTGGGCGGTACAGCACAGCGGTTCTGCCCGGCAGTTCGAGCTTGTGCTGGCTGATGACTTCGAGCGTCGGGATGCCCAATTGCGCGAGGCGCGCGGCGTTGTCGACGAATCGCTGCGAGTACGGCCGCAACAGCGCAGATGAAATCAAGCGCTTCCTTCGAAAAACCTTGAGGAAATTACCGTCTTCAAGCAGGTAGACTTTGGCGCCATGGCTGTCTGCCTCTAGAACCTGGGCGCCACGTGTCAGCTGATCGAAGTCGACCTGGGTGAGCCGAGAGCATTGCATGAGTTGGGCCTTGTCGTCTGGCAAGCAAAATGACCGGCAATAATGCCGAAAATAATGCCGTAGCACCATGATGGTGTCTTAGATTCACCGGGAGAGCAGATGTTGTATCAAAAAAACTGGGCCCGAGCCTGGTTGGGGTTCGGTCTGGTCTGGTTCCTTGGCGCGATCGCCTTGGCGCCCAGCAACAAGGTTTATCAACAGGGCCTGGTGCTGTTTCTCTGGCTGCCGACGCTGGTGCTGGCGTGGTCTGCCCGGGCGGTGCTTGTCGAGGCCTGGCGTCGTCAGCCAGCCTTGTGGGGGAGTGTGCTGGCGTTGATGGCCTGGTGTGCCATCAGTCTGGCCTGGTCATCTGCCGAAGAGCCGGTGCGAGAGGCCAAGCGGTTGGTTTACATCGTGGTTTTCCTGCTGGCATTCCCGTTGCTGGCGCAAGCCGGTGCAACCCGCATTCGTCACCTGCTGCAGCTTGGCAGTGGCTTGTTGGCGATTGCCGCGTTGATTTCGATCGTGCATTTCTACGGCCTGCAGGACCACCCGCTTATCGGTCGGCTATATGGAATAGGTGAAATTTCCCACCCGATCCTTGGGGCTTACGTTGTGGGCATTGCAGCGCTGCTGTTGCTTTATCAGTTGCCTCACCAACGTGCATTTCAACTGGGCTGGCTGTTGGCCCTGGCCTGTCTTGCCGCATTCATTATGCTTAGCCAGAGCCGTGGCGCGGTGTTGGCCTTGCTCCTGACCGTGGTGATCGCACCCGTGTGGTTGCGTACTCGCTACAGCTTGACGATCGCCGTCCTTGCGCTCGTCGCCACAGGGCTGACGTTCTACGTCGCCTATGATCTGATCAGCGCCCGTGGTTCTTCGTACCGCCCGGAAATCTTCGCAGCGGTGCTGCGGATGATCGGCGAGCATCCATGGACCGGCCTGGGCTTGGGCGCCTCTTATAAAGTATTTGCCGCAGCCAAGGAATTTGACCATACCCACAATATGTTCACTCATGTTGCCGTGGAGTTAGGTTGGCCCGGCATGTTGCTGTGGATCGCGGTGTGGTTGTTCACCCTCGCTGAAATCGTGCGTGCGCGGCATAGGCTGCTGGGCAAGCTGTTGTTCGGGGTGTGGATATTCTCGACCCTGGCCATGCAGTTCGATGCTGCCAGCCTGACCGCTACACCGCGCGCAGAGTGGTTCATCAGCTGGCTGGTGGTCGGCCTGGTCATGTTGTTGCCATGGGGGCGTGCCGAAAATGACGCCTGTGGTAAAATTTTCGGTTCAACCTGAACAGCGAGCTCGATGATGGCCGAAACACCGCTACCGGCGGAGCACACCTCCAGCCTGAAGATTTATTTCCGGCTGCTGAGCTACGTGAAACCCTACATCGGCATTTTTCTGCTGAGTATTGTCGGTTTCGTGATCTTTGCCTCGACCCAGCCAATGCTGGCCGGGATTCTCAAGTACTTCGTCGACGGCCTGAGCAACCCGGAAGCGGTGTTGTTCCCCACCGTGCCTTACCTGCGCGACTTGCAGTTGCTGCAAGCGGTACCCTTGCTGATCATCTTGATTGCGGCGTGGCAAGGGCTGGGTTCGTTCCTTGGCAACTATTTTCTGGCCAAGGTCTCTCTGTCCCTGGTGCATGACCTGCGCGTCGAGTTGTTCAACAAGTTGCTCGTGTTGCCCAACCGCTATTTCGACAACCACAACTCCGGGCACCTGATCTCGCGCATCACCTTCAACGTGACCATGGTCACGGGGGCCGCCACCGATGCGATCAAGGTCGTGATCCGTGAAGGCCTGACCGTGGTGTTCCTGTTTGCCTATCTGTTGTGGATGAACTGGCACCTGACCCTGGTGATGGTCGCCATCCTGCCGGTGATCGCGGTGATGGTCAGTGTCGCCAGCAAGAAATTCCGCAAGCAGAGCAAGAAGATCCAGGTGGCCATGGGCGACGTGACGCATGTCGCTTCCGAGACCATCCAGGGCTACCGCGTGGTGCGCAGCTTCGGCGGCGAGGCCTACGAAGAGCAGCGTTTCAGCCGTGCCAGCCAGAGCAACACCGACAAACAGCTGCGCATGACCAAGACTGGCGCGCTGTACACGCCGATGCTGCAACTGGTGATCTACAGCGCCATGGCGGCCTTGATGTTCCTCGTGCTGTTCCTGCGCGGCGATTCCACCGCCGGTGACCTGGTGGCCTATATCACCGCCGCAGGCTTGCTGCCCAAGCCGATCCGCCAGTTGTCGGAAGTCAGCTCGACCATTCAGAAAGGCCTGGCCGGTGCCGAAAGCATCTTCGAGCAGCTGGACGAGGCGCCTGAGATCGACCGCGGCACCGTGGAGAAGGAGCGGGTTGAGGGCCGCCTGGAAGTACGCAACCTCAGCTTCACCTACCCCGGGACCCAACGTGAAGTGCTGAGCGACATCAGCTTCACCGCCGAGCCAGGGCAGATGATCGCCTTGGTGGGGCGTTCGGGCAGCGGCAAGTCGACGCTCGCGGCGCTGATTCCTCGGTTCTATCACCACGATCAGGGGCAGATTCTGCTCGATGGCGTTGAGATCGAAAATTATCGCCTGCGCAACCTGCGTCGGCACGTTTCGCAGGTGACCCAGCATGTCACGCTGTTCAACGATACCGTGGCCAACAACATCGCCTACGGCGACCTGGCTGGCGCGCCGCGCGCCGACATCGAAGCGGCGGCGGCCGATGCCTACGCCAAGGAGTTCGTCGACCTGCTGCCAAAAGGGTTTGACACCGACGTCGGTGAAAACGGCGTGCTGTTGTCCGGCGGCCAGCGCCAGCGCCTGGCAATTGCGCGGGCCCTGTTGAAAAACGCGCCTTTGCTGATCCTCGACGAAGCCACTTCGGCCCTGGACACCGAGTCCGAGCGGCATATCCAGGCTGCCCTGGACCATGTCATGCAAGGCCGAACCACGCTGGTGATCGCCCACCGCCTGTCGACCATCGAGAAGGCCGACCAGATCCTGGTCATGGACCAAGGCCGATTGGTGGAGCGCGGCACCCATGCCGAGCTGCTGGCAGCCAATGGCTATTATGCCCGCTTGCATGCCATGGGCCTGGAAGAGCCGGCGAAGGCCGATATCACCTGAGTACACCTTCATCGGGGCCGTTCGGCCCCGATTGTCACCGGAATTTTCCAGGGGCAGATCTGGCCATAAAGCCGTCGCCTACCCTGTGCTAATATCCTGCCCCTGTTCATTATTTTCATATGGGTTGCCCATGAAGTTGTCCATGCCGCGTTTCGATCAAGCCCCGGTATTGGTGGTCGGCGATGTCATGCTGGACCGCTACTGGCATGGCGGTACTTCGCGTATTTCGCCTGAGGCGCCAGTGCCGGTGGTCAAGGTCGACCAGATCGAGGATCGCCCTGGCGGCGCGGCCAACGTTGCCTTGAACATCGCCGCCCTCGGTGCCCCGGCAGCGTTAATCGGCGTCACCGGCCAGGATGAGGCCGCCGACAGTCTGGCCAACAGCCTGCAGGCTGCCGGCGTACGTTCAGTGTTCCAGCGCATCGCGCATCAGCCGACCATCGTCAAGCTGCGGGTCATGAGCCGTCACCAGCAGCTGCTGCGTATCGACTTTGAAGAACCGTTCGCCACCGACCCGCTATCGCTGGGGGCCGAAGTCGACAGCCTGCTCGAAGGCGTCAAGGTGCTGGTGCTGTCCGACTACGGCAAGGGTGCACTGAAAAATCACCAGAGCCTGATCCAGGCCGCACGTGCCAAGGGCATTCCGGTCCTGGCCGACCCCAAGGGCAAGGATTTCTCGATCTATCGGGGGGCCAGCCTGATCACCCCGAACCTCAGCGAATTCGAGACCATCGTCGGCCGTTGCGTCGATGAAGCAGAGCTGGTTGCCAAGGGCCTGCAGTTGCTGCTGGACCTGGACCTGGGGGCATTGCTGGTGACCCGTGGCGAGCACGGCATGACCTTGCTACGCACCGGCCAACCGGCGCTGCACCTGCCGGCCCGTGCACGTGAGGTGTTCGATGTGACCGGTGCCGGCGATACCGTGATCTCTACCCTCGCCGCGGCCATCGCGGCCGGTGAAGACCTGCCTCATGCGGTGGCCCTTGCCAACTTGGCAGCGGGTATCGTGGTGGGCAAGCTGGGTACTGCGGCAATCAGCGCACCTGAGTTGCGCCGGGCGATTCAGCGTGAGGAGGGTTCCGAGCGTGGCGTGCTGGGCCTGGAGCAACTGCTGCTGGCCATCGACGATGCGCGCGCACACAACGAGAAGATCGTCTTCACCAACGGCTGCTTCGACATCCTGCATGCCGGGCATGTGACGTACCTGGAGCAGGCGCGTGCCCAGGGCGATCGGTTGATCGTCGCGGTCAATGACGATGCCTCGGTCAGCCGCTTGAAAGGCCCTGGCCGCCCGATCAACAGCGTCGATCGGCGCATGGCCGTATTGGCTGGCCTGGGCGCAGTGGATTGGGTGATCAGCTTCCCCGAAGGCACGCCGGAAAACCTGCTGAGCCAGGTCAAACCGGATGTGCTGGTGAAGGGGGGGGACTATGGTATCGACCAGGTAGTCGGCGCCGATATCGTCAAGGCGTATGGCGGTACCGTGAAGGTGCTGGGGCTGGTCGAAAACAGCTCGACCACCGCGATCGTCGAGAAGATCCGCAAGCACTGATGTGCCGGGGGCTGCATAGCAGCCTCCCATTCACTTGTGCAATGAGGTTCGTGCGCGCTCCAGTAGCGCCCGGGCCTTGTCGCCAAAGCGCTGCAGATGTGACGCCTTGGCGGGCTTGCGCTCCACCAATCCCTGCTGCTTCACCCACTCTTTCCAGCGTATCCGCTCATCACTGACCACCCAGCCGTCCTGGCGCGCGAAGCTTTCGGCCAGGTACAGCCCGCGGGTGCTCGCAGGTATCAATTCGTCCTTTTTGAGCGTATACAACTCGGCGAGCGGCTGGCCATCCTGCACTGGCATCAGGTACAAGTCCGGTCGCTTACGGTTGAGCCGTGCCACCAGTTGATCGCCTTCGAGGCGTTCATCCACATGGAACAGGCTCAGTTTCTTCGCCTCTCTGGGCACTTGCAGGCGCATGTCGTAGATGAGCTGCAGAGAGGCTGTTGGCAGGTGCACATAGGCCCGTGGGCGCTCTAGCAGCATCAGATTGCCGCAGTGCACTGGCCGCGCAGCACCGGATTCCGGCGTCAGCACGAAGGGCAGCGACTCACGGTAGTGCAAAGCGGCGTCATAGGGCGCCGGTAGCCAGGTGTCGTTGAAGCGCCCACCCAGCCAGCCTTCCGGGGTTTCCAGCAGGCATTCTTCTGCCACCTCTTGAACCGCGGTATGCAGCGGCAGGTTGAGTTCCTGGGCTGGGACATATCCTGAAATCAATTTCAGCACCACGTCACCGCGGTCCTGCCGCCGTTGCCGCACCAGTACCCAGTAATCACGATTCTGCCAGTGCAGGGTCAGCCGTACTGAGACCCCCAGGTTGGCCAGCTCGACTACGAAGCGCTGATTGTCGGGCAACTGAATGGCGCGCCGACGCTGCTGGGTCTGGGCAAAATTCAGCGGCATACCGATGCTTTGGTAGACCAGGCCTTCGGGGGTGGCTTCGACATGCAGTGGCAGTGTCTTGAAATTGCTCGGGTTCTTGCGGATCAGCGTACGCGGCACGAGGCTCCTCCTTGCGTCGGGTCAGTCTCCAGGCCTAGGGGCAGGGACCACTCAGTGCTGGCCCAGAATACGGGCGACGGTGGCCACGTTGTGGGCCAGATGCAACGGATTGATGGTGCCGACGATAGCACTGCTGACGCCCGGGTGAGCGAACAGTAGCTCGAAACTGGCCTGCACCGGGTCGACACCAGGGGCAAGGCAGACATGCCCGCTGGCCAGGGCCTTCTTCACCAGGATGGCCTTGCCGTGTTCGGCAGCGTAGTCCAGCACCGGGCGTTCTGCCTGCTCGTCAAGGTTGTAGGTGACCATGGCGCAGTCGCCCTGTTCGAGCGCCTTCAGGCCACCGGCGACGGTCTTGCCGGAGAGGCCGTAGCCGAGGATCTTGCCCTCTTGCTTGAGCGCGGCGAGGGTCTGGTAGACCTCCTGTTGTTCGAGGATTGCCAGATCGTTGCCATCGGAATGCACCAGCACCAGCTCGATGCGGTCGGTTTCCAAGCGGCGCAGGCTGCGTTCGACCGAGAGGCGGGTATGTGCTGCACTGAAGTCGAAGTGCGACAGCCCAGCTTCGAATTCTTCGCCGACCTTGCTGACGATTACCCATTCATCGCGTTGGCCACGCAGCAGCGGGCCCAGGCGCTCTTCACTGCGGCCATAGGCCGGTGCCGTGTCGATCAGGTTGATACCCAGCTCGCGCGCCTGCGCCAGGAGCAGGCGGGCGTCGTCATCACCGGGGATGGTGAACCCGGTGGGGTACTTCACGCCCTGGTCGCGGCCAAGTTTGACCGTGCCCAGGCCCAGAGGAGACACCTTGAGGCCGGTGCTGCCCAACGGTCGGTGGAAGTCGTGAAGGGTTGGCAGGGTCATGGCAGCAGTTGCTCCCAGGCCGGTACGCCGAGCGGTGGGCGCGGCAGCTCG
Source organism: Pseudomonas sp. NPDC090752 (assembly GCF_055584805.1). Classification (NCBI taxonomy): domain Bacteria; kingdom Pseudomonadati; phylum Pseudomonadota; class Gammaproteobacteria; order Pseudomonadales; family Pseudomonadaceae; genus Pseudomonas; species Pseudomonas sp. NPDC090752. The sequence continues at coordinate 164,281 of NZ_JBVJLI010000005.1, read as the reverse complement.
CTGAGATCGGCTTGAGGACCAGGGCGTATACCATCGCGTTCCAGTGCGGCCATTACACGATCACTGAAATCGGGCGCCAGCGCCAGCTTGGTCGGCCAGCCGACTAACAGGCGTTGCTGGTCGGCGAGGAAGGCATTGTCCGGGCGTACCAGGCCCGATTGTGCAGGCTCGGCACGGTCGACGCGCAGGGTGGCCCAGCGCACCAGGCGTTGGTCGACCCAGGGCAGCAAATTGGCGATTTCCTTTTGCGCCGCAGCGATCTGCGCTGCCGGCTCGCGCGCCACGCCATCGGCTTCGGCCAGGTCGCCGCCGAGGTACCAGACCCATTGACCATCGGCCGCCGGGTGGGTGGTCACCGTGACCCGTGGTTTGGGCCCGCCGCCCAGGCAGTGGGCATACAACGGTTTGAGATTCGGCCCTTTGGCCATGACCATGTGCAGCGGCCGGGTCTGCATGGCCGGCTGACTCAGACCCAGGTCCTGCAGCAAACCTTCGGTGCCGGCGCCGGCGCTTAGGACGATGCGCTGGGCGCGGATTTCACGTCCGTCCACGCGTAGGCCGACCAGCGCGTCACCTTCACGCAGCGGCTCGATGCGCTCACCCGCGAGCAGCGAGTCCCCGGCCAGTTCAGCCAGGTTGGCCAGCAGGCTGGGCACGTCGATGACCAGCTCCGCCAGGCGATAGACCTTGCCCTTGAAGGCACGGTCCTGCAGTGCGGGTGGCAGCTGGTCACCTTTGACCTGGTCGACCCGGCCGCGCACCGCCTTGCTGGCGAAAAAGCTGGTGAGGTTGCCGGCCAGCGTGCCCGGTGACCACAAGTAGTGGGCATCGGAGAGCAAGCGGGTGCGCCCGAGGTCCAGTTCGCCAGTCCCGGCCAGGGCTTCGCGCCAGCGCCGCGGCATGTCGGCAATGGCTTCCGAGGCACCGGTCAGGGCGCCGTGCAGGGCGTATTTGGTACCGCCATGGATAATGCCCTGGGACTTGATGGTCTGCTCGCCACCCAGGCTGGCGCGTTCCACCAGCACTGTCGAATAACCCAGGCGGCGCAGGCGGGCGTTCAGCCACAGGCCTGCGACCCCGGCGCCGACGATCAGCACGTCAGTGGAAATGGCGGTTGGCATGGCGGTACCTCGAAGACTGGGACAGCTGGCAAGTATACAGCCCGCATCAATGCCCGGCAGTTTTCGAGAACAGCTGAATCACCACCACTCCACCGACGATCATCGCCATGCCCAGCATGGCTGGCACGTCCAGCTTCTGCCCATAGATCACCAAGGCCGCGATGCTGATCAGCACAATCCCCAGGCCCGACCAGATGGCATAGGCGATCCCTACTGGAATGCTACGCACCACCAGGGTCAGCATCCAGAACGCGATCGCGTAGCCGACCACCATCAGCAACAGGGGCAGCGGCGTGCTGAAGCCCTTGACCGCTTTCATGGAGGCGGTGGCGACGACTTCGGCACAGATGGCGATGGCGAGGTAGGTGTAGGCGTTCATTGGGGATTCTCCGGTTGCTGGTCGGGCATTCTAAGGGATTTGTGGGGGCGGGGAGGGTGGCAGGCGACCGTCTTGAAGTTTTTAGCGCCTTTGAGATCGAGCGCCGCCCGTGCGGCGCATCGCGGATGAATCCATTCCTACATCTGGTTCGGGCCAGTCCATCCTGTAAACTTCGCCGCCATGAATAGAACTCTCTATACCCTGCTGTTTCACCTGGGCCTGCCACTGGTTGCGCTGCGCCTGTACCTGCGTGCGCGCAAGGCGCCGGCTTACGGCCAGCGCATCGGCGAGCGCTTTGCCCTTAACCTGCCAGCCATGCAGCAGGGCGGCGTCTGGGTGCATGCCGTCTCAGTCGGTGAAAGCATCGCCGCCGCCCCCATGGTGCGCGCGCTGCTCAAGGCCTATCCGGACCTGCCGATCACGCTTACCTGCATGACCCCGACCGGTTCCGAGCGCATTCAGGCCCTGTTCGCCGATGAACCACGCATCCAGCATTGCTACCTGCCCTACGACCTGCCGTGGGCGGCGGGGCGTTTTCTCGATCATGTAAAGCCCAAGCTGGGCATCATCATGGAAACCGAGCTGTGGCCCAACCATATTCACCAGTGTGCCAAGCGTGGTATCCCGGTGGCCTTGGCCAACGCCCGGTTGTCAGAGCGTTCCGCCCGTGGCTATGCGCGCTTTGCCAAGCTGACCCGACCAATGCTCGCCGAGATGAGCCTGATCGCGGTGCAGACCGAGACCGAGGCGCAGCGCTTTCGCGATCTCGGCGCGCGTTCCGAGTGCGTGCAGGTGACGGGCTCGATCAAGTTCGACTTGAAAATCGACGATCAACTGCTGCCGCGCGCCCAGGCACTGCGCGAGCAGTGGGGCGCAAGTCAGCGCCCGGTGTGGATTGCCGCCAGTACCCATGAGGGCGAAGACGCGCTGATCCTGCAGGCGCATCGCCAATTGCTCCAGGCACACGGCGATGCGCTGCTGATCCTGGTGCCACGTCACCCCGAGCGGTTCGACGCAGTGCATGCCTTGTGCGCAGAACAGTTCGCCACCGTGCGCCGCTCTACCGGCAGTGCAGTGGATGGCCAGACCCGCGTGTTGCTCGGCGATACCATGGGCGAGTTGCTGTTCCTCTACGCCTTGGCCGATATCGCCTTCGTCGGCGGCAGCCTGGTCGCCACCGGTGGCCACAACCCGCTGGAACCCGCGGCGCTGGCGTTACCGGTGATCATGGGGCCACAGGTGTTCAACTTCCTTGAAATCAGCGCGATGTTGCGCGAGGCGGGGGCGTTGCAGCAGGTGGAGGATGCCGACGGGCTGGCCGAGGCGGTGCGCCGGTTGGTGGAGTTGCCGCAGGATGCGCAGCGCATGGGCGAGGCGGGCAGGGCGGTGATGCGGGCCAATCAGGGGGCTTTGCAGCGCTTGCTGGATGGGCTGGGCGCCCTTATTCGCTGAGGAATGTGGTGCGCCCTTCGCGGGGCGAGCCCGCTCCCACAGGTATTGATGCAGAACTGCAGGTCTGCGCTGAACCTGTGGGAGCGGGCTTGCCCCGCGAAGGGCGCACCGCCCATCTCAAGGCCTACGCTCGAAGTTCTTCGCCGCCGCCGCTGCCAGGTCCGGCGGGAGGAAATCCTTGTCCGGGTTGTAGTCCGCTTTCAGATACCGCTTGAGGTCCACCAGGTCCTGCGGGCTCAAGGTCCCGGCCGCTTGTTTCAGGCTGAGGTTGTCGAGGATGTAGTCATAGCGGCTGTTGTTGTAGTCGCGCACCGAGGTGTATAGCTGACGCTGGGCGTCGAGGACGTCGACGATGTTGCGGGTGCCGACCTGGTAGCCGATTTCGGTGGCTTCCAGCGCGCTCTGGTTGGAAATGATCGACTGCTTGCGCGCCTGTACCTGCTCCACATCGGTATTCACCGCGCGGTGCAAGTTGCGCGTGTTTTCCACCACCTGACGGCGCAGGCTCTCGCGTTGCTGCTCGCTCTGGCTCAGGCGTTGATAGGCCTCGCGCACTTGCGAGCTGGTCAGGCCGCCGCTGTAGATCGGAATGTTCAGCTGCAGGCCGATACTGGTCTGCTCGACGTCACCGCTGTAGCGCACGCCCAGTTGCGAGGGGTTGCTGAAGCCCAGGTTGTCGTTGTCGCCTTTCTGGTACTTGGCCACCGCATCCAGCGTCGGGGCGTGGCCGGCCTTGCGCTGGCGCAGGGTTTCTTCGGCCGCATCGACGGCGTAATTGGTCGCCAGCAGGTTGAGGTTCTGCCGGCCGGCGGTCTCGACCCAGGCCTTGGCATCGTTGGGCGTGGGCACCTGGATCGGCAGGGTATGGACCACACCCTGAATCGAAGAGTATTCGCGGTTGGTCAGGGTCACCAGCGCCTCGAAGGCATCCTGAACCTGGCGCTCGGCGATGATCCTGTTGGCGCGGGCGGTGTCATAGCTGGCCTGGGACTGCAGCACGTCGGTCTTATCCGACAAGCCCACGTCAAAACGTTCGTTGGACTGGTCGAGTTGGCGCTTGAAGGCGGCTTCCTCGGCCTTGGTCGCTGCCAGGTTGTCCTGGGCACGCAGTACCGCGAAGTAGTTCTGCGCGGTTTGCAGGATCAGGTTCTGCTCGGTGGCCGACAGCTCCAGCGCCGCTTGCTCGTTGACCGCCTCAGCGGCCTGCAGTTGGAACCAGCGGTCGGCACGGAACACCGGCTGAGCCAAGGTTGCGCTCCAGGAATTGCCGCTGCGGTTGGAGGTGATCGACGGTTCGTCGAGTTTGGTGCGGGTATTCTGCATCTCGGCACCCGCCGACAGGTTCGGCAACAGGCCTGCGCGGGCCTGGGGCACCACTTCGCGGCGAGCGCCATAATCGGCGCGTGCGGCAGCAAGATCGGCGTTGTTGTCGACCGCTTCCTGGTAGACGCTGACCAGGTCGGTTTTCACTGTTGTGGGCACATCCGCTGCCCAGACCACTCCGTTGGACGCACAAGACACGGCTATCGCCAGTGAGAGTTTGCGCAGCATAGAGGCAATCCTTGTACGAAATTATAATTTCTGAACTGTTGAGTATCGAAAGATGGGCCAGTGTAAGGCCGAGCGCGGTTGGCAACAATCGCCGTGTGCGCCTTTCATCATCGCTACCATTTACCCGCTTGGCTTTGCCGACCACTCCAGTCTAGACTGCGCATGTTCTTGTCGGGGTGCCTTGAAGCAAAGGCTGAGATCGCATAGGTGCGGATCCCGTTGAACCTGATCAGGTTAGCGCCTGCGTAGGGAACAAGATTGCTCGCCTTCCCGGGGAGCCTCTTGTGCAAGGTCCGGGAATGTCTCAGCTGCTTGCAGCTCATGGCACCTCGTCCTCGCACTGCACTCGTCTACGAGTGCGTCCGCCTCTTTCAGGTTTACCCCCGACATTCCGCCCGCTTGGAAGCCGTCTGGAGAGCCTGTGATGACCAAACAAGAAAAAACGATCAACCTCAGTGAGTCGGCGCAAGTCGATCAGCAGTCCGTGCAACCGTTCCCGCGTTCGCGCAAGGTCTATGTCGAAGGTTCGCGCCCGGACATCCGCGTGCCGATGCGCGAAATCAGCCTGCACGACACCCCCACCGATTTCGGCGGCGAAAGCAATGCCCCGGTGCTGGTGTATGACACTTCCGGCCCGTACACCGACCCGAATGTCATCATCGACGTACGCAAAGGGCTGGCCGATGTCCGTTCGGCCTGGATCGACGCGCGTGGCGACACCGAGCGCCTGGGCGGCCTGAGCTCGAACTTCGGCCAGCAGCGCCTGAACGATGCCGAGCTTGCCAAGCTGCGCTTCAACCACGTGCGTAACCCGCGCCGCGCCAAGGCCGGCGCCAACGTCTCGCAGATGCACTACGCCCGCCAGGGCATCATCACTGCCGAGATGGAATACGTCGCCATCCGCGAGAACATGAAGCTGCAGGAAGCCCGCGCCGCTGGCCTGCTCAAGCAGCAGCACGCCGGCCACAGCTTCGGCGCCAACATCCCGAAAGAGATTACCGCCGAGTTCGTGCGCGAGGAAATCGCCCGCGGTCGCGCAATCATCCCGGCCAACATCAATCACACGGAACTGGAGCCGATGATCATCGGCCGCAACTTCCTGGTGAAGATCAACGGCAATATCGGCAACAGCGCCCTGGGCTCCTCGATTGAGGAAGAAGTGGCCAAGCTGACCTGGGGCATTCGCTGGGGTTCGGATACGGTCATGGACCTGTCCACCGGCAAGCACATCCACGAAACCCGCGAGTGGATCATCCGCAACTCGCCGGTACCGATCGGCACCGTGCCGATCTACCAGGCTCTGGAAAAGGTCAACGGCGTGGCCGAGGACCTGACCTGGGAATTGTTCCGCGACACCCTGATCGAGCAGGCCGAGCAGGGCGTGGACTACTTCACCATCCATGCCGGTGTGCTGCTGCGCTATGTGCCGCTGACCGCCAAACGGGTCACCGGCATCGTCAGCCGGGGTGGCTCGATCATGGCCAAATGGTGCCTGGCGCACCACAAGGAAAACTTCCTGTACACGCATTTCGACGAGATCTGCGAAATCATGAAGGCCTACGACGTCAGCTTCTCGCTGGGTGACGGCCTGCGCCCCGGTTCGATCGCCGACGCCAACGATGCGGCGCAGTTCGGCGAACTGGAAACCCTCGGCGAGCTGACCAAGATCGCCTGGAAGCACGACGTTCAGTGCATGATCGAAGGCCCGGGCCATGTGCCGATGCAGCTGATCAAGGAGAACATGGACAAGCAGCTGGAGTGCTGCGACGAGGCGCCGTTCTACACCCTCGGCCCGCTGACCACCGACATCGCCCCCGGTTACGACCACATCACCTCGGGTATCGGCGCGGCGATGATCGGCTGGTTCGGTTGCGCCATGCTCTGCTACGTCACGCCGAAAGAGCACTTGGGCCTGCCGAACAAGGATGACGTCAAGACCGGCATCATCACCTACAAGATCGCCGCGCACGCCGCCGACCTTGCCAAGGGCCACCCCGGCGCGCAGATCCGTGACAACGCCTTGTCCAAGGCGCGTTTCGAGTTCCGTTGGGAAGACCAGTTCAACCTTGGCCTGGACCCTGACACCGCACGCGCTTTCCACGACGAGACACTGCCGAAGGAATCGGCCAAGGTCGCGCACTTCTGCTCGATGTGCGGGCCGAAGTTCTGCTCGATGAAGATCACCCAGGAAGTGCGTGAATACGCCGCCAGGATCGAGACGGTGGACGTGTCCGTCGAGCAAGGCATGCGTGAGCAGGCCGAGCGGTTCCGCCAGGAAGGCAGCCAGCTGTATCACAAGGTGTAAGGCACTCCACTGCCTCGGTGGGAGCTTGCTCCCACAGAGGGACCGGTATCTATCCCAACATTTGCGGCGATAAGCACAATGACAACCCCCAGCCACTTCTCCCCCGACCACCCGGTCCCCACCACCCAGCGCCCGTTCGGCGGCCGCGATCTGTTCTCGCTATGGTTCTCCCTTGGCATTGGCCTGATGGTCCTGCAGGTCGGCGCTATGCTCGCCCCAGGCCTTGGCCTGGCCGGCGCGGTATTGGCCATCGCCCTCGGCACTGGCGTGGGCGTGCTGTTGCTGGGGGCCGCCGGCGTGATCGGTAGCGACACCGGCCTGTCCGCCATGGGCACCCTGCGCCTTAGCCTGGGCAGCCAAGGCGTGCGCTTGCCGGCGCTGCTCAACCTGCTGCAACTGGTCGGCTGGGGCGCCTTCGAGATCATCGTCATGCGTGACGCCGCCAGCCTGCTGGGCGCACGCGCATTTGGCGAAGGCAGCCTGTGGAACAGCCCGATGCTCTGGACCCTGTGCTTCGGTGGCCTGGCCACCTTGCTGGCGGTGAGCGGGCCGCTGGCGTTCGTGCGCAAGGTGCTGCGCAAATGGGGTATCTGGGTGCTGCTGGGCGCGTGCCTGTGGCTGACCTGGAATCTGTTCGCCAAGGCCGACCTGGGCGAGTTGTGGCGCCGCGCGGGTGACGGCTCGATGTCGCTGGCCGTCGGCTTCGACATCGTCATCGCCATGCCGCTGTCCTGGTTGCCGCTGATTGCCGACTACTCGCGCTTCGCCCGCAACGGCCGTCATGTCTTCGGTGGCACCGTACTGGGGTATTTCATCGGCAATACCTGGCTGATGAGCCTAGGCGTGGCGTACACCCTGGCTTTCGCCCCGAGCGGTGAGGCCAACGCGTTGCTGCTGGCGCTGGCCGGTGCCGGGATGGGTATTCCGTTGCTGCTGATCCTGTTGGACGAATCAGAAAAGGCCTTTGCCGATATCCACTCGGCGGCGGTATCGACCGGGATGCTGGTGCGAGTGAAAGTCGAGCACCTGGCCTTTGCCATCGGCGTGCTGTGCACCCTGATCGCCCTGCTGGCGCCGCTGGCCCAGTACGAGAACTTCCTGCTGCTGATCGGCTCGGTATTCGCGCCGCTGTTCGGCGTGGTGTTGATGGACCACTACGTGATCCGTCGCCGCCGCTTGCCTGCGCAAGTCGAGGGTTTGCACTGGCAGGCACTATTGGCCTGGGCGGTAGGCGTGGTGGCGTATCACGTGATTGCCGCGCAAGCGCCGGAGCTGGGGGCTACGCTGCCAGCATTGCTGCTGGCAGGTGGGCTGCATCTACTGCTGGGCTTCAGCCGCGGCCGGGAAACAATTCGGGCTTGAGTACGCCGTTCAGGCGCGGGTAAGGCAGCTTCAACTCCACGTGACCCATGGAATAGGGCGCGATGGAGTAGACCTCGTACTTGACCACGACTGCGCCGTAGGTCAGAGCGATGTGCGGCGACTTCTTGAACGGCCACGTCTTGACGAACTCGGCATCCTTGTCCATGCCCACGCTGATCAACCACGCGCGGTGCGATTCCTCGACCGTCTTCCAGAAGGTCTCTTCCTGGCCCGGCAGCAGCATGTCTTGCAGGGTCAGCACCTTGTCCAGCTTGCGCGAATAGTTGATGAAGCCGCGGCCCGGCATGCCGTGGGCGCCGCCGCTGTCGAGGTAGCTGGACAGCTCGATGATCACCAGCCCGTCATGCTGCTCGCGTACCTTGGCTTGCAGGTAGCTGCTGTTGCGTTTGTCGGCGCTGGCCAGGTATTGCTGTTCGTACGCCTGCAAAGTGCTGGGGGCGGTGCCATGCTGGTTGTCTTCGGTCAGCTGCAACAGGCGCTTTTCGACGATGGCGTCGAGCTTGGGCAGGTCCGGGAAGTGGATAGTATCGATGTTCACCAGCGGGCAGTCGCTGGCGCTGCAGCCGGGCTTCACATGCTCCCAGGCGTCGCGCTTGACCTCCAGCGGGGCCCGGTAATTGGGCGTGAACAGGCTCTGGCAGGCACCGAGGGCCAAGGCCAGCACAGCCACGGAAGTCAGTTTGACAAGTGTCATGATGATCCTTGCAGTACAGATAAAGTCGCCCTTTGACCGCCTGCGCGGCCTTCAGTTCGCCACTAAGCTAACAGACAGTAGACCCGCTGTCCCGAGTGCACGAACGGTTACCGGAAAGGGGTGAAACGGGAAAGCGTGCAGAGTAGGATGGCGCGAAGCAGTATTCGAGGTAATGAGGATTTCCATGTCAGACGCGTTGAATTCAGTGCCCAAGGGCTTCGACATCATCGAGCGGGCCAATTGCTTCCAGGGCTTCTACAAGCTCGACAAGCTGCGCCTGCGCCATGAACTGTTTGCCGGCGGCATGGGCCGCGAGATCAGCCGCGAGCTGTTCGTGCGTCACGATGCCGTGTGCGTGCTGCCGTACGATCCACAGCGCGACGAAGTGGTGTTGATCGAGCAGTTCCGCGTTGGCGCGCTGGGCAAGACGGACAATCCCTGGCTGATCGAAATGGTCGCCGGCCTGATCGACAAGGACGAACAGCCCGAAGAAGTCGCCCACCGGGAAGCCGTAGAAGAGGCCGGCCTGACCTTCAAAGCCCTGTGGCCAATGACCCGCTATTTTCCGTCGCCAGGCGGCAGTGATGAATACGTGCACCTGTTCCTCGGCCACTGCAGCAGTGAAGGCGCCGGTGGCCTGCACGGCCTGGAAGAAGAGGGCGAGGATATTCGCGTGCGCGTCTGGCCCTTCGAGGATGCCTTGCAGGCCGTGCGTGACGGGCGCATCTGCAATGCGGCAACTATCATCGGTTTGCAATGGCTGGCGCTGAACCGTGACGAAGTACGAGGTATGTGGAAGTGAACCTGCTGCGTGAGCGTTATCGGGTCGATCTGGCCGGGCTGCAAGCAGCCTGCGAGGCCAATTACGCCCGGCTCATGCGCCTGCTGCCCGACATGCGCACCACTCAGAGCTCGCGGCGCATCGGCATGACTCAGGGCGATCAGATGCTCGGGGTGCTGGTGCTCGACGTGTTACTGGCCTGCCCGTACACCACCACCCTGCGGGTACGCCAGGAGCACAGCCTGCCGTGGCTGCCGGTGCCGCACCTGGAAGTGCAGGTGTACCACGATGCGCGCATGGCCGAGGTGGTCAGCGTCGAACACACCCGGCGCCTGCGCAGTATCTACCCCTATCCGAACCAGGCCATGCACCAGCCGGATGAAAAAGCCCAGCTCAATCTGTTTCTGGGTGAATGGCTGAGCCACTGCCTGGCCTGCGGCCACGAACTGGCAAGCGTGCGCTGAAATGTGAAGGCGGTCGGGTTCGGGTGTTTGCTTACAACCCTTACCCCGCCATAATTCCCGCTGAATCCGCACGAGGAGACGGCCGGTGCCGTACCCAGACCCATCCGATGCACCCGTCTACGTGGTGCAATTGACCGACGCTCATTTGTTCGCCGACCCCGCAGGCACACTGCTGGGCCTGCGCACCCGCGACAGCCTGCGGCATGTGATTGCCCAGGTGCGGCGTGAGCAGCCCCGTATCGACCTGTTGTTGTGCACTGGCGACCTGTCCCAAGATGGCAGCGTCGCGTCGTACCAGGCATTTCGACAGCTGACCGGCGCGTTTGCTGTCACCACCCGCTGGCTGCCGGGCAACCATGATGAGGCCAAGATCATGGCCGACGTGGCGCCACAGCTGGTACAGGCGGTAACCGATGTGGGGGCCTGGCGTGTGGTGATGCTCAACTCGGCGGTGAGTGGCGCGACCCATGGCCTGCTTGAGCCCGATCAATTGGCCGTGCTCGATGAAGCGCTGGAGACGGCCGGCGAGCGCCACTGCCTGGTGTGTTGCCACCACCAGCCGGTGGATATTGGCTGTGCCTGGATCGCCCCAATCGGGTTGCGCAATGCCGACGCGCTGCTGGGCCGCCTTGAGGTTTATCCACAGGTGAAGGCGTTGCTCTGGGGGCATATTCATCAGCAATGGGATGAGCAGCGCGGTGGTGTGCGTCTGCTGGCCACGCCATCGACCTGCATCCAGTTCGCCGCGCGCAGCGAAGATTTCAAGGTGAGCGAAGAGCAGCCTGGATATCGGTGGTTGCGGCTGTATGCCGACGGTCGGCTGGAAACGGGTGTAGAGCGGGCGACGGACTTTGACGTGAAGCTCGACTTCAATAGCCCGGGCTATTAACGCGTTGTGCAGAGAACGCTGTGAGAGCGGCTTCAGCCGCGAAGCAGGCGACGCGGTGGATGGCGCCGGCTTTGCCGGTGATCGCGGCTGAAGTCGCTCCTACAGATAAATTGTTGCGAAAATCCCGCCGTCACGCCAAAACCCGACGAACACGCTACACTGCGCATCCCTGCGCCCGCACCCTCGGGCGCGAAGCCTAAGATTTCCGGGGGCAGCATGTCGGGTTCCATCCTCTATATCCATGGCTTGAACAGCTCACCGCTCTCCACCAAGGCGCGCCAGCTCGAAGCCGTGATGCAACAGCTAGGCCTGTCGGGCCAGTTGAGCGTCCCCGCCTTGCACCATCACCCGCGCCACGCCATGGCCCAGCTTGAAGCCGCCATCGCCGAGCTGGGTGCGCCTCTGCTGGTCGGCAGTTCGCTCGGCGGCTACTATGCCACCCATCTGGCCGAGCGCCATGGCCTCAAGGCGCTGCTGATCAACCCAGCGGTTACCCCGCACAAGCTGTTCGACGGCTATCTTGGCACCCAGCGCAACCACTACACCGACGAATCCTGGGAGCTGACCCACGACCATGTTCAGGCCCTGGCCGAACTGGAAGTGCCAGCCCCCACCGATGCCAGCCGCTATCAAGTGTGGTTGCAGACGGCCGATGAAACCCTGGACTATCGCCACGCCGCGCATTATTACCGCGCCTGCGCCCTGCGTATTCAGGCCGGTGGCGACCACAGTTACCAAGGCTTCGCCGCGCAGATCCCGGCCCTGCTGGCCTTTGCCGGGGTTGCCCGGGGGCAGTATGCGGCACTCGATTTTTCTGTATTTTGATCTTTTTGCATTCACCAGACTGACGACGAGAACCCATGGCCAATCCCAGCGCTAGCGCCTATAACGCAGACGCCATCGAAGTCCTCTCGGGCCTTGACCCGGTCCGTAAACGCCCGGGCATGTACACCGATACCAGCCGGCCGAACCACCTGGCCCAGGAAGTCATCGACAACAGTGTCGACGAAGCGCTGGCGGGCCACGCCCGTTCGGTGCAAGTCATCCTGCATGCCGACCACTCGCTGGAAGTCAGCGACGATGGCCGTGGCATGCCGGTGGATATCCACCCCGAAGAGGGTGTGTCGGGGGTCGAACTGATCCTTACCAAACTGCACGCGGGTGGCAAGTTCTCCAACAAGAACTACCAGTTCTCCGGCGGCCTGCACGGCGTCGGTATTTCGGTGGTCAACGCCCTGTCGACCCAAGTGCGCGTGCGCGTCAAACGCGACGGCAACGAGTACCAGATGACCTTCGCCGATGGCTTCAAGGCCAGCGAGCTGGAAGTGGTCGGCACGGTCGGCAAGCGCAACACCGGCACCAGTGTGTACTTCAGCCCGGACCCCAAGTATTTCGATTCGCCGAAGTTCTCCATCAGCCGCCTCAAGCACGTGCTCAAGGCCAAGGCCGTGCTGTGCCCGGGCCTGCTGGTCAGCTTCGAGGACAAGGCCAGCGGCGAGAAGGTCGAGTGGCACTACGAGGACGGCCTGCGCTCCTACCTGGTCGACTCGGTGAGCGACTACCTGCGCCTCCCGGACGAGCCATTCTGCGGCAGCCTGGCCGGTAACAAGGAAGCTGTGGATTGGGCGTTGCTGTGGCTGCCCGAAGGCGGTGACAGCGTTCAGGAAAGCTACGTCAACCTGATTCCCACGGCCCAGGGCGGTACCCACGTCAACGGCCTGCGTCAGGGCCTGCTCGATGCCATGCGCGAGTTCTGCGAGTTCCGTAACCTGCTGCCGCGCGGGGTCAAACTGGCCCCGGAAGATGTCTGGGAGCGCATCACCTTCGTCCTCTCGATGAAGATGCAAGAGCCACAGTTCTCCGGCCAGACCAAAGAACGCCTGTCGTCCCGCGAGGCGGCAGCGTTCGTTTCAGGTGTGGTCAAAGATGCGTTCAGCCTGTGGCTCAACGCCCACCCCGAGGTTGGCATGCAGTTGGCGGAATTGGCCATCAGCAACGCCGGTCGGCGTCTCAAGGCGAGCAAGAAGGTCGAGCGCAAGCGCGTTACCCAGGGCCCGGCTTTACCGGGCAAACTGGCTGATTGTGCCGGGCAGGACCCGATGCGCGCCGAGCTGTTCCTGGTCGAGGGTGACTCCGCCGGTGGTTCGGCCAAGCAAGCGCGGGACAAGGAGTTTCAAGCCATCCTGCCGCTGCGCGGGAAAATCCTCAACACTTGGGAAGTGGACGGTGGCGAAGTCCTGGCCAGCCAGGAAGTGCACAACATTGCCGTGGCCATCGGCGTCGACCCGGGCGCAGCCGACCTGTCGCAACTGCGTTACGGCAAGATCTGCATCCTTGCCGACGCCGACTCCGACGGCCTGCACATCGCGACCCTGCTGTGCGCGCTGTTCGTCCAGCACTTCCGCCCGCTGGTCGAGGCCGGCCACGTCTACGTGGCCATGCCGCCGCTGTACCGCATCGACCTGGGCAAGGAAATCTACTACGCCCTCGACGAAGCCGAGCGTGACGGCATCCTCGACCGCCTGGTGGCCGAGAAGAAGCGCGGCAAGCCGCAGGTCACGCGATTCAAGGGGCTAGGCGAGATGAACCCTCCGCAGCTGCGTGAAACCACCATGGACCCGAACACCCGGCGCCTGGTCCAGCTGACCCTGGACGACCTGGCGGGCACCACCGAGATCATGGACATGTTGTTGGCCAAGAAACGTGCCAGCGATCGCAAGAACTGGCTGGAGACCAAAGGCAACCTGGCCGAGGTCCTGGTTTGATTCGTCTGCTTGTCGCAGCGTTACTCGCGCTGGTTGCTCTGCCGAGCCTGGCAGGCAACTGGCCGGAGCTGAGGTTGACGTCCGAGCATCCGATCGACGGCATGCGCGGCGGCAACCTCTCGGGCCTTGCCTTCTGCCGTGGCGCGCTCTGGGGTGTTTCCGACCGCGACGATGACCGCATCTACCGCCTCGACCAGCAGAGCGGCGTCTGGCGCGCCCAGCCGCTGACCTTTACCCCACCACCGGTACCGGACAGCGGCTTGCCGTGGGGGCTCAAGTCGCGCAACTGGGCGGTATCGCACATTCGTGGCGGCGAGCTGGATTTCGAAGGCATCACCTGCGACCAGGCCGGCAACCTCTACCTGGTCAGCGAAGCCCATGCGGCAGTGCTGCAACTGCCGATCATCGGGGAGCCTGAATGGCTGAAGATCGACCCGGCGATGATTCGCCAGGCCCGCGCCAGTGGCATGTTGCTGCAATTCAATGCGCTGTTCGAAGGCCTGGCGATCAACCCGACGGGTGACCGGATGTGGTTGGCAGCCGAACGTGAGCGCCGCGGCTTGGTGAAGATCGAGCGCCAGCAGTCGGTGTGGACCTGCGGGCGCAGTTGTGTGCTGTTGAGCGAGGCCGGGGTCGAGATGCAACCGGCGCAAATGCCCAATGCCCGTGCGCTTTCGCGCGACTTTGCCGACTTGGCCTGGTTCGACGGCAAGCTGTTCACCCTCGAACGCAATGCCTACCGCGTCTGCCGCCGGGACGTCGACAGCGGCAAGGTCGAGCGCTGCTGGTCGTTCGCAGCTGATGCACTGGTGCCCGAGCGCCGCTACGATCAGCCGTTCGGCCTGGCTGAAGCCTTGGTGATCGATGCCAAGGGCGCCTGGATCGGCCTGGACAACAACAACGGTGATCGCGCCGATGGCGAAAGCCGGCCGATCGTCTGGCGCTTTGCCGTACCCGAAGGCGGCTGGAGTAGCAAACCATGAGCCAGCCGCCGGGCAAGCGTGCGGGCCGGGTGCTTATGGTCCTCGCCTGGGCGGCGGCGCTGTTCCTGGCCACGCGCTTTTTCGGCGAGTGGGAGGCGCGCGAGCGCAATCCAAACAGCCAGGTTCAGTCCGAGCATGGTGAAGGTTTCATCGAAGTGCGGTTGCTAGGCAATGGACAGGGCCACTTCGTAGCGGACGGTGCGATCAATGGCCGAGTGGTGCACTTCATGCTCGACACTGGCGCCACCGACGTGGCAATCCCCGAAGCGCTGGCCCGCGACCTGGACTTGCAGCGTGGCAGCCCGGTCATCCTCAGTACGGCCAATGGCCGCACGGAGGGCTATCGCACCCGCCTGGACAACCTGCAACTGGGCGACATCCGCCTGCAAGGCGTGCGTGCGTTGGTGGTGCCGGGGCTGGACGGGCAGACCGTGTTGCTCGGCATGAGCGCCCTGAAACAACTTGAATTTACCCAGCGCGGCGGCACCATGCTGCTGCGCCAGAACCTGAAATAACGAGGCCCGCATGAGCGACCCATTGGAACTCAGCCTCGACGGCGTCGAACGCCGCTCGCTGGCTGACTTCACCGAACAGGCCTACCTCAACTATTCCATGTACGTGATCATGGACCGGGCCCTGCCGCACATCGGCGATGGCCTCAAGCCTGTGCAGCGACGCATTGTCTATGCCATGAGCGAGTTGGGGCTTGATGCCGATTCCAAGCACAAGAAGTCGGCGCGTACCGTCGGCGACGTGCTCGGCAAGTTCCACCCCCACGGCGACTCGGCCTGCTACGAAGCCATGGTGCTGATGGCCCAGCCGTTCAGCTACCGCTATACGCTGGTGGATGGGCAGGGCAACTGGGGTGCGCCGGACGATCCGAAGTCGTTCGCTGCCATGCGATACACCGAGGCGCGCCTCTCGCGCTATTCCGAAGTACTGCTCGGTGAGCTGGGCCAGGGCACTGTGGACTGGGTGCCGAACTTCGATGGTACCTTGCAGGAACCGGCCGTACTGCCGGCGCGTTTGCCAAATATTCTGCTCAACGGCACCACCGGCATCGCCGTGGGCATGGCCACCGATGTACCACCGCATAACCTGCGTGAAGTGGCCAGCGCCTGCGTACGCCTGCTCGACGAGCCGAAGGCCACCTTGGAGCAGCTGTGCGAGCACATCCAGGGCCCGGACTACCCGACCGAAGCCGAGATCATCACGCCGCGCGCCGAGATTCTCAAGATCTACGAAAGCGGTCGCGGTTCGATTCGTATGCGCGCCGTGTACCGGGTCGAGGACGGCGACATCGTGGTCACCGCGCTGCCACACCAGGTCTCCGGGGCCAAGGTCCTGGAGCAGATCGCTGCGCAGATGCAGGCCAAGAAGCTGCCGATGGTTGCCGACCTGCGTGACGAATCAGACCACGAGAACCCGTGCCGCATTGTCATCATTCCGCGCTCCAATCGCGTGGATGCTGACGAGCTGATGCAGCATCTATTTGCCACCACCGAGCTGGAAAGCAGCTACCGAGTCAACGTCAATATCATCGGCCTGGACGGACGGCCGCAGCTGAAAAACCTTCGCGCCTTGTTGCTGGAGTGGCTGCAGTACCGGATTGGTACCGTGCGTCGCCGCCTCCAGCACCGCTTGGAAAAGGTCGAGAAGCGCCTGCACTTGTTGGAAGGTTTGCTCACTGCCTTCCTCAACCTGGATGAAGTGATCCACATCATCCGCACCGAGGAGCACCCCAAGCAGGCCCTGATCGCCCGGTTCGACCTGACGGATATTCAGGCCGACTATATTCTCGAGACCCGCCTGCGCCAACTGGCGCGCCTGGAAGAGATGAAAATCCGAGGCGAGCAGGACGAGTTGCTCAAAGAGCAGGCCAAATTGCTGGCCCTGCTCGGCAGCGATGCCAAGCTGCGCAAGCTGGTCCGCAGCGAGCTGATCAAGGACGCCGAAACCTACGGCGACGACCGCCGTTCGCCGATCGTAGAGCGTACTGAAGCCAAGGCTTTGTCGGAAAACGAGCTGATGCCGACTGAACCGGTCACCGTCGTATTGTCGGAAAAGGGCTGGGTGCGTTGCGCCAAGGGGCATGACATCGATGCCACCGGCCTGTCCTACAAGGCGGGTGATGGTTTCAAAGCCGCCGCTGCCGGCCGCTCCAACCAGTTTGCCGTGCTGATCGACTCCACCGGACGTAGTTACTCGGTGGCCGCGCATACATTGCCATCGGCGCGTGGTCAGGGTGAACCACTGACTGGCCGCCTGACCCCTCCGCCGGGGGCGACCTTCGAGTGCGTACTGTTGCCAGAGGATGACGCCCTGTACGTGGTGGCTTCCGATGCCGGTTACGGCTTCGTGGTCAAAGGTGAAGACCTGCAGGCCAAGAACAAGGCGGGCAAAGGGCTGCTCAGCCTACCCAACGGCGCCAAGGTGATCAGCCCGCGCCCAGTGGCCAGTCGTGAGCAGGACTGGCTCGCGGCCGTCACCACCGAAGGTCGTCTGCTGGTGTTCAAGGTTGCTGACTTGCCACAGCTGGGCAAAGGCAAGGGCAACAAGATCATCGGTGTGCCGGGTGATCGGGTCGCCAGCCGTGAGGAATATGTCACAGATCTGGCGGTGATCGCCGAGGGTGCGACGCTTGTATTGCAAGCTGGCAAGCGTACCCTGTCTCTGAAACCCGATGACCTTGAGCATTACAAGGGCGAGCGCGGTCGGCGTGGCAGCAAGCTGCCACGCGGGTTCCAGCGTGTCGATGGATTGCAGGTGGAAAGTCCTACGTAACCTGGTGAAATGTCTGAAACGGCAATTTCAGCGCCGTTTCGGGCAGAAAAACTGGAGTCGGGCCGATATTTCACGGATGATAGTGCCCCTTCGGTGCCGGCGTGGCCGTGCGCCCGATTGAATCTATATCAGTATCACTGCGGTTAGCCTGGTGGCGACCGCCTGGATGGGATGAATGAAATTTCTGCGCCTTCCAATTGCGCTGTTGATGACGGGCTTGCTGGGACTGAGCGGGTGCAGCATGCATCAGCCGGTTGCCCTGTATCAGCTCGACAGCGGTGATCCTGGCCAGCCTTCACAGAGTGCGGGCATGGCCGTGGTGGTTGGCCCGGTGTCGGTCGCCGATTACCTGCAGCGCGAAACCTTTTTGCAGCGTCAGGCCGATGGCAGCCTGAGTTCGGCGACGGACGGTCGTTGGGCGGGCAGCCTGTCGGCTGATATCGACCAACTGCTGGTGCGCCAACTGGCCTGGCGCCTGGATAGCCAGCGCGTGGTCCTGGCCCCGGCCAGCAGCGGATTCTCGCCGGATGTGCAGGTGTTGCTGTCGATCACCCGCCTGGACTCGGGCAAGAACCAGCCGGCCATCCTCGATGCCCAATGGCGTCTGCTCGACCGCCGCGGCAATGTGCGTGACAACCGCATCGTGCATCTCGAGCAGCCGCACGAGGGCACCGAGTCGTCGCAAGTGCAAGCCCAAGGGCAGCTGCTGCAGAAGCTTGCCGAGCAGCTGAGCTCTGCGGTCAAGCCGCTGGCCAACCAGCCTGCCATTGCCGAAGAAGCGCCGAAGAAGCCTGCTGCACCGGTGCAGGTCAAGAAGGCACCAGAGAAGTCGAAGATCCCGATGGCTTCACCAATTCGTACCGATATGGAAGTCTATCGGTTCTGATGGTTCCGCCAGCTACAAAAAAGCCCGCATTCTCGCGGGCTTTTTTGTAGCTGCATGTTCTGGCCTCTTCGCGGGGCAAGCCCGCTCCCACAAGTTTGAAGCCTGCGCGGCACCTGTGGGAGCGGGCTTGTCCCGCGAAGAGGCAGCCCGGTATCAGGCCCTGCGTTCGTGCATCCGCGCCAACTGTCGCTCCAGCATCGAAGGGTAGGGCTCCATCAAGCGCTCGACACAGCTGGCCCCTTCGGGGCTGGCAATCGGCCGGATGCGAGCACGCTGGCGAATCAGGACGTCATCACTGATCTTGCGCTCCACCAGCAGCAGGTTGCGGCTGTGCTGGGAAAGCGCCAGGGCGTCCTGGGCCTTCTCGGCCATCAGCAGGTCGACTTGCTCCAGACCGTGCAGGTCATCGCCCAGGGTCAGGCCCAGCTGCAGTTGCAGGGTAATTCCGCTGTCGGCCACCTCGATCTGCAGGGCGTGGCCCAACGCACGCAGCAGCTCGCCGCAGCAGATGGCGTTGGTCAGGTAGTCCTCACCGCAGTCGCGGCTGTGGAACAGCACCAGGGTGCTACCGTCGTTGAGCGTGTGGGTCTCGCCTTCATACAGCGACGCGGCCTGCTCCAGGCAGTCGCGGTAGCGCTCCAGCAGCTCGGTCAGGCGGGTGCGGGGCAGGCGGCGAAGTTGTTCCTGCGAACCCAGCTGCACAGCCAGTACCGCGCTGCTCTGTGGCTCATCGGATTCGACCACGGTGGCCTTGGGTGCGGGCTCATCGTTGTCCAGCAGGCCGGCAAAGGCCGCCTCGTCGTCTTCGTCGTCGCCCAGGGCGGCAACCTTGGCGCGTGGCGCTGCCTTGACCGGTACGGCAACCTCGTGCAGGTCGTCGAACTCGTCCTCGTCCTCTTCTTCCTCCGGTTCAGGCTCCGGAGGTGGCGGCGGCGCCAGGCGCGCGTGCAACTGACGGGCGATATCGCCGATCTCGTCCTGACGATCCGTCGCTGGGGTATAGGGGTGCGGGTCACGCAGCCATACCCGCAGTTGCAGCAGCGGCAGGGTGATGTGGCGACCTTGGCGCAGGCTCAGGCTCAGCGCCAGGGCCAGCAGGATCGCGGCCAGGATGCCCATGCTCTGCAGGCTGATCAGCATCGGCTGCTGGAACTGGCTCATGTCCAGGCTGATGCGCAACTGCCCGGCGGTCACGTCCTGGAAGGTGATCTTGGTCTGGTACAGGCCTTCCGCTTCGCCCAGCAGGCTGTTGCGCGGGCGTTGCCCGGCTTCGGCCAGGATGCGGTTGTCCACGCTGTAGATCGCCGCATGGGCCACCAGCGGGTTCTTCACCAGATTGCCCAGCAGCACGTTGAGGCTGAGGATGTCGTTAGACACCAGCAGCTCGGTCGCCGAGGTGGCGGTCTGGGTGGTCAGGCTCTGGCCAAGGGCGTCGGCCTGCTCGTGCATCGCCTGCTTGAACTGCAGGCCCATCACGCAGGCATAGATCACCAACGCCAGCGCCACCAGGAATATATTGGTGCAGGCGATGCGCAGTGCCAGGGGAACGCGACGTTGGCGCAGGGCACGGAAGATCATGAGGAAGAAGTTGTCTGGTTTGACGGGCGTGGGCCGGTTCACAGAGCGCGGCTCTTAATGGCATGAAAGTGTTGCGCAGTATAGCGATCAGAGTTTTGTCGGCAAAGTATCGTTGGCGCCCGATGGTCATGGAAAATCGGTAGAATGCGCATTTTTCATCGAAGTCGGAGCCAGTTGTGCGCGAAATCGTCCTGATCAACATCACCGGAGAGGACCGCCCCGGTCTTACCGCCGCCATCACCGGCGTCCTGCTCCAGGGCGCAGTGAACATTCTCGACATCGGCCTGGCGGTCATGCACGGCACCCTGTCGTTTGGCATTCTGGTCGATATCCCCGATAACGAAGTGGCCACCCGCTTGCTGCAAAGCGTGCAGTCCAAGGCCCATGAGCTGAACCTGCAGGCCCGTTACACACCGATTTCCGAAGCGGACTACCAGCACTGGGCCGACGGCCAGGGTGAGCCGCGCTACATCGCCAGCGTACTCAGCCGCAAGATTACCCCTGAGCAGCTGCAGCGTGTCAGTGCCGTCATCAGCCAGTATGGCCTGACCATCGAGCGCATCGAACGGTTGTCCGCACGCGTCGCTCTAGACGCCCAGAGCGATAAAGGCAAGGCGGCACTGGAGATTTCCGTGCGCGGCGAGCCGAGCGATGCCCAGGCGCTGCGTGCCGACTTCTTCGCCTTGTCCGAAGCCTTGAACATCGACATTGCCTTCCAGAAGGACGACCTGTTCCGTCGTAATCGCCGCCTGGCGGTGTTCGACATGGACTCGACACTGATCGAGGCTGAAGTCATCGACGAGCTGGCCAAGGCAGCAGGTGTCGGCGAGCAGGTCGCAGCCATTACCGAGCGAGCGATGCGCGGCGAACTGGACTTCCGCGCCAGCTTCAAGGAGCGCATGGCGCTGCTCAAGGGCCTGGATGTCGGTGTACTGGATGAAATTGGTGCTTCCCTGCGCCTGACCGAGGGTGCTGAAAACCTGTTCGCCGAACTCAAGCGCATGGGTTACAAGACGGCCATTCTTTCTGGCGGCTTCACCTACTTTGCCAAACAGGTGCAGGCGCGCCTGGGCATCGATTATGTGTTCGCCAATGAGCTGGAAGTGGTCGATGGCAAAGTTACCGGGGTGGCCGTCGAGCCGATCGTCGACGCCCAGCGCAAGGCCGAGTTGTTGCAGCAGCTGGCCAGCGAGGAGGGCCTGCAACTGGAGCAGACCATCGCCGTAGGTGACGGCGCCAACGACCTGCCGATGCTGTCGCTGGCAGGCCTTGGTGTGGCCTTCCGTGCCAAGCCACTGGTGCGCCAGTCGGCCAAACAGGCAATTTCGACCTTGGGCTTGGATGGCGTGCTGTATTTGCTCGGCCTGCGCGACCGCGACGCTCGCGGTTGAGCCGTACGTCAGGGCCGTGAAACGGCCCTGATGCCCCGCTACATTGCTTTAGTGACGATTTCGAACTGTTCTAAGTCCCTCTGTTTCCCCCATCTACGCTTGCATCCGTACGGTCTCACCCATCGACCGTGCTGGCCCGGGGGGAGTCCTCGTGGCCATTCAACTTCAAGGAGAAGAAGTTCATGTCCAAGTACGCAGCGCAGAATCAGTGGGGCGGTAATTCGGCACCCTGGCACCCGGGCGGAATCTGGGTAATAGGTGGCCGGGACAATCAGAATGTGGTGTCGGTCGAGGTCAAATCGACCGATGGTGGCCAGACACTGCAAGGCGTCATGACCTATGCCGGCGAAGGACCGATCGGCTTCAAGGGCAACCGCGTCGCGCATAACCGGTACCAGGTGCAGAACCAGTGGGGAGGCGACAGTGCCCCTTGGCACCCGGGTGGGGAGTGGGTGATCGGCGGGCGCGACGACCAGAGTGTCGTGGCGCTCAGCGTCAAGTCAGATGATGGTGGCCTGAGCCTCAATGGTACCAATACCTACATCAATGAGGGCCCAATCGGCTTCCGTAGCCTGCTCGGCTGATGTCCTCACCGAGTAGACGCCCCCTGGCCAAAAGCCGGGGGGCGTCAAGGCGGTCAACCCTGCAGCGGCTGCGCCAGCAGCTCACCCATGCGGGTGGCCGAACCAGCACCCAGGTTTTGCGCCCATTTCACCTGCTCCGGCCCGAACAGCACGATGGCCGTGGAGCCCAACTTGAAGCGGCCCAGTTCCGCACCCTTTTCCAGGTGAATCGGCGCACGGCTGCCTTCGTCGTAGCGGAAGGTCTTCAGCTCACGCTTCGGCGGGGTGACCAGGCCAGCCCATACGGTCTCGATCGAGGCAACGATCATCGCGCCGACCAGTACCACCGCCATCGGCCCGCGCTCGGTATCGAACAGGCACACCACGCGTTCGTTGCGGGCAAACAGCTCGGGGACGTTTTCCGCCGTGGTCTGGTTTACCGAGAACAATCGACCCGGTACATAGACCATCTCGCGCAGTGTGCCGGCGAGTGGCATGTGCACGCGGTGATAGTCCTTCGGCGACAGGTAGATGGTGGCGAATTCGCCGCCCATGAACGGTGCGGCCAGGGCGGGATCGCCGCCAAGTAGCTCCAGGGCGCTGAAGCTGTGGCCCTTGGCCTGGAAGATGCGGCCGTGCTCGATCGGGCCCAGCTGGCTCACGGCGCCATCGGCCGGGCAGAGGATAGCCCCAGGGGTTTCATCCAGCGGCCGTGCGCCTGGCTTCAGAGCACGGGTGAAGAAGGCGTTGAAGTGTTCGTAGGCGCTCAGGTCTTCGACCAGTGCCTCGCTCATGTTCACCTGGTAGCGCTTGGCGAACCAGGTGGTGAAGGCGTTCTTGAACCAGCGTGCGCGGCACTCGGCAACGCAGCCGGCGAGCCGCGACAGCAGGTGGTGCGGCAGCAGGTACTGGCTGATGATGAACAGACGGGATTTCATGCAGGTTCCTTAGACTTCTACAGGCGTGTCCGGGTGGTTGCCCCATTCGCTCCACGAGCCGGCGTAAGCCTTGACGCGTGGGTAGCCGAGGGCCTTGGCCACCAGGTAAGTGAAACCGGAGCGGCGGTGTGACTGGCAATGGGTGATCACTTCCTTGTCGGGGGTGATGCCCAGTTGCTTGAGGACTTCAGCGATGTCCTGGCGAATACGCTGGTGATCGTTGAGGTCCATGCCGGCGGTCCACTCGAAGTTGATCGCGCCGGGGATGTGCCCGCCTTTGGCGGCCAGGACTTTCTCACCATTGAATTCCTGCGGGGCGCGTGCATCCCAGACCACCAGGTCTTCGGCACCCAGACGGCTTTGCAGGTATTCGCGGGTTGCCGTCGGTTCGCTGTGCACGTGCAGACGCACCGGGGTATTGGCGGGTGCCGGCACCTCGGTCGACAACTTGTCCGCCGGCCAGGCCTGAATGCCGCCGTTGAGGTAATGGCTGGTCTTGTGGCCGATCACGTCGAGCATCCAGATGAAGCGCCCGGCCCAGCCACCACCCTCATCATCGTAAACCACATAGACGGCGTCGTCGCGATGACCGAGCTCACTGAACAGTTTTTCCAGGTCGGCCAGTGCCGGCAGCAGGCCTGGCGCGGGCGGCAGGCCCAGCTGGGTGCGCTTGCCCTCGACGAAGCGGGCGCCGGGGATGTGCCCGCTGACATAGCGGTTGGCGCTGCTCAGGTCGACCAGGATCAGCTGGGGCGAATCCAGGCGCGGCAGCAGGTCCGCAGGCTCGATCACCAGCGGCAGTCCGGCAAAATCAGTCATCCACGGTCTCCAGTGTGGAAAGAGGAGCGATTGTAGCGCAAGGGTCAGGCATTGCGGTTGGCAAACACGGCGAGGGCGCGCTCGATACATTGCGCGGTTTTACCGAACGCTTGCACGCTGACATCGGCCAGCGGCTTGCCCCCTTGATCCGCCACCGCCAGCATCAATACCTGGTCGTTGACCGCCAGTGAGCGCAGCAGCAGGTGTTCGCCACGGAAGAAGGCGTGCAATGGGGCCGGTAACAGGGCCGAGAATTGGGCATGGTTCTCCGGCGTCAGGCGCAGCTGAGCGGCCTTGACCAGCAGTTTTTGCAGCAATTTGCTCTGCGGTACGGGCAAAGCGATGGCCGCAGCTTCTTTAGGTAGGCCGGCAGTCTGCTGCACGCGCAGGTAGTCGCTGGCCTTGTCCAGGGTCAGCAGCATGATGCGCTGCATGCCGCAGGCCAGCAGGGCTTCACGTGCCTGGGTGGCCAGGTGCACGGCGTTGGTGAACGGGCTGGGCTGGGCCAGCAACTCCTGGCACAACTTGCGCCACTGGCCGAGCGCGTCGCTGGAGGGCGGCGGCGGAGCCAGCATGTCGGGGTGCGGGCGGCGCTGGTGCCAGGGCCAGATCAAGGCTTCGGCGGGGTGGAACAAGGCATGCCTGGCATGGCGGCGGGCACTGGCGGCTGCCTGCTGGTGGACCTGTTGCTGTACGTCTTCCAGTGAAGTCTGAAGGTACAGTGCGGTCAGCAGTTGCCAGCGCAGCAGGTGTGGGTTGTCCCAGCCCACTTGCGCCGCCAGCGCCAGGTTATTGGCCAGCAGCACGGTGTTGGCCGGCTGGTTGAACCAGCGGCTCAAGGCGGGCGCCTCGTCCAGGCGGTGCTGCTGGCTCAGCAGGTCTTCGTCGCGGGCGATGCTCAATATCTGCCCAAGCTGTTCACGCTCTTCCAGCAGCAGGCGGTAGCCCTGGGTGACCCACTGCGACAGGCGCCAGTGCTCGGCCATGGCTTGGCACAGCGCCATGATGCGCACGCCAAACAATTCCTGCTCGACATCCGCAGCCTCTTCGCCCTTGTGGATGACCCGCAGTTCCCAGGCGTCGAGCAGTTTCGGGTAGACCAGCGCCATCGGCCACAGGGGCGACAGGAACAGCAGGCTGCCCCAGTGGATTTCCTGCCACAGCCGCGCCAGGCGGCTGGCGAACAGGCCACTGGCCTGTTGGGACGCGTGCTGGCTGATCAGCAGAAACTGGCGCAGCACCGGCGGGATATCGTCGTCCGGCAGCGCTGGCAGGCGGTTGAGCAGTTCGCGGGTACGCGCCAGGCCCAGGCGATTGAGGGCGATTTCCAGGCTTTCGGCAGGTTCCGCCTGGCTGGCATTGGCCGGGTGGTTGGCCTCGCGCATCACCGACAGCACCAGGGCCGGGCTGTCCTGCATCAGTTCGGCGATATCGCGCAGCGAGCGGCGGCTATCATTGATGGCGCTCATGACCCGGTCGTAACTCTGCTTCGGCACCGGTACACGGATACCGTCGAGCAGCTTTACCCAGGCCTCTAGCGTACGCGGATTCTGAGTGGGCACCTTGGATTCCATTGGCATTTTGACATCAGTCCGAACTGGCTTTTCGCATTGAGTGGCTATAGTCTGGCGCAGTTCTGCCGATAAGTAGAAGAAGAGTTTTAAAGCTCCCGTCCCTCACCCTGACCACGACAGCAAGTGCTTTGAACCTATGGCTAAAATTATCGGCATCATCGTCGTATTCGCGAGCGTGCTCGGCGGATATGTACTCTCCCACGGCAAGATCGCGGCGCTGATCCAGCCGTTCGAAGTGCTGATCATCGGCGGGGCCGCCTTTGGCGCCTTCATGCAGGCCAACCCCGGCTACATGACCATGCATGTGGTCAAGAAGTCGATGAAGATGTTCGGCTCCCGGTTTACCCACACCTTCTACCTGGAAGTGCTGGGCCTGGTGTACGAAATCCTCAACAAGAGCCGTCGCGAAGGCATGATGGCGATCGAGAGCGATATCGAAGACGCCGCGGCCAGCCCTATCTTCGCCAAGTATCCCGCCGTGCTCGGCGATGAGCGCATGACCGCGTTCATCTGCGACTACCTGCGCATCATGTCCACCGGCAACATGGCGCCCCACGAGCTCGAAGGCCTGTTCGACATGGAGCTGCTGAGCATGAAGGAAGAGCTCGAGCACCCATCCCACGCCGTCACCGGCATTGCCGACGGCATGCCCGGCTTCGGTATCGTCGCGGCGGTACTGGGTATCGTGGTGACCATGGCGTCGCTGGGTGAGGGTGACCAGGCTGCCATCGGTATGCACGTGGGGGCGGCCCTGGTGGGTACCTTCTTCGGTATTCTTGCGGCCTACGGCTTCTTCGGGCCGCTGGCCAAGTGCCTGGAGCACGATGCCAAGGAAGAGATCAACCTGTATGAGTCGATCAAGGCTTCGCTGGTAGCCTCGGCTTCGGGCATGCCACCTTCGCTGGCCGTCGAGTTCGGGCGCAAGGTGCTCTATCCGAAGCACCGCCCGAGCTTTGCCGAGCTGGAACAAGCCGTTCGCGGTCGCTAAGCCATGGAAAACAATCAGCCGATAATCATCAAGCGCGTCAAGCGCTTCGGTGGAGGCCACCACGGCGGCGCCTGGAAGATTGCCTTCGCCGACTTCGCCACGGCGATGATGGCGTTCTTCCTGGTGCTGTGGTTGATGTCCACCGCCACCCCCGAGCAGAAGATCGCCATTGCCGGCTACTTCAAGGACCCGATCGGCTTCTCCGAAAGCGGCACGCCCTATGTGATCGACCTGGGTGGCTCGCCGGAACTGGCACCGGAAAAGACCATCAACCCGGAGCAGAAGTCCGAGCCTACGCCTGATACCAGCATCCAGCTGGACAAGGACCAGGTCGAGACCATGGCCGAACAGGTCGAGCGCGAGCGCCTCGAATTGCTGCTGCAGGAGCTGCAGAACAAGGTCGATGAAAACCCGCAACTGCAGAAGTTCAAGGACCAGATCCTCTTCGAGATCACCCAGGATGGCCTGCGCATCCAAATCATGGATGCCGAGAACCGGCCGATGTTCGACATCGGCAGTGCTCGCCTGCAGCCGTATTTCGAGGACATCCTGCTGGCCATGGCCGACACCATCAAGGCGGTGCCGAACAAGATCAGCATCAGTGGCCACACCGATGCCAAGCCTTACGCTGGCAGCGGTGACTACGGCAACTGGGAACTATCGGCCAACCGCGCCAACGCCGCGCGCCGTGCGCTGGTCGCCGGTAGCTACCCGGATGACCAAGTGGCGCGAGTGGTGGGATATGCATCGTCGTCGCTGTTCGACCGCAAGGACCCGTTCAATCCGGTCAACCGGCGTATCGACATCATCGTCCTGACCAAGAAGGCCCAGCGCAACATCGAGGGTGAGCAGGGTGCACCCGAGGCGCCAGATGCCCAGCCCGCGCCGCCTGCCGGTGCGGCTCCAGGGGCTTCTTCTGCAGCGCCCGGCGCGGAGCAAGCGCCGATGCAGCCGCGTGAGCTGCGGCAGAAGCTGAACATCTTCGAGGAAGGCACCTTGAAGATGGACGAGGCGAAGGACCAGTAACCCAGGGGGCGCTGGGTTGAAAATATAAAAGCTGACGCGCTTCCTGTGGGGGCGGGCTTGTCCCGCGAAACGGGCGAAGCCCGTGCCATCCAGCGCGGTGCTCGCTTCGCGGCTAAAGCCGCTCCCACAGGTTGATCAGTAGCTGTCTTCCGGCAAGCTGGCGATGATCGAGCGGTAGCTGTTCATGCGCTGCGGCTTGATGCGGCCGTCTTCCAACGCCTTGAGCAGCGCGCAGCCGGGTTCGCGATCATGCTTGCAGTCGCGGAAGCGGCAGGTGCCGAACAAATCCCGAAACTCGATGAACCCGCCTTCGACGTCGTCACGGCTGACATGGCCCAGGCCGAATTCGCGGATGCCCGGCGAGTCGATCAGGTCGCCGCCGTTGGGGAAGTGGTACAGGCGCGCGGTGGTGGTGGTGTGCGTGCCCTGGCCCGACCATTCGGACAGGTCGCCGACGCGGGTATCGGCTGCCGGCAGCAGGCTGTTGACCAAAGACGACTTGCCCACGCCCGACTGGCCGACGAATACACTGATGTGGCCGTCGAGCATCTGCTGTAGGCGCTGCATACCGTCACCGTGGTGGGCAGAAACCTCCAGCAATGGATAGCCGAGATCGCGATAAACCTCGAGCAGCGCATGCAGGCCCGGGCCGTTTTCGTCGTTGATCAAATCGGCTTTGTTAAGCAGCAGCAAGGGGCGAATGCCAGCATGCTCGGCGGCGACCAGGTAGCGGTCGATCAGGTTCGGGTGCGGCTCGGGCGCTGGCGCGAAGACGATCACGATCAAGTCGACGTTGGCCGCCACTGGCTTGAGCTGGCCATGGTTGTTCGGCCGGCACAGCTCGGTGCTGCGCGGCATCTGCGCGACGATCACGCCAATGCCCTGGTTGCCAGCGCGCCAGACCACGCGGTCGCCGGTGACCAGCGCCGGCAGGTTGGCCCGCAGGTGGCAGCGGAACACCTGGCCGGCGACATCGCCGTCCTGGGCCTCGACTTCGACCTGCACGCCAAAGTGTGCGATCACCAGGCCCAGTTGCTCCGGCCCCAGGTCACCGCCCTCCAGCTCATGCAGCACGTGCTGTTCGCGTTTGGCGGCGCGAGCGGCGCGTTCGTTCTGGATTTTTTCGATACGCCAGTTTTGGCGACGATTGAGCTGGCGTTTGGCCATGGACCTTCCAAGGTGGGGCAAGTTGAAAACGGCAGGCAGTTTAGCATGCCGGGTCATCGACCATTCTGGTTACCTTTGCACCGCGCATGCGCAGGCCGTCGTCGCTAGGCTAATATGACGGCCATTACGAGGAGCCCCTGCATGCAAAATCCACAGAACCTGATCTGGATCGATCTGGAAATGACCGGCCTGGATCCGGACAGCGACGTCATCATCGAGATGGCTACCATCGTTACCGACAGCGATTTGAACACTCTGGCCGAAGGCCCTGTGATTGCCATTCACCACAGTGACGAAGTGCTGGCGCGCATGGATGAGTGGAACACCCGCACCCATGGCGCCTCGGGTCTGACCCAGCGAGTGCGTGAGAGCAAGGTCAGTATGGCGCAGGCCGAGGCAGAGACCATCGCCTTCCTCGAAAAATGGGTGCCCAAAGGAAAGTCTCCCATCTGTGGCAACAGCATTGGGCAAGATCGTCGTTTCCTCTACCGCCATATGAAAGCCCTGGAAGAATACTTCCACTACCGCAACCTGGATGTCTCGACCCTGAAGATCCTGGCCCAGCGTTGGGCTCCGCAGGTAGCCGACGACTTCAAGAAGGGCAGCACCCACCTGGCACTGGACGATATCCGCGAGTCGATCGCCGAGCTGCGCCACTACCGCGAGCACTTCCTCAAGGTGTGAGCCGAAAGGGCGCAGATATTCTCGTCGCGCCCTCTTTTGGTGCCCAAGGCAACTGGTTAGACTGCGCGCCTTTCTCGCACGGACCCGCGCCATGTTGTTGATGCTCTACCTTATCGCCATCACCGCCGAGGCCATGACTGGCGCCCTGTCTGCTGGACGCCGAGGCATGGATTGGTTTGGCGTGGTGCTGATTGCCTGCGTCACTGCGCTGGGTGGCGGCTCGGTGCGCGACGTGCTGCTCGGCCACTACCCGCTGACCTGGGTGAAACACCCGGAATACCTGGTGCTGACCAGCTGCGCTGCGTTGTTCACGATTTTCATCGCGCCGATGATGCGCCGCTTGCGCTCGCTGTTCCTGGTGCTGGATGCCCTGGGGTTGGTGGCCTTCACCCTGATTGGCTGCATGACGGCGCTGGAGATGGGGCAGGGGATGCTGGTGGCGTCGATCAGTGGGGTGATTACCGGGGTGTTTGGCGGAATTCTGCGGGATATCTTCTGTAACGACATTCCGCTGGTGTTCCGACGTGAGCTGTATGCCAGCGTGTCGTTTGCTGCGGCGTGGTTCTACCTGGGGTGTGTTTACTTCAAGGTGCCGGCGGAGCAGGCCATGTTGCTGACTTTGTTTGGCGGGTTCCTGGTGCGGTTGCTGGCCATTCGGTTCCATTGGGAAATGCCGAAGTTTCACTACAACGACCAGCAGTAGCCTTGAGGCAACCCCTGTGGGAGCGGCTTTAGCCGCGAAGCAGGCACCGCGCTGGATGGCACGGGCTTCGCCCGTGTTCGCGGGACAAGCCCGCTCCCACAGGGATCGCGCAGCTTTCTAAGTTTTGTGGAAGACAGTTGCTCCCACAGTTGAATTGTGTTGCTAGTGAATGCCGTGCTTGGCCAGCGCCCACGCCACATGCTCGCGTACCAGCTCTGACGCATCCTCCCGCCGAGCCTGCAGGGCCTCCAGCACCGGAATCGTCGAAGGCGCATTACCTAGGCCCACTGCCAGGTTGCGTAAAAATCGCTCGTACCCCGCGCGCCGCAACGGCCCGCCCTCGGTCTTGCGCAGGAAGGTCTTTTCGTCCCACAGGAACATCTCGGCCAGTTCGGCATTCTCCAGCCCGTGGCGCGGCTGGAAGTCGCTCTCCTGGGTAGGCCGTGCGAAGCGGTTCCACGGGCAGACGATCTGGCAGTCATCGCAACCGAATACCCGATTGCCCATCATCGAGCGCAACTCCACGGGAATCGCGCCCTTCAGCTCGATGGTCAGGTACGAGATACAGCGCCTGGCATCCAGCACGTATGGGCCGACGAAAGCCTTGGTCGGGCAGATGTCCAGGCACGCCTCGCAGCGCCCGCAGTGCTCGCTGGCATGCGCGTCGTCCACCGGCAGCGGCAGGTCGACGAACAGTTCGGCAAGGAAGAAGTAGCTGCCGGCCTTGCGGTTGAGCAGCAACGTGTTCTTGCCGATCCAGCCCAGCCCGGCCTGTTCGGCAATCGCCTTTTCCAGTACCGGGGCGCTGTCGACGAATGCGCGATAACCGAACGGGCCGATGTCTTCCTGGATGCGATCGGCCAGGTGCTGCACGCGTTTGCGCACCAGCTTGTGGTAGTCGCGGCCCAGGGCATATCGCGAGACGTAGGCTTTTTCCGGCTGGGCCAGGCGTTGCGCCATCTGAGTATCGCCCGGCAGGTAGTCCATGCGCAGCGACACCACGCGCACGGTGCCGGGAATCAACTGGTCGGGGTGCGCGCGTTTGCCATCGTGGGCGGCCAGGTACTCCATCTCACCCTGGTAGCCGGCGTCGAGCCAGCGCTGCAGGTGTTTTTCGTGCTCGCCAAGGTCCACACCGGCGATGCCGACGTGGGCAAAACCGAGTTCTTGGCCCCAGATCTTGATCGATTGGGCCAGGGCGGCGAGGTCAAGTGTGCAAGCGGACATGGATGGGTAAGGCAATACGGGCTCAGGTGCGTATAATTCTGCCAGACATTGGAGCCTTTGACCCCATGCCGCAGACCAAACACCCCAGTCACATCCCGCAACTGCTCAGCAGCGTGTCCGTTGCGCGCCTGCCCCCCAGGCATGCGCATGCCCACAAAGGCGACTTCGGCCACGTGTTGGTGGTGGGCGGCGACCTCGGCACCGGCGGTGCCGTGCTGCTTAGCGCTGAAGCTGCCTTGCGTTGCGGTGCTGGGCTGGTCAGCGTGGCGACTCGCCCCGAACACGTGGCTGCAGGACTTACCCGCCTGCCCGAAACCATGTGCCTGGGTGTGAATTCGGCCAACCAGCTGATGGGCGTGCTGGAGCGCGCTTCGGTATTGGTGGTCGGGCCTGGTCTTGGTCAAGCCGCCTGGGGGCGCAGTTTGTTGTCAGCGGTGGCCAATGCCGAGCGGCCGCAAGTGTGGGATGCCGATGCGCTCAACCTGCTGGCGCGCACCCCGCTGGCATTGCCCAGTGGCAGCATCCTCACGCCGCATCCCGGGGAGGCGGCGCGGCTGCTGGGGATTTCCACCGAGGCGGTGCAGGCTGATCGCCCGGGCGCCGCGCGCAAGCTGGCGCGCCGTTACAACAGCATTTGTGTATTGAAAGGCGCCGGTACGCTGGTGGCCGACCCGGCCGGACAGTTGATGCTGTGTGAGCGAGGTCATCCGGCAATGGCCGGCGCGGGCCTGGGTGATGTCCTGACTGGCGTGTTGGCGGCGTTGCTGGCCCAGGGCCTGGATGCCTGGAGCGCAGCGGGTCTCGGGGTATGGCTTCACGCCTGTGCCGGCGAACGTCTGGGTGTAAAAGGTAGAGGCCTGGCGGCCAGTGATCTGGCGCCGGTCATTCGTGAGTTGTTGGAGGAGCATTCTTCGTGTCTGGCATAACCCTGTTTCTGGCCGATGAAGAGGCCACAGTCAAATTCGGCGCGGCACTGGCCGAAGTGACCGGCGGTCGCGGCGTGATCTTTCTGGAAGGCGACCTGGGCGCAGGCAAGACTACGCTTTCCCGAGGGCTGATCCGTGGCCTTGGCCATACTGGTGCAGTGAAAAGTCCGACCTTCACTGTTGTAGAACCCTACGAAATCGGTTATGTGCGCGCCTACCATTTCGACCTGTATCGCCTGGTGGACCCGGAGGAGCTTGAGTACCTGGGCATTCGCGACTATTTCGAGGGTGACCCGCTGTGCCTGTTCGAATGGCCAGAAAAGGGTGCGGGCGTTTTGCCAAAGCCTGACCTGACCATTACCATAAGCCCCCAAGCGGGCGGACGCTCGCTTCACCTTTCGCCGCAGGGGGCTCGCGGCGAGGCTTGGTGCAAGGCACTGGGCGAACACTAAAAACAGTAAGTGGGGTAGGTATGCGCATACGCGCACTGGTCGCGTTCGTTGGGCTGCTGCTGACAACGGTGACCGTTGACGCTCTGGCCGTCACTCAAGTCAAGAGCATGCGCCTGTGGCGCGCGCCGGACAACACGCGGCTGGTCTTCGACCTGTCTGGCCCCGTGCAGCACAGCGTCTTCACCCTCAGTGCACCGGATCGCCTGGTCATCGATATCAATGGCGCGACCCTGGGCGCGCCGCTTAACGTCTCCACCTCGAACACGCCAATCAGCAGCGTGCGCTCCGCCCAGCGCACGCCTACCGACCTGCGCGTGGTGGTCGACTTGAAAAAATCGGTCACGCCAAAGAGTTTCACCCTGGCGCCCAACGCCCAGTACGGCAACCGCCTGGTAGTCGACTTGTATGACCAGGAGGCCGATGCCATTGCCGCCACGGCGCCGGTAGCACCGCCAACGCCGGTACAAACCCCGGTGACCACGCCCGCCGTGCCGGTATCCCCGGCTCAGCCCGCAATCAAGCTGCCACCGGTACCCAGCGGCAAACGCGACATCGTGGTCGCCATCGACGCCGGCCATGGCGGCGAAGACCCAGGTGCTTCCGGCTCGCGCGGCCAGCACGAGAAAGACATCGTGCTGCAGATCGCCAAGGAGCTGCAGCGCCAGATCAGCGGCGAGAAAGGCTATCGTGCCGAGCTGACCCGCACTGGTGACTACTTCATTCCGCTGCGCAAGCGTACCGAGATTGCCCGCAAGAAGGGCGCCGACCTGTTCATCTCGATCCACGCCGATGCTGCGCCGTCGCGCGCTGCCTTTGGCGCCTCGGTGTTCGCCCTGTCCGACCGTGGCGCCACGTCCGAAACCGCGCGCTGGCTGGCCGACGCGGAAAACCGTTCCGACCTGATCGGCGGTGCTGGCAACGTCAGCCTCGACGACAAAGATCGCATGCTGGCTGGCGTGTTGCTGGACCTGTCGATGACCGCCACGCTCAGCTCCAGCCTCAACGTCGGGCAAAAAGTATTGGGCAACATGGGTCGCGTCACCTCGCTGCACAAGCAGCGCGTCGAGCAAGCCGGGTTCATGGTGCTGAAGTCGCCGGATATTCCATCGATCCTCGTTGAAACCGGGTTCATTTCCAACAACAACGAGGCCGCCAAGCTGGCCACATCAAGCCATCAGCAGGCCTTGGCCCGCTCGATCCATACCGGTGTGCGTCAGTACTTCCAGCAAAACCCGCCGCCCGGCACCTACATCGCCTGGCTGCGCGACAGTGGCAAGATCGCCCAGGGGCCGCGTGAGCATACCGTACGCCCGGGTGAAACGTTGGCGATGCTGGCCGTGCGCTACCAGGTCAGCGTGGCCAGCCTGCGCAGCACCAACAGCCTGAAGACCGATGAATTGAAGGTCGGCCAGCACCTCAACGTCCCTGCTACCACACTGGCTGCGCAATGAACGGTGGTTCGCGCATCCAGCTGCTCAGCCCGCGGCTGGCCAACCAGATTGCCGCCGGTGAGGTGGTCGAGCGCCCGGCGTCGGTGGCCAAGGAACTGTTGGAGAACAGCCTTGATTCCGGAGCCCGGCGCATCGATGTTGAAGTCGAGCAGGGTGGTGTCAAGCTGCTGCGGGTGCGTGACGATGGCAGCGGCATTTCCGCCGATGACCTGCCCTTGGCCCTGGCGCGTCACGCCACTAGCAAGATCCGTGAGCTGGAAGACCTCGAAGGTGTACTGAGCCTGGGCTTCAGGGGCGAGGCATTGGCTTCGATCAGCTCGGTGGCACGTCTCACGCTGACCTCGCGCACGGCCAGTGCCGGCGAGGCCTGGCAGGTCGAAACCGAAGGCCGCGACATGACCCCGCGAGTACAACCGGCGGCGCATCCGGTGGGTACTTCGGTGGAAGTGCGCGACCTGTTCTTCAATACTCCGGCCCGACGCAAGTTCCTCAAAGCCGAGAAGACCGAATTCGACCACCTGCAGGAAGTCATCCGCCGGCTGGCCCTGGCCCGCTTCGATGTGGGTTTCCACCTGCGCCACAACGGCAAGAGCATCCTCAGCCTGCATGAAGCGCACGACGAAACCGCCCGCGCCCGCCGGGTCGGCGCCATTTGCGGCGCCGGCTTCATGGAGCAGGCGCTGCCAATCGATGTCGAGCGCAACGGCTTGCGCTTGTGGGGCTGGGTCGGCCTGCCGACCTTCTCACGTAGCCAGGCAGACCTGCAGTACTTCTTCGTCAACGGTCGTGCAGTGCGCGACAAACTGGTCGCCCATGCGGTGCGTCAGGCCTACCGCGACGTGCTGTTCAATGGCCGTCACCCGACCTTCGTGCTGTTTCTGGAGCTTGAGCCCAACGGCGTCGACGTCAACGTGCACCCGACCAAGCACGAGGTGCGCTTCCGCGAGGGGCGCTCGGTCCACGATTTTCTCTATGGCACTCTGCACCGTGCCTTGGCTGACGTGCGCCCGGAAGACCAGTTGGCAGCGCCGGCAGCGGCAACTGAGCTGGTTCGCCCGACCGGTCAATCAGTCGGTGAATTCGGCCCGCAAGGCGAAATGCGCCTGGCCTCACCAGTGCTGGAGCAGCCCCAGGCGCCCCAGCATTCGATTTCCAACGGCGGCAGCGGCGCGGGTTACCAGTATCAATACACCCCGCGGCCGTCACAGCCACTGCCAGCGGCAGAAGCCCAGGCGGCCTACCGCGAGTTCTACAAACCGCTGAACGACGGCGCCGTAGCCCCTTCGGCGTTGCCGCAAAGCCAGGGCGACATCCCGCCGCTGGGCTACGCCCTGGCCCAGCTCAAGGGCATTTACATCCTCGCTGAGAACGCCGTCGGCCTGGTGCTGGTCGACATGCACGCCGCCCACGAGCGCATCATGTACGAGCGGCTCAAGGTGGCGATGGCCAGCGAAGGCCTCAGCGGCCAGCCGCTGCTGGTGCCCGAAACGCTGGCGCTGAGCCAGCGCGAAGCGGATTGCGCCGAGGAGCATGCCCAGTGGTTCCAGCGGCTGGGCTTCGAGCTGCAGCGCCTGGGCCCCGAGACCTTGGCGATCCGCCAGATTCCGGCGCTGCTCAAGCAGGCCGAGGCCAACCGCCTGGTGCAGGATGTGCTCGCCGACCTGATGGAGTACGGCACCAGCGATCGCATTCAGGCGCACCTCAACGAACTGCTCGGTACCATGGCCTGTCACGGCGCCGTGCGCGCCAACCGGCGTCTGGCCATCCCCGAGATGAACGCCCTGCTGCGTGACATGGAAAACACCGAGCGCAGTGGCCAGTGCAACCATGGCCGACCGACCTGGACCCAGATGGGCCTGGACGACCTGGACAAACTTTTCCTGCGCGGTCGATGACATGAGCGGCAAGCCCCCAGCAATATTCCTCATGGGCCCGACGGCGGCCGGCAAGACCGACCTCGCCATCGAGCTGACCAAGGTCATGCCGTGCGAATTGATCAGCGTCGATTCTGCGCTGGTCTACCGCGGCATGGATATCGGCAGCGCCAAGCCCTCCAAGGCGATCCTGGCGGCCCATCCGCACCGGCTGATCGATATTCGCGACCCGGCCGAAAGCTATTCCGCCGCGCAATTTCGCAGCGACGCCCTGGAGGCGATGGCCGAGATCACCGCACGCGGCAAGATCCCGCTGCTGGTCGGCGGCACCATGCTCTATTACAAGGCCTTGCTCGACGGCCTGGCAGACATGCCGCCCGCCGACGCTGCAGTCCGTGCTGAGCTCGAAGCCCAAGCCGAAGCGCTGGGCCTGGCCGAGTTGCACCGGCAACTGGCCGAGGTGGACCCGGTGTCTGCCGCACGCATCCATCCCAACGACCCACAGCGGTTGATTCGCGCGCTGGAGGTCTACCGGGTGAGTGGCGAAAGCATGACGGCCCATCGCCAGCGTCAATTCGCGGAAAGTAGCGCCGCAGACGCAGGCGCTGACGGGCATTTGCCCTATACTGTCGCGAGTTTGGCGATTGCTCCTACAGATCGTCACATTTTGCATCAGCGAATTGCGTTACGATTTTCGCAGATGCTGGAACAGGGCTTCGTCGACGAGGTCCGATCGCTGCGAGCCAGAAGTGACTTGCACGCCGGGCTGCCGTCTATACGGGCAGTGGGGTATCGGCAAGTCTGGGACTACCTCGACGGCAAGCTGACTGAGAATGAGATGCGAGAACGCGGTATCATTGCCACTCGCCAGCTGGCCAAGCGGCAGTTCACCTGGTTGCGCGGTTGGTCCGACGTGCACTGGCTCGACAGCCTGGCCTGCGACAATCTGTCCCGCACCTTGAAATACCTGGGAAGCGTCTCCATATT
This sequence comes from Pseudomonas sp. NPDC090752, assembly GCF_055584805.1. Classification (NCBI taxonomy): domain Bacteria; kingdom Pseudomonadati; phylum Pseudomonadota; class Gammaproteobacteria; order Pseudomonadales; family Pseudomonadaceae; genus Pseudomonas; species Pseudomonas sp. NPDC090752. Next base: position 127,496 of record NZ_JBVJLI010000005.1, on the reverse strand, counting down.
GAGCTGAGTCCCTGCTGATTGCCGTCTATTCTCACGAAGGGGCGGCCTAACTTATCGATTTCTTTGATTTTCTATTATTGATCCTTACAGGAGTGCGGCATATGTCAAAAGGGCATTCGCTACAAGACCCTTACTTGAACACCTTGAGAAAAGAAAAGGTCCCGGTTTCGATCTATCTGGTCAACGGCATCAAGCTGCAGGGTTCGATCGAATCGTTCGACCAGTTCGTGGTTCTGCTGAAGAACACTGTCAGCCAGATGGTCTACAAGCACGCCATTTCGACCGTAGTTCCTGCGCGTCCGGTTCGCCTGCCAAGCCCGACTGATTCCGAACACGGCGACAGCGAACCAGGCAACGCCTGATAGGAGCCTGCATTGTTCTTTGAGCGCCACGGTGGTGGTGAACGGGCGCTGCTCGTTCACTTGGAAGGTCAGAACCCTGAGGCGCGCGAAGACCCGCAGGAGTTTCAGGAGCTGGCATTGTCGGCCGGCGCCGACATCGTCTCGCTGGTCACGGTGGCCAGGCATCAGCCTACCGCCAAATACCTGATTGGCAGCGGCAAGGTCGAAGAGCTGCACGACCTGGTTCATGCCGAACAGGTAGACCTGGTGATTTTCAATCACACCCTCACGCCCAGCCAGGAGCGCAACCTCGAACGTGTGTTCGAGTGCCGTGTGCTCGACCGCACCGGGCTGATTCTCGACATCTTCGCCCAACGGGCGCGTACCCATGAAGGCAAGCTGCAGGTCGAACTGGCCCAGCTTGAGCACATGAGCACGCGGCTGGTGCGCGGCTGGACTCACCTTGAGCGACAAAAAGGTGGTATCGGCCTGCGCGGCCCAGGTGAAACCCAGCTGGAAACCGACCGCCGCCTGTTACGGGTGCGCATTCGCCAGATCAAGTCACGCCTGGAGAAGGTCCGCAGCCAGCGTGAGCAGGCGCGTCGCGGGCGCAAGCGCGCGGATATCCCGTCGGTATCGCTGGTGGGCTACACCAACGCCGGAAAGTCCACGCTGTTCAACGCCCTGACCCAGTCCGAGGTCTACGCCGCCGACCAATTGTTCGCCACCCTCGACCCGACCCTGCGCCGGCTTGAGCTCAACGACCTTGGGCCGATCGTGCTGGCCGACACCGTAGGCTTCATTCGTCACCTGCCGCACAAGCTGGTCGAAGCATTTCGGGCTACGCTCGAAGAGTCGAGCAACTCCGACCTGCTGCTGCATGTGATCGACGCCCATGAGCCGGAGCGCATGGAGCAGATCGAGCAGGTGTTGGCCGTATTGGGCGAGATCGGTGCAGAAGGCTTGCCGATCCTTGAGGTCTATAACAAACTCGACCTGCTCGAAGATGTCGAGCCGCAGATCCAGCGCGACGCCGACGGCAAGCCGGAGCGGGTCTGGGTATCGGCACGAGACGGGCGTGGCCTGGAGCTGGTCGGTCAGGCGATTGCCGAATTGCTGGGGGATGATCTGTTTGTCGGTACCCTGTGCCTGGAGCAGCGTTTTGCGCGCTTGCGCGCGCAATTCTTTGCCTTGGGTGCCGTGCGGGGTGAGGAGCATGACGAAGAAGGGCGCAGCCTGCTGAGTGTGCGATTGCCCATGGTCGAATTGAATCGCCTGGTCAGCCGCGAAGGCATGGAGCCGCAAGTGTTTGTCGAGCAACACACTTTGCAATAAATGCCCGCCGAGGTCGTCGGGCAGCAGTGGCAGGCATTCTGTAGCATTGGACGGCGCGCCGTGGGCGCGTCTTTGCTTTATCAGATGGAGAGCGCTATGGCTTGGAACGAGCCGGGTGGCAACTCGAACAATCAGGATCCCTGGGGCGGTCGCCGTGGTGGCGGCGGCGGTGGTGGCGATAAAAAAGGCCCGCCGGATCTGGACGAGGCCTTCCGCAAACTGCAGGACAGCCTGAACGGCATGTTCGGCAGCGGCAAGAAACGTGGCGGCGGTGACCGCAATGTCGGCAAGGGCGGGGGCTATGGCCTGCTGGGCATCGGCCTGGCGGTACTGGCTGCCATCTGGCTGTACAGCGCTGTGTACGTGGTCGACGAGCAGGAGCAAGCCGTGGTGCTGCGCTTCGGCAAGTACTATGAGACGGTCGGTCCCGGCCTGAACATCTACTTCCCGCCATTCGATCGCAAGTACATGGAAAACGTCACGCGTGAGCGTGCCTACACCAAGCAGGGCCAGATGCTCACCGAAGACGAGAACATCGTCGAGGTGCCGCTGACCGTCCAGTACAAGATCAGCAACCTGCAGGACTTCGTGCTCAACGTCGACCAGCCGGAAGTCAGCCTCCAGCATGCGACCGACAGTGCCCTGCGCCACGTGGTGGGTTCCACCTCGATGGACCAGGTGCTGACCGAAGGCCGTGAGCAGATGGCCGTGGATATTCGCGAACGCCTGCAGCGCTTCCTCGACAACTACCGTACCGGCATCACCGTCACCCAGGTCAACGTACAGAGCGCGGCAGCCCCGCGTGAAGTGCAGGAAGCCTTCGACGACGTGATCCGCGCCCGTGAAGACGAGCAGCGTGCCCGCAACCAGGCCGAGTCCTACGCCAATGGCGTGGTGCCGGAAGCCCGTGGTCAGGCCCAGCGCATCATCGAGGACGCCAACGGTTACCGCGACGAAGTCATCGCCCGCGCCAAGGGTGAGGCCGACCGCTTCACCAAGCTGGTAGCCGAGTACCGCAAGGCACCTGACGTGACCCGTCAGCGCCTGTACCTGGAGACCATGCAAGCGGTCTATAGCAATACCAGCAAAGTCATGGTGGCCACCAAGGACGGGCAGAACAACCTGCTCTACCTGCCGCTGGACAAGATGGTCGAAGGCAGCCGCAACACGTCCGCGCCAACCACCAGTGTTTCCCCGTCGGCCAACGACGCGGCGGCACGTGCGGCGCAGGACCTGCAACAGCAACAGCAGCAGCTGCGTACTAGGGAGAGCCGCTGATGAGCAATAGATCGCTGATCGCCCTGATCGCCGTCGTGGTCCTGGCCATCGTCGGCTGGAACAGCTTCTACATCGTGGCCCAGACCGAGCGTGCGGTAATGCTGCGCTTCGGTAAGGTGGTCCAGGCGGATGTCCAGCCTGGCCTGCACATGAAGATTCCGTACGTGAACCAGGTCCGCAAGTTCGACGCCCGCCTGATGACCCTTGACGCTCCGACCCAGCGGTTCCTGACCCTGGAGAAGAAAGCGGTGATGGTCGACGCCTACGCCAAGTGGCGCGTCAAGGATGCCGAACGTTTTTACACCGCCACTTCCGGCATGAAGCAGATCGCCGATGAGCGTCTGTCGCGTCGTCTGGAAAGCGGCCTGCGTGACCAGTTCGGTAAACGCACCCTGCACGAAGTGGTCTCCGGTGAACGTGACGCGCTGATGGCTGACATCACCGCTTCGCTGAACCGCATGGCGGCCAAGGAGCTGGGTATCGAAGTCGTTGACGTCCGCGTCAAGGCCATCGACCTGCCGAAGGAAGTCAACCGCAGCGTGTTCGACCGCATGAGCACCGAGCGTGAACGTGAAGCCCGTGAGCATCGCGCCAAAGGTAACGAGCTGGCAGAAGGTATCCGTGCGGATGCCGACCGTCAGCGCCGAGTACTGCTGGCCGAAGCCTATCGCGAAGCTGAAGAAACCCGCGGTGATGGCGACGCCCAGTCGGCTTCCATCTATGCCAAGGCTTACACCCAGGACGCCGATTTCTATGCGTTCTACCGTAGCCTGCAGGCGTACCGCGAGAGCTTCTCCAGCAAGAGCGACGTGCTGGTCCTGGATCCGAAGAACGAGTTCTTCCGCTATCTGGACAAGAGCAAGCCGTAATGCATTGAGCCTCGTTTCAGGGGGTGGCGCCCCGCCTGGCAGCTAAAACACCAGGCGGGGTGCATTCTGAATGAAAAGGGGTGTAAGATGCGGCAGCCGGGAAATTTCCCGGCTTTTTTGCGTCTGCAAGGTCAATTGGCGAAACGCCAGTTGACGGTTTGGTCAGCTCGCAAGGCAATTTGAGGGTGTCGGGTACGGTGGTTGCGCTGGGATCAGTGCTGCCCGCTGCTGTGCGCGATACCGGCTTTACTGACGGCTGGCCTCTCGGCAAGCCGCCCGGACCAGAGGGGAAATGGCGTAATGGCAACGGTAGACCGCTGGCTGCTGCCAGATGGCATCGAGGAAGTACTGCCACCTGAGGCTGCGCGCATCGAGATCGCGCGCCGCCAGGTGTTGGACCTGTTCCAGAGTTGGGGTTACGAACTGGTCGTCACCCCGCATATCGAGTACCTGGAGTCGCTGCTCACCGGCGCCGGCCAGGACCTGGACCAGCGCACCTTCAAGGTGGTCGACCCGCAGTCGGGCCGCCTGATGGGCTTCCGCGCCGACTTCACCCCGCAGGTGGCGCGCATCGACGCCCATACCCTGCGCCGTGAAGGCCCGAGCCGCCTGTGCTACGCCGGCAGCGTGCTGCACGCCCAGCCGCGGGCACTGTCCACCTCGCGCAGCCCGATCCAGTTGGGTGCCGAGCTGTACGGCGACGCCAGCCCCACCAGCGATGTCGAAGTCATCAGCCTGATGCTCGCCACCCTGCAGCTGACTGACGTCGCGGATGTGCACATGGACCTCGGTCATGTCGGTATCTACCGCGGTCTGGCGCGCGCCGCCGGCCTGTCGGGCGCGGTAGAGCAGCAGCTGTTCGACGCTCTACAGCGCAAGTCGGTGGATGAAGTGCAGGCACTGACCGCCGACCTGCCGAAGGACATTGGCAACATGCTGCGCGCCCTGGTCGAACTGTGCGGTGGCCGTGAAGTACTGGCCGAAGCCCGCGTGCGCCTGGGCCGTGCTCCGGCCAGCGTGCTGGCGGCACTCGACGACTTGCTGGCGATCGCTGATCGCCTGGCGTCGCGCTACCCGGACTTGCCGCTGTACTTCGACCTCGGCGAACTGCGTGGCTACAACTACCACACCGGCGTGGTGTTCGCCGTGTTCGTCCCCGGCGAAGGTCAATCGATCGCCCAGGGCGGTCGTTATGACGACATCGGCGCTGATTTTGGCCGGGCGCGCCCGGCCACCGGTTTCTCCACGGATTTGAAGACCCTGGTCACACTGGGGCGAGCGGAGGTCGTATTGCCAACTGGCGGCATCTGGATGCCCGACAGTGGCGACGCGGCCCTCTGGCAGCAGGTCTGCCAGTTGCGCAACGAGGGCCAGCGTGTGGTCCAGGCTCTGCCTGGCCAGCCGTTGAGTGCTGCTCTCGAGGCGGATTGTGATCGGCAATTGATTCAGCAAGACGGGCGCTGGCAGGTTCTGCCGCTGACCCATTGAGTTTCTGCGTCGGCAGTAGGCCGGCAACCAAGTTTGCGTGAATGAGGACCAATGTAATGGGTAAGAATGTCGTCGTCCTGGGCACCCAGTGGGGTGATGAGGGCAAAGGCAAGATCGTCGATCTGCTGACCGAACATGCTGCCGCCGTAGTGCGCTACCAGGGTGGCCACAACGCGGGCCACACCCTGGTGATCAACGGTGAAAAAACCGTTCTGCACCTGATTCCGTCTGGCATCCTGCGTGAAGGCGTGCAGTGCCTGATCGGCAACGGCGTGGTCGTTGCGCCCGATGCCCTGATGCGTGAAATCACCAAGCTGGAAGAGAAGGGCGTGCCGGTGCGCGAGCGCCTGCGCATCAGCCCGGCTGCTCCGCTGATCCTGTCGTACCACGTGGCCCTGGACCAGGCCCGCGAAAAAGCCCGTGGCGAAGCCAAGATCGGCACCACCGGCCGGGGTATCGGCCCTGCGTACGAAGACAAAGTCGCCCGCCGTGGCCTGCGTATCGGTGACCTGTTCCACCGTGAGCGTTTCGCCGCCAAGCTCGGCGAGTTGCTGGACTACCACAACTTCCAGCTGGTCAATTACTACAAAGAGCCGGCCATCGACTTCCAGCAGACGCTGGACGAGTGCATGGAATACGCCGAGCTGCTCAAGCCGATGATGCTCGACGTCACCGCTGAGCTGCACAACCTGCGTCGCGCTGGCAAGGACATCATGTTCGAAGGCGCCCAGGGCTCGCTGCTGGACATCGACCACGGTACGTACCCGTACGTCACCAGCTCCAACACTACCGCTGGCGGCATTTCCACCGGTTCAGGCGTTGGCCCGATGTACCTGGACTACATCCTGGGTATCACCAAGGCCTACACCACGCGCGTAGGTTCCGGTCCGTTCCCGACCGAACTGTTCGACGAAACCGGTGCTGGCTTGGCCAAGCGTGGCCACGAATTCGGTTCGACCACCGGCCGTGCCCGTCGCTGCGGCTGGTTCGATGCCGTCATCCTGCGTCGCGCCATCGACGTCAACAGCATCTCGGGCATCTGCCTGACCAAGCTGGACGTGCTGGACGGCATGGAAACCATCAACATCTGCGTTGGCTACAAAGACGCAAACGGCGCCGTCAATGACGCCCCGTCCGACGCCGACAGCTACATCGGCCTGGAGCCGGTGTACGAAACGATGCCAGGCTGGAGCGAGTCGACCGTGGGCGCCAAGTCCCTGGAAGCCCTGCCAGAAGCTGCTCGCGCTTACATCAAGCGTATCGAGGAGCTGGTTGGCGCGCCGATCGACATCATCTCCACCGGCCCGGACCGCAACGAGACCATCGTGCTGCGTCATCCGTTTGCCTGATCTGCCCTCCAGGCTGATCTGACGCCGCGGCCCTGAAAAGGGTTGCGGCGTTTTCATTTGTGGCCGTTGCTAAACCTTGGCGCTTATACCTGCTGTGCTCGGCACAACCCTTGCTGTAAGAAGTTTCTGTAGATGCCATCAAAATAATGGCGCCAGAAAGCACGAGGGTTTCACCGTGTCTGCCATCCTTTCAGTGTTACGAAGCCGCCTCTTGCGGCCTGTGTTTGTTGCCCTCGGTATCGCCCTTTTGGTGCAGGTGCTGGTGGCGGTTGCGCTGACCCGAAGCACGGTCACTGCCCTTGAGTCCGACCTTGGCGAGCGCTTGGGCACTGACAGCCGCAAGCTCGCCAGCGAGCTGGAGCAGGCCGGGCAGGATGTCCGTGCCGGGCTCGACAGTCTTTCCAGCAGCACTCGCCAGCGGCTCAGCGCGGGACTTTCCGATCGTCTGCAAAGCGAGCAGCAACAACTGCGCACGACGCTCGAAAAGAACCTCAAGGACTCAGCCAACGACATGGCCGAACTGTTGGCGTCGGTTGCACCACGGGCGATCTGGGACAACGACGTGCCGACGCTGTCCGACTTCGCCCGCCGCGCCCAGCGCAATCCCAATGTGCTGTTCGTAATTTATGACGACGCCCAGGGCCAGCACCTGACCCGCTACCTGAACCGACAGAACCCGATCAACCAGGCCTTGATGGAAAAAGGCCAAGGTGAGCGTGCTCTGGACAAGGTGCTCGAAGCTGCCCGCCGCGATCCGTCGGTGTATTTCGTCGAGGCCTCGATCAACCCCAATGGCGCGGAAATCGGCAAGGTCTTGATGGGCGTCTCCACTACCGGTGTCGATCAGGAGCTCAAGGCGCTGGATCAGCGCTTCAACGCCTTGATCGCCAGCGGCGAGCAACTGGTGGGCGATAGCCTTGGCGCAGCGGCGGCGGACAGTGGCAAGGCCCTCCGGGAACGTTTGGAAACTGCGCAGGGTAGCGCCACCGCGATGCAAGCCAATACCGCGCAAACCGTGCGCGATGCAGCTGCAGAGCTGCGTTGGCGGATTGGCCTGGGCCTGGTGCTGGTTGGCCTGGGCGTGCTGGTGCTCGTGGCTGTGGTGCTGGGCCGGCGGGTGCTCAGCAAGTTGCGCCTGCTGATTGCCGCCCTCAACGACCTGGCGGCCGGTGAGGGCGACCTGACCAAGCGCGTCAACCTCGACAGCCGCGACGAGATTGGCGACATGGCCTCGGCAGTCAACCGCTTCGTCGACAAGCTCCAGCCAATCGTCCGTGAGGCGGGCGAAGTGGCGCAGCGTACCGGCGTTGAAATCGGCGCCATGGCCCAACGTAATGCTGGTGCCGATGCCGCCGCTGCGCTGCAGCGTGACGAAGTGGCCGCCAGTCTGCGCGACCTGTCGAGCATGGCGGACGAAGCCCAGGCCGAGAGCCACGCCATGCAGGCAGCGTTGCAACAGGTGGTCGACATTCGCCAGGCCACCGATGAAAACAGCCGTGCTTCGACGCAACTGGCCGGCATGATCGAGAACCTCGCCGGCCAGGTCGAAACCGGTGCCCAGGTGATCGAGCGGCTGGCCAGGCAGAGCGAACAGATCGAGGTGGTGCTGACCGTGATCCACGGCATCGCCGAGCAGACCAACCTGCTGGCCCTCAACGCGGCCATTGAGGCGGCGCGTGCCGGCGAAACCGGACGCGGCTTTGCTGTAGTGGCGGATGAAGTGCGGGCACTGGCGAGCAAGACGCAAAGCTCTACCGGAGACATTCAGGCGCATATCGCAGCGCTGCAGAAGGGCGCCAAAGAAGCGGTGGCGACCATCGTCCAGGCCGGCCTCAAGGCCAGTGAAGGCCTTTCGGTGCTGCGCGACAACGAGCGCCGTCAGCAATCCGTACAGGCGGCGGTGGAGCAGGTGCATGCCGCCATTGGTCTGGCGACCCGCGCCGCTGAGCAGCAAGCCCACGGCGCCCAGGCGGTTCGTGGCCGAGTAGAAACGATCCATGCCCAGGCCGAGCGCTCGGCGGAAGTGGTGATGCAGACCACCGCCAGCAGCAAGGTACTGGACGACTTGGCAACGCAACTACGCGCCAGCCTGGGCCAGTTCCGGGCTTGATCCTCGCGCGCTCCCACACCTGAGCGGTGCTGCTATGCTGTCGGCGACACATGACAAAGGGAGTTGCTCATGTCCGCCCAGCTGGTCGCCGCCCAGGCCGACCTGAATTTTCTCCACAGTGACAGCGTACAGCTCATTTTCCCGATGACTGCCCTGCAAGCCTACTGCGCCATGACCTCGGATGTCCCAGGCTGGCTGGCCAGGGCCTTCCGCATTCGCGACTTCATCTCGCGTCGATTCAATGTCGCCGATATCCATGGCCTCTACCCCCGCGATCCAGGGCATGTGCCGGCTGTAGGTGAGCGCCTGAACTTCTTCACCGTCGAGGCCATCAGCGACCAGCAACTGGTGCTGACTTAGCGTGATACGCACCTGGCGGTGATGGTCTGCATGGAGGTGGATGGGCTGCGCTTGAAAGTGACCACGTCGGTGCAGGGTTTTAATGCCTTTGGCCGGCTATACATGCTGCCGGTTGGCCAGGTACATGGCCTGATCTTGCGTCGGATGTTGGCGAATATGTAGACAGCGCTGAATGTGAGTGTGAAACATTCATTTACGTGAACAAGCAAGCATCTTCGACAAAAAATTGTAAGAAATTTCCCAAATAGGGCCCGCTAGTATGTTTGCTGTTGCAGCGCTATACACAGGGGGCTAGTGTCGATCGGGCCTGAAGGCACTCGGTAAACTTCGCCGCTTTCTTCAGGAACAACCTCAGGACGGCGATGTCGGAACATCGTCGTTATCAGCCCAATCTTTACCAAGGAGAGGTAAGCATGGCTTTCGATGCTTATATTCAAATCGCGGAAATCACTGGCGAAGCGCTGGACGACCAGTACGCCAACTGGATCGAAATCATCGGCTACAAGTTCGGTGCAAACCAGAGTACCTCTGCCACCGCAAGCTCAGCGGGCGGCGCATCATCAGGCCGCACCACGCTCACCAACTTTACCTTCACCAAATACCTGGACAGTGCTAGCTGCAAGCTGCTGGAGGCTAGCTGCGCCGGGCAGCACCTCAAGGAGGTGAAGCTCGTACTCTGTCGTGCTGGTGGCGATAAGCTCAAGTACTACGAAGTCGTCCTCGAGGAAGTGATCATCGCCGACTATGCCCAGAGCGCCAGCGCTGGGGTGCCAGTGGAAGTAGTGCAATTGAACTACGGGCGCATCAAGACGACCTACACGCGGCAGAAGCGCCTCGACGGCAGCGCCGGCGGCAACGTTACGGGCGGTTGGGACCGCATCAACAACAAGAAGTATGCGTGAGGTGCGACCATGTCCGAGGCACGCAGCTTTATTAATCCGCAAGCGCAGTCGTATGAGTCCCTGAAGGCCGACACCCCGATGTCGGCCAACCAGCGGGCCAAGTTTGATGTATTGAATGCGCATATCGCCAATGGCGTAGTTGTTGGTGGGGAGCTGGTCATTGTGGGTGATCCTAGTACACCTTCATGTACGAGCCATGAAGCATATTTAATGGCGAAGGCGGTGGAGATACATCACCAGCTTGAAATCAACGGCGCAGGGGTAGATGACTTCTTCCTTGATAATTTTGAAATGCTGCAGACATTGATTGGGCATGTTTCTACTGGGGTGGGAGTTGCTACTGATGGGTGGAGCAAACATCTGGAGTCCATCAAGAGCACGCTAGTGCAAATTGACGAGTTGCATAGAGCATACTTGGGTGAAGGCTCGCTAAGGTCGCGTGATGAGTTTTACGCGAAGCGGGCGAGCTTGTTCCTGGCGCTGGAGGGAAAACTCGACAAAATGGCCGCGTTCGGATCAGGTTTGCGTAACAGGGGGTCGATTAAGAGAATGTTGGAAATCTCCACCAAAAGCTATTTGCACACAGGGGAGATTGCCAAGTATGCAGATAAAGTGACCGGTGTTTCGAGTGCGGCGAACTTGATAAAAAAGGGGACTTACCTAGGTACGGCATTGGAGGTAGCTTCTACAGGTCTCGCCATCCACATGGCTTGCACTTTGGGTCGAGAGGAAGATTGCAGAAAAGCTAGATACGTTGAGACCAGCGCCTTGGTCGGTAGGGTTTCTGGTAGCGCCGGTGGTGGGGTCGTGGGAGGTGCGTTGCTAAGCTCTCTGTGTGTGGCGGTTGGAATCCCCTCGGCAGGTTTTGGAGGGGTCACATGCGTCGTAATTGGTGCGGCGGTGGGGGGGAAGTATGGAGGGGACTACGGTGGGGAGTGGATGGGCAGTCTGGGGGAGTTGATTTATGAGGGAGTGCGAAAATGAGTGCCGAAGCATTGACATTAGTCGCATCTATTCTGCTCGCCTGTATGGCAATCAGCGTGTGTGTGATGATTTATTTGGCCTGTCGATACACGGACGACATTGAAACGGCCTTGATGAAATGTAGTTACATTCAGAGTAATAAGGATAACTTTTCAGCGGCCGGTTTTGTTGGGAAATTAATGCGTACTTGCCTGGCTGCAAATATGCTCATGATTCCGGGGCTATTTGTGCGAAAAGGTGTGGCAGATGCTTCGGATATCGAGAACTTTCCAAGGCCTATGAAAAGGGTTCTGCTACCGTCGTGGGTAGGGCTTGTGTTATCGACGATCTTATTTTTTGCTTTCAACTGGCTAATAGGGATTTTAAAGTGAGTCGATGATGTAGTCTCAAAAATTCAGGCGTGTGCCCAAGCCCTATGGCAGCCTGGGCAAGCTTTCAAGCCTTGTTCAAATACATCCGCGTAGTCAGCAAATACACCGGCAACCCCGACACCACGATCAATAGCGCCGCATAAGGCGCCGCCGCCGCGAACTCGACGTTGGCGGTATGCGCCCAGACCTCGGTGGCCAGGGTGGTCATGCCTGTCGGGCTGAGCAGCAGGGTAGCGGTGAGTTCCTTCATGGCATCAAGGAACACCAGCGCAAACGCCGCCGCCAGTGCCGGGAAGATGATCGGCAGAGTCACCCGGCAGAACGCTGCAAAGCTGCTGGCGCCTAAAGTGCGGGCTGCTTCTTCGAGTGTTGGCGAGGCCTTGTTCAACGCGGTGCGCACCGGCGCCTGGGCCAGCGGCAGGAACAGCAGCGCATAGGCCAGCAGCAACAGTGCGGTGGTCTGGTACAGCGCCGGCACGTAGTGCAGCGAGAACACCACCAGGGTCAGTGCGATCACCAGGCCGGGCAGGGCGTGCAGCAGGTACGGCAAGCGCTCAGCCCAGCCCGCCAGGCGGCCTTCATAGCGCACCACCAGGAAGCTAACCGGCAGCGCCAGTAGCACACAGAAACCTGCGCCACCCAGCGACACCGACAGTGAGGTCAACAGAGCCTTGCTTATCGCCGCGACCGGGAACGCCGCCGACGAACCCACGCTCAGCCAGTAGCCGAGCATGGCCAGCGGAATCCCGCTACCGAGTATCGCCAGCCCCACACAGAACAGCTGCGCCAGCGGCGTCCAGCCACCCAGGCGTACAGGCTTGGCACGGCGTGCCACGCCCTGGCCGATGCGCACGTGGCGCGCCTTGCCGCGAACTTTCAGTTCCAGCCAGAGCATCGCCAGGCACAGCGCCAGCAGCACCGCCGACAGCATCGCGGCGTTGGCGTTGCTGAACTCCAGCTCGAACTGCTGATAGATCGCCGTAGTAAACGTCTGCAGGCCGAGGATCGACAGGGCGCCGAACTCCACCAGCATGTGCAGGGCGATCAGCAGTGCACCGCCGAGCATCGACGGCCACAGCAGCGGCAGAGTGACCTTGCTGAACACGCCCCAGCGGGTGCAGCCCAGTGTTCGCGCCGACTCTTCCAGCGATGTGTCGAGGTTGCGCAGGGTCGCGGCCACTGGCAGGAACACCAGTGGGTACTTGGACAAAGCCATGACCAGGATCGCCCCGCCCAGGCCTTCGAAGTCCGAGCTTAACGACACCCAGGTAAAGCTGCTGACGAACGACGGCACGGCGAACGGCAGACACAGCACCACGCCCCACAACCTGCGCCCGGGCAGGTTACTGCGTTCGAGCAGCCAGGCCAGGGCCAGGCCGACCACCATGCACGCCAGCGTCACCCCGACCATCAGCATCAGGGTGTTGCGCATCAGGCCCCAGACGAACGGGCGCCACAGCAGGTGCAGGGCTTCGCGCCAGCCGGCTTCCCAGGCTTTCATGGCAACGTACAGCAACGGCAGCAAGCTCATCGCCACCAGGAACAGCACAGGCAGCACCACCCAGATCGAGGGGCGCTTGCGGCGCGGTACGAAGCGTACCGGCACCGGCTCGGACAGGGCGGCAGTCATCAGAGCAGGCCGACCTCACGTTCAAGCTCCAGCGCTTCCTCGGCATTGCCCAGGTCGGCCGGCGAGATCTTCGGTGGGCGCAGGTCTTCGAACGGTTTCAGGCCACGGTCGGAAACCATGCCTTTATGCAGCGGATATTCGGCGGTGGTCTGGGTGATCACGCGCTGGCCTTCTTCGCTGGCCATCCAGTTGAGCAGGGCCTGGGCTTCTTTCGGATGCTTGCTGGCCTTGACCGCAGCGGCCCCGGAGATGGTCACCAGGTTGCCGGCGTCGCCGTCGGCCAGGTAGTACAGCTTGGAGTCCAGCTTGCCGCGCTCGCGCTCCAGGGCGTACCAGTAGTAGTTGTTCACCAGTACGGCGGCGACTTCGCCTTTTTCCACGGCTTTGAGGGCGACCATGTTGTTGGTGTAGGTCTTGCCGAAGGCTTTCAGGCCGGTCAGCCATTCTTCGGTGGCTTCACGCCCGTGCATCTTGAGAATGGCTACAGCCTGTTCCTGGAAGGCACCGCTGGTCGGCACGAAGCCGACGCGGCCGTCCCATTCAGGGTCGGCGAAATCCATCACCGTGGTCGGCAGGTCTTTCTCGTCGATCTTCTTGGGGTTGAACACCACCACGCGGGTACGTGCGGTGACGCCCATCCAGGTGCCGTTGGCGCCTACGTATTCCTTGGGCAGCATGTTCAGCGTGGCAGCGTCGATTTTCGCCAGCAGGCCCAATTCGCCCAGGTTGTTCAGCGGCGGCGATTCTTCGGTGTAGATGATGTCGGCCGGCGAACGGTCGCCTTCCTCGATGATCTGGCTGGCCAGCTGGTTGCTGCTGCCCTTGCGGATATTGATGTGGATACCGGTCTTGGCCTCGTAGGCCTTGGCGATGGCTTCGCCGATTTCCTTGTGCTGACCGTTGTACATGGTCAGGCTGACCGGGTCGTCTGCCATGGCGGCCGGAGCGCCGATCACCAGGCTCAGAACAGCGGCGGCCAGGGTGCGCATCAGCGGTTGCGGACGGATCGTCATGCGGGTACTTCCTCGCTTACGGCTACATATTTGGAAACAATGGTAAACGAAATCGTTTCTCAAGTGGCCGGGTGACGAGAAATTCATGGTCAGACCTTGGGTGGGTTGCGGCCATGAAGGGGAGGGCGATGCAAAAATCGCAGGCAAGAAAAAACCCACTAGCAAGCTAGTGGGTTTTTGTATGGTGCCCAGGAGAAGACTCGAACTTCCACGACCTTGCGGTCACTGATACCTGAAACCAGCGCGTCTACCAATTCCGCCACCTGGGCAAAGCTTTACATCATCTGATGAAGGCGACTATCGTTCGCTTCACACAGTAGTAACAGATCCTTGGTCATCTGTTACTTGAAAATACTTGGTGCCCAGGAGAAGACTCGAACTTCCACGACCTTGCGGTCACTGATACCTGAAACCAGCGCGTCTACCAATTCCGCCACCTGGGCACACATTCGAGATTACAAGATGCTTTACAGCGCCGTTGATCTCTACTACAACTCCGGGGTTGCCCGTCGTTGTGGTGCGCACTATACGGGCGGTCCTGAGGACTGTAAAGCCCCCAATCGAAAAAAATTTCAAAAATTTCAACTTGTTGATTCCACACGCCTATTGCCGCACGCCGGACATGCTGCTGGGGCTGTCCAAGCCCGACATTTCCGGTTTCAATAGGCCTATGCCAGAATTCATATCTATATACCCCAAGGTGAACCCCTTCTGATGGCCGATTGGCAATCCCTCGATCCCGAGGCCGCTCGCGAAGCGGAAAAATACGACAACCCTATCCCCAGCCGTGAGCTGATCCTGCAGCGCCTCGCCGACCGTGGCGAACCGGCCGCGCGCGAGGAGCTGGCGGCCGAGTTCGGTCTTTATGAAGAAGACCAGATCGAAGCCCTGCGCCGCCGCCTGCGTGCCATGGAGCGTGACGGCCAGCTTATCTATACCCGGCGTGGCACTTATGCCCCGGTAGATAAACTGGACCTGATCTGCGGCCGTGTCTCCGGCCACCGCGACGGTTTCGGCTTCCTTATCCCTGACGATGGCAGCGAAGACCTGTTCCTCAGCCCGTCGCAAATGCGCCTGGCGTTCGATGGCGACCGCGGCCTGGCCCGGGTCTCGGGTGTCGACCGCCGTGGCCGCCGTGAAGGCGTGCTGGTCGAGATCATCTCGCGTGCCCACGAAAGCATCGTCGGCCGCTACTTCGAAGAAGGTGGCATCGGCTACGTGACGCCGGACAACCCGAAGATCCAGCAGGAAGTGCTGGTGACCGCGGGCCGCAACGGCGGCGCCAAGATCGGCCAGTTCGTCGAGATCAAGATCACCCACTGGCCAACCCCGCGTTTCCAGCCGCAGGGTGATGTGGTCGAAGTGATCGGCAACTACATGGCGCCGGGCATGGAAATCGACGTTGCCCTGCGCAGCTACGATATTCCGCACGTCTGGCCTCAGGACGTGATCAAGGAAGCGCGCAAGTTCCGCTCCGAAGTCGAAGAGAAGGACAAGGAAAAGCGCATCGACCTGCGCCATCTGCCGTTCGTCACCATCGACGGCGAAGATGCCCGCGACTTCGACGATGCTGTCTATTGCGAGCCACTGGGCAAGCTGCGCATGTTTTCCGGCGGCTGGCGTCTTTATGTGGCCATCGCCGACGTGTCCAGCTACGTACGCCTGGGTTCGGCCCTGGATGTGGAGGCCCAGCAGCGCGGCAACTCGGTGTATTTCCCCGAGCGTGTGGTGCCGATGCTGCCCGAAGAGCTCTCCAACGGCCTGTGCTCGCTGAACCCGCACGTCGATCGCCTGGCCATGGTCTGCGAAATGACCATGAACAAAGCCGGCCAGATGGTCGACTACCAGTTCTACGAAGGGGTGATCCACTCCCATGCCCGCCTGACCTACAACAAGGTCAGCAGCATGCTCGAACACGCCCGCACCCGTGAGGGCAAGGCGCTGCGCGAGGAGTACAAGGAAGTCCTGCCGGACCTGAAGAACCTGTACAACCTGTACAAGGTGCTGGTTGAAGCGCGTCACGCCCGTGGCGCGATCGACTTCGAAACCCAAGAAACCCGCATCATCTTCGGTGAAGAGCGCAAGATCGCGGAAATCCGCCCGACCGTGCGCAATGATGCCCACAAGCTGATCGAGGAATGCATGCTGGCGGCCAACGTCGCCACCGCCGAATTCCTCAACAAGCACGGCGTGCCGGCCCTGTACCGCGTGCACGACGGCCCGCCACCAGAGCGTCTGGAAAAACTGCGCGCCTTCCTTGGCGAGCTGGGCCTGAGCCTGCACAAGGGCAAGGACCCTTCGCCGAAGGACTACCAGGCGCTGCTGGCAAGCATCGCCGGGCGCCCGGACTTCCACCTGATCCAGACCGTGATGCTGCGTTCGCTGAGCCAGGCGGTGTACAGCACCGACAATAACGGCCACTTCGGGTTGAACTACGAGGCGTACACCCACTTCACCTCGCCGATCCGTCGTTACCCGGACCTGCTGGTGCACCGCGCCATTCGCAGCGTCATCCGCTCCAAGGTCGATACCCCGCACGTCAAGCGTGCCGGTGCCATGAGCATTCCCAAGGCGCGTATCTACCCGTACGACGTCAACACCCTCGACCAGCTCGGCGAGCAGTGCTCGATGACCGAGCGCCGTGCCGATGAAGCCACCCGTGACGTGGTCAATTGGCTCAAGTGCGAGTTCATGAAGGACCGTGTCGGCGAGACCTTCCCGGGTGTGATCACCGCCGTGACCGGTTTCGGCCTGTTCGTCGAGCTGACCGATATCTATGTAGAAGGCCTGGTGCACGTGAGTGCGCTGCCGGGTGACTACTACCACTTCGACCCGGTGCATCACCGTCTCTCGGGTGAGCGTACCGGGCGCAGCTTCCGCCTGGGCGACACCATTGAAGTCAAGGTCATGCGCGTCGACCTCGACGAGCGCAAGATCGACTTCGAGGTGTCCCAGCAGCAGCTCGCCGCCCCGATTGGTCGTAAAAATCGCGGTGCCGCACCGGCCGCCGAGCAAGCCGAGCAGCAGCCGGTGGAGGTGGCCAAGGCCACGCCGAAGCCGCGCAGTCGCAAGAGCGAGGCCTCCGAGGCGTACTTCCCGAAAGACGCCGTGCAGCGTAACGCCGATGTGCGCAAGAGCCGCGAAATGAAAAAGGCGCTGATGACCGATGCCCGCAGTGGCGGGCATGCCAGCAGCAAGTCGGACAAAGGTGCCAAACCGTCCGGCAAGCCGACCAAGCACCGTAAAGGCCCGCCGAAATCCGGCGGCGCGCCACGCAAGAGCAAGAACAAGTCATGAGTCAGCTGGAAAAGATCTACGGCGTGCATGCCGTGCAGGCACTGCTGCAGCACCATCCGAAGCGGGTCAAGCAGATCTGGTTGTCGGAAGGGCGCAGCGAGCCGCGCATCCAGGCGTTGCTGGCCCTGGCCGCAGAAAACCGCGTGCAGGTCGGTCAGGCCGAGCGCCGTGAGCTGGATGCCTGGGTCGAGGGCGTGCACCAGGGTGTGGTCGCCGAAGTCAGCCCGAGCCAGGTGTGGGGCGAACTGATGCTCGAAGAGTTGCTCGAGCGCACCGAGACGCCGCCGCTGATCCTGGTGCTGGACGGCGTCACCGACCCGCACAACCTCGGCGCCTGCCTGCGCACCGCCGATGCAGCCGGTGCCACGGCGGTAGTGGTGCCCAAGGATAAATCGGCGACCCTGACGCCGGTGGTGCGCAAGGTGGCTTGCGGTGCCGCGGAAACAATTCCGCTGGTGGCCGTGACCAACCTCGCGCGCACCCTGGAAAAGCTCCAGCAGCGTGGCCTGTGGGTGGTCGGTACGGCCGGCGAGGCCGAACAGGAGATTTACCAGCAGGACCTGACCGGGCCGCTGGTGATGATCATGGGCGCGGAAGGCAAAGGGATGCGCCGGCTGACCCGTGAGCACTGCGATTTCCTGGTCAAGTTGCCGATGTCGGGGAGCGTGAGCAGCCTGAACGTGTCGGTGGCGACCGGGGTTTGCCTGTTCGAGGCCGTGCGTCAGCGTCAGGCCAAGCGCTGATCGTCCGCCTGTTCCGGCCTCTTCGCGGGCAAGCCCGCTCCCACAGATACACAGCAGCCTTAGGAGCTTGTGCTTATCCTGTGGGAGCGGGCTTGCCCGCGAATGAGGCTTGATACTTTTAAAGTGTTTCCGGCTGTTCAAATAATCGCCAATCACCTTGCTTGTCCGTCCCGCCTTCTCTACAATTGCGCCCCTTGCCGAGCTGGCAGGCGCTCATGTGCCTCCCCTCCATGGCAAGACATACAGTGTCATTCACTCCTTGTCTGACCAGCATCCTGGCAGACTACTAACCCGTAAGGAGCATTCATGCGTCATTACGAAATCATCTTTCTGGTTCACCCGGACCAGAGCGAGCAAGTCGGCGGCATGGTTGAGCGTTACACCAAGCTGATCGAAGAAGATGGTGGCAAAATCCACCGCCTGGAAGACTGGGGCCGTCGTCAACTGGCCTACGCAATCAACAATGTTCACAAGGCTCACTACGTGATGCTGAACGTTGAGTGCACCGGCAAGGCCCTGGCCGAGCTGGAAGACAACTTCCGCTACAACGATGCCGTGATCCGTAACCTGGTCATCCGTCGCGACGAAGCCGTAACCGGTCAGTCCGAGATGCTCAAGGCAGAAGAGAACCGCAGCGAGCGCCGTGAGCGTCGTGAGCGTCCTGAGCATTCTGACTCCGCCGAAGGCGATGACAGCAATGACAGCGACTCCAGCGATAACGCTGACGAGTAATCCACGGACCTTTTGAGGAGCCTATTACATGGCACGTTTCTTCCGTCGTCGTAAATTCTGCCGCTTCACTGCTGAAGACGTGAAAGAGATCGACTTCAAAGATCTCAACACCCTGAAAGCTTACGTATCCGAAACCGGCAAAATCGTTCCAAGCCGTATCACCGGTACCAAAGCTCGTTATCAGCGTCAGCTGGCTACCGCTATCAAGCGCGCCCGCTTCCTGGCCCTGCTGCCCTACACCGACAGCCACGGCCGCTGAGACCGGGTTGTCGACAAGTAGTAAGGGATAAGCATGCGAGCGTTGGCTGATTTCATCATGCGCGGTCGTGTGCAGGCCACCCTGGTGGTGGTCGTGAGTGCGGTATTACCGCTGCTGTTCTGGTTGAGTGCCGCTGCCGGCAGCCTTGTGCTGCTGCGGCGCGGGTTCAAGGACGCTTCAATGGTCATCGCCTTCGGCCTTTTGCCGGCGATGGCCATCTGGGCCTTTGGTGATCCAAGCACCTTGCTGGTGCTGTTGGGAACATTGGGGCTGGCCGCCTTGTTGCGTGCCGGGCATTCCTGGAGCCGGGTGTTGTTGTTCAGTGTTGTGCTGGGGCTGGTCTACAGCCTCATCCTGGACTCGGTACTGCGTGAAACCTTCGAGGTGTTGGCCAAGGCGCTTTCCGAAGCGCTGCCGCAGGTCGAAGGCAAGCCAGTCATTCCCGGTGAGCTGATCGGCCCTGTGCTGGTCGCTTCCACAGCGGTGATGCTGCAGTTGTTCAGCGTGCTGGCATTGATGCTGGCGCGTTATTGGCAAGCAGCGTTGTACAACCCTGGAGGCTTCGGTCGCGAATTCCGCGCGCTGAAGTTGCCGCGGGCGGTCATGCTGGCTCTGGTTGCCGCGATGGTGTTGGGCCCGTTCATCGGCCCGCAGTTCATCGTCCTGGCTTCCGCGTCCAGCCTGGTGCTCGTCCTGGCCGGCATCGCCTTGATGCATGGGCTGGTGGCACAGGGGCGACTGGCCGGTTTCTGGCTGGTCGGTATGTACGTAACGTTGCCGCTCATAATGCAGCTGATTTATCCGTTGCTCGTGGTTCTGGCCATTGTCGACAGCCTGATTGATTTTCGCGGTCGCAAGTCCCCTGAGGGGAATGACTCCGCGAACGGTGAAGGTTAAAAGTTAAGAGGTTTTACCAAATGGAACTGATCCTGCTGGAAAAAGTCGCTAACCTGGGCAACCTGGGCGACAAAGTTAAGGTTAAGGCTGGTTACGGCCGTAACTTCCTGCTGCCATTCGGCAAGGCCACCGTTGCCAACGCCGCCAACCTGGCTGCGTTCGAAGAACGTCGCGCCGAGCTGGAAAAAGCTGCAGCAGACCGTAAATCGTCGGCTGAAAGCCGCGCTGCCCAACTGGCCGAGCTGGAAGTGACCATCACTGCCACCGCTGGCGACGAAGGCAAGCTGTTCGGTTCGATCGGCACCCACGACATCGCTGACGCCCTGACCGCCTCCGGCGTTGAAGTGGCCAAAGCTGAAGTGCGTCTGCCGAACGGCACCATCCGTCAGGTTGGCGAATACGACGTAGCCGTGCACCTGCACAGCGACGTTGAAGCCACCGTACGTGTGGTCGTCGTAGCTGCCTAAGCTGCGCTGACTGGCTAGCCCCTGGTGGGCAAGCCAGTTAACATCGGGCACGGTCCTGTTCTAAACAGGCCGTGCCCTTTGTCTTTTTCATCCTCCAGAATTCTTTCGTGGCCATGAACGAGATCACCAACCCCGAGCAACTCGACCTGCAAACCGCTGCCCTGAAGGTGCCGCCGCATTCCATCGAGGCCGAACAGGCCGTGCTCGGTGGCCTGATGCTGGACAACAACGCCTGGGAGCGGGTGCTGGACCAGGTGTCGGATGGCGATTTTTATCGGCATGACCACCGCCTGATCTTCCGTGCCGTGCACAAGCTGGCCGACGCCAACCAGCCGTTCGACGTCGTTACCCTGCACGAGCAATTGGACAAGGAAGGCCTGTCGACCCAGGTCGGCGGCCTGGCGTACCTGGCCGAGCTGGCCAAGAACACACCGTCGGTGGCCAACATCAAGGCCTACGCCGCGATCATTCGCGAGCGCGCCACGTTGCGCCAGCTGATCAGCATCAGCACCGACATCGCCGACAACGCCTTCAATCCGCAGGGGCGCAACGCCGAAGAGATCCTCGACGACGCCGAACGGCAGATCTTCCAGATCGCCGAGGCGCGGCCGAAGACCGGCGGCCCGGTGGGCGTCAACGAGCTGTTGACCAAGGCCATCGACCGCATCGACACGCTGTTCAACTCCGACAGCGACATCACCGGTGTGTCCACCGGTTACACCGACCTGGACGAGAAAACCAGCGGCCTGCAGGCGGCTGACCTGATCATCGTCGCCGGCCGTCCGTCGATGGGTAAAACCACCTTCGCCATGAACCTCGTCGAAAACGCCGTATTGCGCACCGACAAGGCGGTGCTGGTGTTCTCCCTCGAGATGCCAGGCGAATCGCTGATCATGCGTATGCTCTCGTCGCTGGGCCGTATCGACCAGACCAAGGTGCGTTCCGGTCAGTTGGATGACGACGACTGGCCGCGCTTGACCTCGGCGGTCAACCTGCTCAACGACCGCAAGCTGTTCATCGACGATACCGCTGGCATCAGCCCTTCGGAGATGCGCGCAAGAACCCGCCGCCTGGCGCGTGAGCATGGCGAGATCGGCATGATCATGGTCGACTACCTGCAGCTGATGCAGATCCCGGGTTCGGCCGGTGATAACCGTACCAACGAGATTTCCGAAATCTCCCGCTCGCTCAAGGCCCTGGCCAAGGAATTCAACTGCCCGGTCATCGCCCTGTCGCAGCTCAACCGCTCCCTCGAACAGCGGCCGAACAAGCGCCCGGTGAACTCCGACTTGCGTGAATCCGGTGCAATCGAGCAGGACGCCGACGTGATCATGTTCGTTTACCGGGACGAGGTGTACCACCCGGAGACCGAGCACAAGGGCGTGGCCGAAATCATCATCGGCAAGCAGCGTAACGGCCCCATCGGCTTCATCCGCCTGGCGTTCATCGGCAAGTACACCCGCTTCGAGAACCTCGCGCCGGGTATGTACAACTTCGACGACGACGAATAAAAGCTGACGTAAACCCTGTGGGAGCGGGCTTGCCCGCGAAGAGAGCACCGCGCAGGATGGCACGGGCTTCGCCCGTGTTCGCGGGCAAGCCCGCTCCCACAAAGTTTGCCAGCCGCCTGATGAATCCGACAACCACCGTCGGATTTGGTCAAAATTTGTGCTATATTCCGCGCCCGCGATTTCCCTGAACACCAAAACCGGTCACTGACATGCAAGCAGCCAAACCACTCTACGACTATCCCAAGTACTGGGCCGAATGCTTCGGGCCAGCACCTTTCCTGCCCATGAGCAGGGAGGAGATGGATCTGCTCGGCTGGGATTCCTGCGACATCATCATCGTGACCGGTGACGCCTACGTCGACCACGCGTCGTTCGGCATGGCCATCATCGGCCGACTGCTGGAGGCCCAAGGCTTCCGCGTGGGCATCATTGCCCAGCCGAACTGGCAGTCGAAAGACGACTTCATGAAGCTGGGCGAGCCGAACCTGTTCTTCGGCGTCGCGGCGGGCAACATGGACTCGATGATCAACCGCTACACCGCGGACAAGAAAATCCGTTCCGACGATGCCTACACCCCAGGCGGCATGGCCGGCAAGCGCCCGGACCGCGCCAGCCTGGTGTACAGCCAGCGCTGCAAGGAAGCCTACAAGCATGTGCCGATCGTGCTCGGCGGCATCGAGGCTTCGCTGCGCCGCATCGCCCACTACGACTACTGGCAGGACAAGGTCC
Organism: Pseudomonas sp. NPDC090752; assembly: GCF_055584805.1. Classification (NCBI taxonomy): domain Bacteria; kingdom Pseudomonadati; phylum Pseudomonadota; class Gammaproteobacteria; order Pseudomonadales; family Pseudomonadaceae; genus Pseudomonas; species Pseudomonas sp. NPDC090752. The sequence goes on along the minus strand of NZ_JBVJLI010000005.1, from coordinate 104,831 downwards.
GTCATTCGATCCTGGTCGACGCCAGCGCCGACATCCTGCTGTACGGCAACGCCGAGCGGGCCATTGTCGAAGTCGCCCAGCGTATGTCTCAGGGCGAGCGTATCGAGCAGATCACCGACGTGCGCGGCACGGCGTTCATCCGCCGTGACACGCCTGCGGGCTGGTACGAAATCGACTCCACCCGCATCGACCGCCCAGGCCGGGTCGACAAGATCATCAACCCCTACGTCAACACCCAGGACACCCAGGCCTGCGCCATCGAGCAGGCCAAAGGCGACCAGGAAGACCCGAACGAAGCGAAGGTCGTGCAGATTCTCGACAGCCCGAGCGTGACCCGGGAAAAGTCGGTGATCCGCCTGCCATCGTTCGAAAAGGTGCGTAACGACCCGGTGCTCTATGCCCACGCCAACCGCGTGCTGCACCTGGAGACCAACCCAGGTAACGCCCGTGCGCTGGTGCAGAAGCACGGCGAAGTGGATGTGTGGTTCAACCCGCCACCCATTCCCATGACCACCGAAGAAATGGACTACGTGTTCGGCATGCCGTACGCCCGTATCCCGCACCCGGCCTACGGCAAGGAGCGCATCCCGGCTTACGAAATGATCCGCTTCTCGGTGAACATCATGCGTGGCTGCTTCGGTGGCTGCACCTTCTGCTCGATCACCGAGCACGAAGGCCGGATCATCCAGAACCGTTCGCACGAGTCGATCCTGCACGAAATCGAAGAGATGCGTGACAAGGTGCCGGGCTTCACCGGTGTGGTCTCCGACCTGGGTGGCCCGACCGCCAACATGTACCGCATCGCTTGCAAGAGCCACGATATCGAGAAGCACTGCCGCAAGCCGTCGTGCGTGTTCCCGGGCATCTGCGAAAACCTCAACACCGACCACAGCTCGCTGATCGAGCTGTACCGCAAGGCCCGAGCCCTGCCGGGTGTGAAGAAGATTTTGATCGCCTCGGGCCTGCGTTACGACCTGGCGGTGGAATCGCCAGAGTACGTCAAGGAGCTGGTCACCCATCACGTGGGCGGCTACCTGAAGATTGCCCCGGAGCACACCGAGCGTGGCCCGCTGGACAAGATGATGAAGCCGGGCATCGGCACCTACGACCGCTTCAAGCGCATGTTCGAGAAGTTCTCGAAAGAAGCGGGCAAAGAGCAGTACCTGATCCCGTACTTCATCGCCGCGCACCCAGGCACCACCGACGAAGACATGATGAACCTGGCCCTGTGGCTCAAGGGCAACGGCTTCCGCGCCGACCAGGTGCAGGCGTTCTACCCGTCGCCGATGGCTTCGGCCACGGCCATGTACCACTCGGGCAAGAACCCGTTGCGTAAGGTTACCTACAAGAGCGAAGGGGTGGAGATCGTCAAGAGCGACGAGCAGCGTCGCCTGCACAAGGCCTTCCTGCGCTACCACGACCCGAAGGGCTGGCCGATGCTGCGTGAGGCGCTGGAGCGCATGGGCCGTGCCGACCTGATCGGCCCGGGCAAGCACCAGCTGATCCCGCTGCATCAGCCGCAGACCGACAGCTACCAGAGTGCCCGGCGCAAGAACTCGACCCCGGCGGGCAGCCATAAGGTGGCCAAGGAACAGAAAATCCTCACCCAGCACACCGGACTGCCTCCGCGTGCCAGCGACGGCAGCCAGCCGTGGGACAAGCGCGAGAAGGCCAAGGCCGAAGCGTTCGCCCGCAATCAGCAGGCGGCCAAGGAGCGCAAGGAAGCCGCGAAGGGCGGCAAGGGCGGCAACAAGAAGCCGCGACAGCCCGTTATTCCTCGCTGACCTCTGAGCTGTAAACCAAACCTGTGGGGGCGGGCTTGCCCGCGAATGCGATAGTGGATTCACTGACGTATTCGCGGGACAAGCCCGCTCCCACAGGTTTTTTTGGGCTCTTGATAATGGCTTATGTCACTCCGGGCGGGAGAATTCGCAGATGGCGCCGCTGGCACCGTGGGCATAGGCGGCAAGCAGGCTGTTCATGAAACTTGAGAGGGACATTGCGATTGCTCCTAAATGAGAGGTTGTCCCATCGTCTATTAAAAGGGCATGATGTGCCCTTAGATTGGTTGTATACAATCCATTGAACAATTCTACTGGCTGGCCACTTGACGCCCCCTTGATGCACGTCAGCAGGGGGCTTGACGGGTTCAGGCAGTCTCGCAATTGATAAAACCCTGCCAAGGAGATTCATGATGTTTGCGAAAGCTGTAGCGGTATCCCTGCTGACCCTCGCCAGCGCCTCCGTCTTCGCCGCCGAGTGCTCGGTGACTGTCGAATCGACGGACCAGATGTCCTATACCACCAAGGAAATCACCGTTGACAAGAGCTGCAAGGAGTTCACCGTCAAATTGACCCACTCCGGCAGCCTGCCGAAGAACGTGATGGGCCATAACCTGGTGATCAGCAAGACTGCCGATATGCAGGGCATTGCCACCGAGGGCATGACCCAGGGCATCGACAAGGGTTACCTGAAGGAAGACAACGCCAATATCATCGCCCACACCGCGATGATTGGTGCGCCAGAGAAGGAAACCGAGGTGAAGTTCGACACTTCCAAGCTGGAAGCCGGTGGTGATTACAGCTTCTTCTGCACCTTCCCGGGCCACATTTCGATGATGAAGGGCAAGGTCGTCGTCAAGTAATGACAGTTGTGTAGGCCTTGCGGGCCTATTCGCGGGCAAGCCGGATCGCCGGACCGCCGCTCCCACAGGTTATCTACTGATCTCAAGTGCAGTGGTGAACCTTGTGGGAGCGGGCTTGCCCCGCGAAGCTTTTCAGGGGGCGAACGGCAGTTCGCGCTTGTGCTGGGTCTTGCGGTAAGTGGCGACGATGATATCGAACGCCGCCTGATCCACCGGCTGCCCCTGCAGGAACGCATCGATCTGCTGGTAGGTCACGCCATGTGACGCCTCGTCCGGCTTGCCAGGCTCCAGGTCTTCCAGGTCCGCCGTCGGCACCTTCTCCACCAGCGACTCAGGCGCACCAAAGCTGCGCGCAATTTCCCGCACCTGGCTCTTCACCAGGCCGCTCAGCGGGGCCAGGTCACAAGCACCGTCACCAAACTTGGTAAAGAAGCCCATCACCGCCTCGGCGGCGTGGTCGGTGCCGATCACCAGGCCTGCGCGTGCACCCGCGATGGTGTATTGCGCGACCATGCGCGTACGCGCCTTGACGTTGCCGACGACGAAATCCACCAGGGTCGGCGAGGCGTTCTTCAAGTCCTGCACTTCCAACGCCAGCGCACGCACTGCGGGGGCGATATCGACCGTGTGCACTTCGTCGGCCTTGATCACTTCCAGGCAAGCCTGGGCGTCATGTTCGTCGTGCTGCACCTGATACGGCAGACGCACGGCGATGAAGCGGTAATCAGGGTCGGCTTTTTCCGCACGCAGCTCATTGATGGCGCGCTGGGCGAGCAGGGCGGCGGTCAGCGAGTCGACGCCACCGCTGATGCCCAGCACCAGCGTCTTGAGCCGGGCATTGGCCAGGCAGGCCTTGATGAACGCCACGCGCCGGGCGACTTCGGCCTCCAGCGCAGCGGCGTCGGCGAACGGCGGCTGGACCTTGAGCGCCTGGGCAATCTCTTGCTGAACGGCTTGCATGGGTTACTCCTTGCTGGGGATTTTGAATACATGACGCAGGTAGGCGACGAAATTTTCGTCGCGGCACTGGGTCTTGGCGGCTTCGTCGGAGATTTTCGCCACCGGTGAGCCGTTGCAGTCGGTCATTTTTAGCACGATGTTCATCGGTGCCACGCCGGGGATATCGCAGGTCAGGTTGGTACCGATGCCGAAGCTGACATTGATGCGCCCGCGCAGGGCACGGAAGATTTCCAGCGAGCGCGTCAGGTTGAGTCCATCGGAGAACACCAGGGTCTTGGTCATCGGGTCGATACCCAGCTTTTGGTAATGGGCGATGGCCTTTTCCGCCCAGGCCACCGGCTCGCCCGAGTCATGGCGCAGGCCGTCGAACAGCTTGGCGAAGTACAAATCGAAATCGCCGAGGAAGGCGTCCATGGTGATGCAGTCGGTCAGGGCGATGCCAAGCAAGCCGCGGTACTCGCGGACCCAGCAGTCGAGCGCGGCGATCTGGCTGTCGATCAGGCGCGGACCGAGCTGCTGGTGGGCCATGATCCATTCGTGGGCCATGGTGCCCAGTGGCTTGATATCCAGTTTCCATGCCAGGTCGACGTTGCTGGTGCCGACGAAGCGGGCCGGGAAATCGTCGCGCAGCACCCGCACCACCTCTTCCTGCACGCGGCTGGAAAAACGTCGGCGGGTGCCGAAGTCGGCCACTTGCAGTTCGACCAATTCGTCGGCGCTGGCATGCGCCTGCAGCCAGTCGAACTTGCGGTACAGCTGGTCACGCGCTTCGGCCAGGCGCATGCGCGGGTGCAGGTGGCGGTTGCGCACCTCGCTGATGATCGCCAGCAGCGGCACTTCGAAGAGGATCACATGCAGCCACGGGCCTTTCAGGCGCAGGCACAGCTGGTCGTTCTCGATGCCGAGGCGCACGTAACGCAGGTTGAAGCGGAACAGGCGCAAAAAGCGCAGGAAGTCGGGCTTGAGGAAACTGATGCGTTCGAGGAAGGCCAGGTGGCCATCATCCAGGGTGAGTTCGCTGAGCAGTTCGAGCTGGTGGTGGATTTCGCCGAGGTAGGGGCGCAGGTCCTCGCCGTTGCGGCAGCGGAATTCCCACTCGACGTCAGCGTCGGGGTAGTTGTGCAGTACGGCCTGCATCATGGTGAGCTTGTAGAAGTCGGTGTCGAGCAGGTTGTGCACGATGCGCTCGGCGAATGCGCTCTCGCTCATCAGGGGGGCTCCAGAAGCGGCGAATGGCGGCCATTGTGCCAGTCTTTTGCGGTTTGTTGTGCCTAAGCCGGCCTCTTCGCGGGCAAGCCCGCTCCCACACGTACTCCGCCAGCCTCGTGAGCAGCGCTGTACCTGTGGGAGCGGGCTTGCCCGAGAAAGGGCTAAAACAGGTGTTTTTCCGTGCAACAGCTAGCCTTCAAACGGTGCTGCCTGTAGCAGTCGCGCACCAGCGGTGTGCAGTTCGGTGACGTCCGCTGTTACAGGGCGGTTGCACGTAAACACTTGCCAGGGTTGCAATGATGGCACAAGGCGGTTGCTCCTTGTCTGTACGTGTGGTGGCGCCTGCCGCGTGGCAGACGGTTGCACGCTCAATAAAGAAAAGGCCGCCGGTCGCCTCCATGCCGCCTGCACAGTGTGTTTTCCCGGAAGACAAATCCAATGGCACGGCCCTTGCTCGGAGCACAGGGCTGAGAAGTTGTAGTGCCAACCAAAAAAAACTCTAGGAGCACCACCTCATGTCGCAGACGTTTTACAAGAAAGGTTTCCTGGCACTGGCCGTGGCTACGGCACTGGGTGTTTCTTCGTATGTTCAGGCCGACGTCAAGATCGGTGTCGCGGGCCCCATGACCGGGGCAAACGCAGCGTTTGGCGAGCAATACATGAAAGGTGCGCAGGCAGCGGCCGACAAGATCAACGCCGCCGGTGGCGTGAATGGCGAGAAGATCGTCCTGGTCAAAGGCGATGACGCCTGCGAGCCGAAGCAGGCCGTGGCCGTGGCCAACCGCCTGGCCGATCAGGACAAGGTGATCGGTGTGGTCGGCCACTTCTGTTCCTCCAATACCATCCCGGCGTCCGAGGTGTATGACGAAGCCGGCATCATCGCCATTACCCCCGGCTCCACCAACCCACAAGTCACCGAGCGCGGGCTCAGCGCCATGTTCCGCATGTGCGGTCGTGACGACCAGCAGGGCATCGTCGCCGGTGATTACATCGTCGACGTGCTCAAGGGCAAGAAAGTCGCTGTGTTGCACGACAAGGACACCTATGGCCAGGGCCTCGCCGATGCGACCAAGGCGCAGCTCGAGAAGCGCGGCGTCAAGCCTGTACTGTACGAAGGCCTGACCCGAGGCGAGAAAGACTTCAGCGCCGTGGTCACCAAGATCCGTTCCACCGGCGCCGACGTGGTCTACTTCGGTGGCCTGCACCCTGAAGCCGGCCCACTGGTACGTCAGCTGCGCGAACAAGGCCTGAAAGACGTCAAGTTCATGTCCGATGACGGCATTGTCACCGACGAATTGGTGTCCACCGCTGGCGGCGCTCAATACGTCGACGGCGTGTACATGACCTTTGGTGCCGACCCTCGCCTGCTGCCCGACAGCAAGGCCGTGGTGGAAGCGTTCCGCAAAGCCGGTACCGAGCCCGAAGGCTACACCCTGTACGCCTACGCCTCGCTGGAAGCGCTGGCCGCTGCGTTCAACGGTGCCAAGTCGAACAAAGGCGAAGATGCCGCCAAATGGTTGAAGGCGAACCCTGTCAAGACCGTCATGGGCGAGAAGAAGTGGGACAGCAAAGGCGACCTGACCGTCTCCGACTATGTGGTCTACCAGTGGGACAAGGACGGCAAGTACCACCAGCTGGAAAAACAAAAATAACAACGGCAGCCAGCCCGGGCACGTGCCCGGGCCAATGCCCCTGCGGTACCTGTCCTTCTTCGGAGATCTGCACGGTTCTGCGCTGCTGGGGTCGCTTCATCCGTGGCTCGTGGTGGTCGGCGCGCGTGCAGTCTCGCTCAGGTGAGATTGCGTTATGGATGGTATTTTCCTGCAGCAACTGGTCAACGGCCTGACCCTCGGGTCGGTCTATGGCCTGATCGCCATCGGCTACACAATGGTCTATGGCATCATCGGCATGATCAACTTCGCGCACGGCGAGGTGTATATGATTTCCGCGTACCTCGCGGCGATCAGCCTGGCATTGCTGGCCTACTTCGGTGTTGAGTCGTTCCCGCTGCTGATGTTGGGTACGCTGTTGTTCACCGTCGTCGTCACGGGCGTCTATGGCTTCACCATCGAACGCATCGCCTACAAACCCCTGCGCAACTCCACCCGCCTGGCACCGCTGATCAGTGCCATCGGCATCTCGCTGATCCTGCAGAACTACGCGCAGATCAGCCAGGGCGCCCGCCAGCAAGGCGTGCCAACCCTGCTCGAAGGCGCCTTGCGCGTCGAAGTGGGCACCGGCTTCGTGCAGCTGACCTACACCAAGATCTTCATCCTGATCGCCGCCTTCGTCGGCATGGGCCTGCTGACCTACGTGATCAAGTACACCAAGCTCGGCCGCATGTGCCGCGCCACTCAGCAAGACCGCAAGATGGCCTCGATCCTCGGTATCAACACCGACCGGGTGATTTCCTACGTCTTCGTCATCGGTGCGGTGATGGCGGCGCTGGCCGGCGTGCTGATCACCATGAACTACGGCACCTTCGATTTCTATGCAGGCTTCATCATCGGCATCAAGGCATTCACCGCCGCCGTGCTTGGTGGCATCGGCTCGCTGCCTGGCGCCATGCTGGGCGGGATCATCCTGGGGATCTCCGAGTCGCTGTTCTCCGGCCTGATCAACTCCGACTACAAGGACGTGTTCAGCTTCTCGCTGCTGGTGATGATCCTTATCTTCCGCCCACAAGGCCTGCTGGGTCGCCCGCTCGTGGCTAAGGTGTGAACATGTCCACTGCCAAAATTGCTCCTGTTGCCGAAACCAGCGGTTTCGATCTCAAACGCAGCCTGCTGGAGACTGTCGTCGCCGGCCTGCTGGCGCTCATCGTGTTCGGCCCGGTCGTCGGCGTGGTGCTCGACGGCTACACCTTCAATGCCGAGCCGCGTCGTGTGGCGTGGCTGGTTGGCGGGGTGATGGTCGGGCGCTTCCTGCTCAGCCTGTATTTTCAGAGTGCAGCGGGCAAACGCATGCTGCAAGGCTTCGACAGTGGTGGCTCGGGCGTGCATGTCAACGCGCCGGACTACAAGTCGCGGCTGCGCTACATCATTCCGGCGCTGGTGGTGATCGCCATCGTCTTCCCGATCTTCGCCAACAAGTACCTGCTGACCGTGGTCATCCTCGGCCTGATCTACGTGTTGCTGGGCCTTGGCCTGAACATCGTGGTCGGCCTGGCCGGCCTGCTCGACCTGGGTTACGTGGCGTTCTACGCGATTGGCGCCTATGGCCTGGCACTGGGCTACCAGTACCTCGGCCTGGGCTTCTGGAGCGTGCTGCCGCTGGCGGCCATCGCTGCAGCGCTAGCGGGGTGCATACTCGGCTTCCCGGTTTTACGCATGCACGGTGACTACCTGGCGATCGTGACCCTGGGCTTTGGCGAGATCATCCGCCTGGTGCTGAACAACTGGCTGTCGTTCACCGGCGGCCCGAACGGCATGCCAGCACCGTCGCCGACCTTCTTCGGCCTGGAATTCGGCCGGCGCGCCAAAGATGGCGGCGTGCCGATCCATGAGTTCTTCGGTTTCGATTACAACGCCAACCTCAAGTTCGTGTTCATCTACGCCGTGCTGTTCCTGGTGGTGCTGGCGGTGCTGTACATCAAGCACCGGCTGACCCGCATGCCGGTTGGCCGCGCTTGGGAAGCACTGCGCGAAGACGAGATCGCCTGCCGCTCGATGGGTCTTAACCACGTGCTGGTGAAGCTTTCGGCATTTACCCTCGGCGCCTCGACCGCCGGCCTGGCTGGGGTGTTCTTTGCCACTTACCAGGGCTTCGTGAACCCGTCCTCGTTCACCTTCTTCGAGTCGGCGCTGATCCTCGCCATCGTGGTGCTCGGTGGCATGGGCTCGACCGTGGGCGTGGTGATCGCGGCATTCGTGCTGACCGTGGCGCCGGAGCTGCTGCGCAGCTTCTCCGAGTACCGGGTGCTGCTGTTCGGTGTGCTGATGGTGCTGATGATGATCTGGCGGCCGCGGGGGCTGATCCGCATCAGCCGAACCGGTGTGGTCCCGCGTAAAGGAGTGGCGCCATGAGCGACGAAATCATTCTTTCGGTCGACAACCTGATGATGCAGTTTGGTGGCATCAAGGCGCTCAGCGATGTCAGCCTACAGGTCAAGCGTAACCAGATCTTCGCCCTGATCGGCCCCAACGGCGCCGGCAAGACCACGGTGTTCAACTGCCTCACCGGCTTCTACAAGGCCAGTGGCGGGCGCATCGAACTGAACGTGCGTGGCAGCCACACCAATGTGATCCAGCTGCTCGGCGAGCGCTTCCAGGCGGCGGACTTCATCTCGCCGGCGCGTTTTGCCAACCGTATGTACTACAAGATGTTCGGCGGCACCCACCTGGTCAACCGCGCCGGTCTCGCCCGTACTTTCCAGAACATTCGTCTGTTCAAGGAAATGTCGGTGGTGGAAAACCTGCTGGTGGCCCAGCACATGTGGGTCAACCGCAACCTTCTGGCTGGGGTGCTCAACACCAAGGCCTACCGCAAAGCCGAGAGCGATGCCCTGGACCACGCGTTTTACTGGCTGGAGGTGGTCGATCTGGTCGATTGCGCCAACCGCCTGGCCGGTGAACTGTCGTACGGCCAGCAGCGGCGCCTGGAAATCGCCCGGGCCATGTGCACACGGCCGAAGATCATCTGCCTGGACGAGCCGGCCGCCGGCCTCAACCCGCAGGAGACCGAGGCCCTGAGCCGCATGATCCGCGTGCTGCGCGACGAGCATGACATCACCGTGGTGCTGATCGAACACGACATGGGCATGGTCATGAGCATCTCCGACCACATCGTCGTGCTCGACCACGGCAACGTGATCGCCGAAGGCGCGCCGCAGGATATCCGCCACAACCCGACGGTGATCGCCGCCTACCTGGGTGCCGACGAAGAGGAACTGGTATGACTGCACCCATTCTCGAACTGCAGGACCTGGATGTGTTCTATGGGCCGATCCAGGCGTTGAAAAAGGTCTCGATGCACATCAACGAAGGGGAGACGGTGAGCCTGATCGGCGCCAACGGTGCCGGCAAGTCGACCCTGCTGATGTCGATCTTCGGCCAGCCGCGCGCGGCCTCCGGGCACATCGTCTACCGTGGCACCGACATCACCCGCAAGTCGTCGCACTACATCGCGTCCAACGGCATTGCCCAGTCGCCGGAAGGGCGCCGGGTATTCCCCGACATGACCGTCGAGGAGAACCTGATGATGGGCACCATCCCCATCGGCGACAAATATGCCAGTGAGGATATGCAGCGCATGTTCGAGCTGTTCCCACGGCTCAAGGAGCGCCGCAACCAGCGCGCCATGACCATGTCCGGTGGTGAGCAGCAGATGCTGGCCATCGCCCGTGCGCTGATGAGTCGGCCCAAGCTGCTGCTGCTCGACGAGCCGTCGTTGGGGTTGGCCCCGATTGTGGTCAAGCAGATTTTCTCGACCTTGCGCGAGTTGGCCAAGACCGGGATGACCATCTTCTTGGTGGAACAGAACGCCAACCATGCCTTGAAGCTGTCGGATCGGGCTTATGTGATGGTCAATGGGCAGATCCGCATGACCGGGACGGGGCAGGAGTTGCTGGTCAATGAAGAGGTGCGCAGCGCGTATCTGGGCGGGCATTGAATGAGATCCAGGGCCGCCACGCGGCCCTTTCTACGATGTGGACAACTTGTCGCCTATCTTTCTAGAGCCACGCTACGAACCCCTCGCAAGCCATTGTTTCCACAGGTTGATTCTTTTCCACGGAAAGTGTGTAGCCGCCTGTGGAAAACATGGTGGCACCTCGCTGTATGCCCCTATATTCAAGGCTTGCATGGCTTTGATTATATTTTGATCAATAGGCCGTTGTGGATGATTTTCCAGGTCTTTTCCTGCACCTGTCGAACGAGCAGCCAGAGCAACACTTGCTGTGGATAACTCTGTGAAGAACCCTTGGACAGTCCGCTGCACGCGGCATGCTTGAAAGCCTTGCGCCATCAGTAGGCAAGTGTGCAAGGACCGTGTTTCGCTGAAAGGGTTCCGCTTAGCAAGCAAGTTGCCCCCAATCTGTGGGGAAAGCCTTGTGGATAACATGCGGATAGCTGGCGCAGAGCCCTCTGCCACAGGGGTTTGCGGATAATGTACAAAAACTGACCAGTAGCGTTAACGGCTTGCTCCGCGCCCCCGGCGCGGGCATGCTGCAAGCCCTGCCGACGACAATCCACAGCGAGGATCAGCACATGACGTCCACCGTATTCATCACAGGCGCGACTTCCGGTTTTGGCGAGGCCAGCGCGCGCCGTTTCGCCGATGCCGGCTGGAAGCTGATCCTCACTGGCCGGCGCAAGGAGCGCCTGGACGCCCTGTGCGCCGAGCTTTCGGCCAAGACCGAAGTGCACGGCCTGGTGCTCGATGTGCGTGATCGCAAGGCCATGGAGCACGCCATCGCCAACCTGCCGGCGGGCTTCGACAAGCTGCGCGGCCTGGTCAACAACGCAGGCCTGGCATTGGGCGTGGATGCGGCGCAGAACTGCAGCCTGGATGACTGGGAAACCATGGTCGACACCAACATCAAGGGCTTGATGTTCACCACCCGCCTGCTGCTGCCGCGCCTGATCGCCTACGGCCGTGGGGCGTCGATCCTCAATGTGGGTTCGGTGGCGGGCAACTATCCGTACCCGGGCAGCAACGTGTATGGCGGCACCAAGGCGTTCGTCGGTCAGTTCTCGTTGAGCCTGCGTTGCGACTTGCGTGGCACTGGCGTGCGTGTCAGCAACATCGAGCCTGGGCTGTGCGAGAGCGAGTTCTCGCTGGTGCGCCATGGTGGCGATCAGGCCAAGTACGATGCTACCTACGCGGGCGCCGAGCCGATCCAGCCGCAAGACATCGCCGAGACCATCTTCTGGATCCTCAACCAGCCAGCCCACATCAACATCAACAGCTTGGAGCTGATGCCGGTGAGCCAGGACTGGGCTGGGATGTCGATCAACCGCACGAACAAGGGCTGATCCGAAGACCTATTCGCGGGGCAAGCCCGCTCCCACAGGGTACGTGGCGCTACTGATACTGTGGGAGCGGGCTTGTCCCGCGAAGACGTCAGCCCAGGCGCTTCAGGCCTTCCAAGCAGGTCGCCAAGTGATAGGGCGTAGTTGAAGGCATGTCATGTCGGCTGACAGCACCTTCACCATCCCGGCACTCATACCAGCCGCCGTCATGCAGGAACTGCTGCACCATCGCCTGCAACTGCACAGCCAACTTCCCTCCACTCCCCGACCTTAACGCCAGCGCGCGCAGATATTCGGCCTGCGCCCAGACCCGCTGGGTCGCATCGATCACCTTGCCATCCACATCGAGCATCGACAGCACGGCGGCATCTTTTACCCCGCATTGCTCGGCATAGCCGAACGCGCGATCTATCGAGGCGTGCAGCGGCGTGCCGCGCAGCAGCGGTGAGGTATCCAGCAGGTAGAACCACTCGAATTGATGGCCCGGCTCGAACCAGTTATCCACAGCACCGCGCGGTTTCTCCAGCATCAGCCCGTGCTTTGGATCGATGAAGTGCGCCTGCAGCGCATCGCACAAGCCCAAGAGCGCCTGTTGCACGCCTTCATCTTCACGCACGGCGAGGACCTGCAGGAACGCTTCTGCCAAGTGCATCTGCGGATTCTGCAGCGGCCCGCTGCCCAAGTCGGCCCAATCCTCACCAAGGCTCGCCTCGTACAGGCCATCATCACGACCGAACTGCTCGCTGACGATCTCCAGCGCTGCGTTCAACGCCGACTCCACCAGACCTTCTTGAACCTTGCCCCAGTAATGCGCGCAGGCAAACACGATGAACGCGTGGGTGTAGAGGTCCTTGCGCCGGTCCAGCGGCTTGCCCTCGGCATCGATGCTGTAGAACCAGCCGCCATGCTCGGCGTCGTGGAAATGCCGCTGCAGCGAGCGGAACAGCGCCGCGGCCCGTTCCGCCGCGCCCGGCTGCTCGATGCGACTGCTGAACAGGTACAGCTGACGCGCGCAGGCCATCGCCCGGTAGCGCTGCACCGGCAGTGGCCGGTGGTCGGCATCCAGAGCCTCGTAAGGCAGGGCCATTTCGGCGTTCCAGCCCGGGCCTTGCCAGAGCGGCACGATGCGCTCGGCGAAGTGCTGTTTGAAGCGGGCCAGTTCAGGCGGAGTGGGGCGGGGGTCGGACATGAATGCGCTCGTCACAATCGGGCAGTGCGCCATGGTAGCAGAACTGCACTTCAGCCCGGATTGCCCAGGCCCTGCCAATGCCGTGCACCGACGAAGATGAAGCGCAGCTGCTGGGTGATCTTCTCGCGCGCACTCAGTGCCTGTGGATAACCTTGCTCCGGATCATCGATCAGCTCTGGCAGGGTGGCGAACACGGTCTTCACCACCAGGTCGGCCATCACCGTCAGCGCCGCGCTGTCCAGGTGCTGCCAGCGCTTCATGCGGGCCAGGTCGGTGGCCAGGTCGTTGCTGATGCCCTGGCGCAGCCGTGCGATGGCCTGGCGCACCGCCTGCGAGCCGCCGTATTGCTCGCGGGCCAGGAACAGGAAGTGCGCGCGGTGAGCGGCGACCACATCGAGAAAAATTCGCACCGAGGCGTCGGTGATGCCACCGAGTTCGAACTCGTTGTGCCGCACCAGGCGGATGGTCTGGCGGAAGGTGTCGTCGACCTCGGCCACCAGGGCCAGGCCCAGGGCGTCCATGTCGGGGAAATGCCGGTAAAAACCGGTGGGGACGATGCCGGCGGCCTTGGCCACTTCGCGCAGGCTGATGCTGCCGAAGCCACGGCCGCTCTCCATGAGCTGGCAAGCCGCATCGAGCAGGGCCTGGCGAGTCTGTAGCTTCTGTTCGGCGCGCGGCAGCATGGTGCAAGATTCTGTGGCAGGGAAACTCGGCACTCTAGATAAAAAAACGAAGCCCGGTCAATGGACCGGGCTTGGAGGGGAGCAGGCGCTGTGCTGTAAGTTGTTCTTTTCGGTCATGGCGATCAGCTCACGCGGCTGATTTCGACCAGGCGATCCGAACCACCTTCGGCAACGCGGCCACTTTGTTCGATCAGGCGGTCCGAGCCACCTTCGGCAACACGGCCACTTTGTTCGATCAGGCGGTCCGAACCACCTTCTGCAACCCGGCCACTTTGTTCGATCAGGCGGTCAGAGCCACCTTCGGCAACACGGCCACTTTGTTCGATCAGACGGTCCGAACCGCCTTCGGCAACCCGGCCACTTTGTTCGATCAGACGATCCGAGCCGCCTTCGGCAACCCGGCCACTTTGTTCGATCAGACGGTCCGAGCCGCCTTCAGCAACACGGCCAGCGCGTTCTTGCAGACGTTCGGCGCCGCCCTCGGCAACGGTTTTCAGCGGTTGAGCGATTTCAGCGGCACTGGAGCGCGATTCGGCGGACAGGTGCTGGTCAGCAGCTGGCAGGGCGAAGGCGTTGGCAGCCAGGATGGACAGGGTCAGGGTCAGCAGATGGCGTTTCATGTTCAGGTGCTCCTCTCGGGGGCTGGAAAGTGGGTACGGAGCCAATGCTACGCCCGGTAACGCCAGAGAGAAGTTCAAATGGGTAATGGTAACAATCGACGTCATTAATAGCGGGTCATAAAGGCTCTATCACGAGTGTTTCATGGCGCGTAGTGGCTTTCTGCTGCTGTCACTGTCGGGGGTTACCTGAGCGGGGTTTCGAGTCAACGTCGAGCAAGGAGCCAGAAAAAACTTCGCTATCATGGGCCTAATCGATAAAACCCAGCGGGTTTTGATCAGTCCGAGATATGGAGTGCCATCGTTGCGCCCGTTTCATGCCAAGCCGTCAGGAGAACCACGCAATGACGCGTCCCGCCAGAATCCTCGTCTGGACCCTAACCAGCCTGCTGACCCTGCTGGCGATACTGGTGGTGGTGATCGCCACCTTCGACTGGAATCGCGTCAAGCCGCTGCTCAACGAGAAAGTTTCCGAAGCCTTGCACCGGCCTTTCGCGATTAACGGCAACCTCGCCGTAGAGTGGCGCACCGAGCCGGAAGAGGGCGGTTGGCGCGCTTGGGTGCCGTGGCCGCACTTCATTGCCGAAGACCTGACCTTGGGCAACCCGGACTGGCTCAAGGAGCCTAAGATGGTCGGACTGGAGCGCGTGGAGTTCCGCCTGGCACCGTTGCCGCTGGTGTTCCAGCAGATCGTCATCCCCCGTATCGACCTGGTCAAACCGACTGCCAGCCTCACCCGCCTGGCCGATGGGCGCGCCAACTGGACCTTCGATTTCGGCCCCAAGGACGAGAATGCAGAACCTTCGAAATGGCAGCTGGACATTGGCGCCATCGGCTTTGATCAGGGCAACGTCAGCGTCGACGACCAGACCTTGAAAACCACCATGAAGGTGCAGATCGATCCGCTCGGCAAACCCATTCCCTTCAGTGACATCGTCGGCAAGGCGAGCGCCGAAAAGGCGGCTGGCACCCAGGATTACGCGTTTGGGCTCAAGGCCCAGGGCCGCTACAAGGCCCAGCCCGTATCCGGCACGGGCAAGATTGGCGGCCTGCTGGCGCTGCAGGACGCCAGCCAGCCGTTCCCGCTGCAAGCCGACGTGCGTATTGCCGACACCCACGTGGTGCTCGCCGGCACCCTGACCGACCCACGCAACCTTGGCGCTCTGGACCTGCGCCTGCGCCTGTCCGGCGCCAGCCTGGGCAACCTCTACCCGCTGACCGGTGTGACGCTGCCGGACACGCCTGCCTACGAAACCGACGGCCACCTCACCGCCAACCTGCATGCGACTGACGGCGCAACGTTCAACTATCAGGGTTTCAACGGCAAGATCGGCGACAGCGACATCCACGGCGACCTGGCCTTCGTCGCCAGCCAGCCACGGCCCAAGCTCTCCGGCAAGCTGGTCTCCAACCAGCTGTTGTTCAAGGACCTGGCACCGCTGATCGGCGCCGATTCCAACGCTGAACAGAAAGCACGCGGTGGCGCCAGCAAGCAACCGACCGGCAAGGTGCTGCCGGTGGAAGAGTTCCGTACCGAACGCTGGCGTGCCATGGATGCTGATGTCCAGTTCACCGGCAAGCGCATCGTCCACAGTGAAAAGCTGCCGTTCAACGACCTGTCCGCCCACGTCATCCTCGAAGACGGCCTGCTGCGCCTGGAGCCACTGCGCTTTGGCGTGGCCGGTGGCAACCTGGCCTCGAAAATCCGCCTGGATGGGCGCAGCGTGCCTTTGCAGGGCCGTGCCCAGCTGACCGCGCGAGGCTTCAAGCTCAAGCAGTTGTTCCCCACGTTCGCGCCGATGCAGACCAGTTTCGGCGAGCTGAACGGCGATGCCGACATCAGCGGCCGTGGCAATTCGGTGGCGGCGTTGCTGGGCACGGCCAACGGTGACCTGCGCATGCTGATCAACGATGGCGCTGTCAGCCGCAGCCTGATGGAGATTGCCGGGCTGAACGTGGGCA
Source organism: Pseudomonas sp. NPDC090752 (assembly GCF_055584805.1). NCBI lineage: Bacteria > Pseudomonadati > Pseudomonadota > Gammaproteobacteria > Pseudomonadales > Pseudomonadaceae > Pseudomonas > Pseudomonas sp. NPDC090752. Next base: position 88,596 of record NZ_JBVJLI010000005.1, on the reverse strand, counting down.
ACTACGTGGTCGGCAAGCTGTTCGGCGACGAAGATGTGCAGATCAACTGCGCGGCGGCGGATGTCGGCATCAAGGATGGCTTGGCGACGACGCGGCTGTTCATCTTCGATACCGAGAACGCGATCATCTACATCAATGGCACCGCCAATTTCGCCAGCGAGCAACTGGACTTGAAGATCACCCCGGAATCCAAGGGCCTGCGCCTGTTCTCGCTGCGCTCGCCGCTGTATGTACGCGGGCCGTTTGCCAAGCCCAGTGCCGGCGTGCAGGCGCTGCCGCTGGCCTTGCGCGGGGCGGGGATGGTGGCGCTGGGGGTGGTCGCGGGGCCGGCGGCGGGGTTGTTGGCGCTGGTGGCGCCGAGCAGTGGCGATGAGCCCAACCAGTGCACGCCGCTGCTGCAACAGATGAAAGCCGGCAAGGCGCCGGCTGCGGTTAAAGGGAAGAAGTGAGTGAAGGGGGGGCGCAAAGCGCCCCCGTGCGATTACAGACCTTGCAGCAGATCCGACATATCGTCCGCGTGCTCTTCTTCCTGGGCCAGGATGTCCTCGAAGATGCGCCGCGTGGTCGGGTCCTTATCACCAATGTACTGAATGATCTCGCGGTAGCTGTCGATTGCAATGCGCTCGGCCACCAGGTCCTCCAGCACCATTTCTTTCAGCGAATTACCGGCCACGTACTGGGCATGGGAATTCTTGGTCAGGTTGTCCGGGTTGAAGTCCGGCTCGCCACCCAGTTGCACGATGCGTTCGGCCAGCTTGTCGGCGTGCTCGGCTTCCTGGTTGGCGTGCTCGAGAAACTCCTTGGCCGCGACGCTCGCCTTGATCCCGCTGGCCATGAAGTAGTGGCGCTTGTAGCGCAGCACGCAAACCAGTTCGGTGGCCAGCGACTCATTGAGCAGGCGCAGGATTTCCTGGCGGTCGGCATGGTAGCCCTCGGTCACCGCGCCTTGCTCAACATGCTGGCGGGCACGCTGGCGCAGGGTTTGCACATCGGTCAGTTCAACGTTGCTCATGGTCATCTCCAAACAGATCAGGACGGTAGGTCAGGATGAAAGGGAGGCTTACGCGCCTTTTACGGCTTGGCTGTCCTCTTCTCGTTGCTTGCAAGTCTTGAAGCCCTTGGCATCGACGTGGCCGGTGGCGTCGAAACGCACGTAGTACGGCTGTTGGTGGCCGTCGCGATTCAGGATGTAGTCGTTGCAGGTGCCTCCGTGCGGCAGGTCGATCACATTCGACGGGCTGCCGCCGATGGCGATGACCTTCTGCATGGTCATGCCGTTCTCGACCTGCTTGACCAGCGGCTGATCACGGAAGGTGGCGTAGTCCACGGGGTTTTCCGGATGGCTGCCACAAGCGGCCAGGGTGGCGCTCGCCAGAAGGACTGCCAGGGTCTGCTTGTACATGGTCCCGCTCCTTGCTCAAGGGTCTGTCTGGTTTGGAACCGCGCGGCGCGTCAGGAGTTCGATTGCGATGGTCATCCAAGCCGCTGTAGTGTTGGCCGGTCGTCCACGGAGAAGGGCTCGGGATATGCAGCAGGAATTGGCCACGCGATACCCGTTGGTGCTGGTGCCGGGCATGCTCGGTTTTGTCCGGGTGCTGCTGTATCCCTATTGGTTCGGCATCGTCGCAGCGCTGCGCAAGGGCGGCGCGCAGGTCTTCCCGGTGCAGGTCTCGCCATTGCATTCCAGCGAAGTGCGCGGCGAGCAACTGCTGGCCATCATCGAAGACATCTGCCAACGCACCGGTGCCGACAAGGTCAACCTGATCGGCCATAGCCAGGGCGCCCTGAGCGCTCGCTATGCGGCTGCCAAGCGGCCTGATCGGGTGGCGTCGGTGACGTCGGTGGCCGGGCCCAACCATGGCTCGGAACTGGCTGACCATCTCGAGCGCACTGCGCCGGGCGCATCACCCCAGGGGCGCATCCTCAGGGCCGTGCTGCACGGCCTGGCGGTGCTGCTGGTGTGGCTGGAGACCGGCTGGCGGCGTGACCCGCTACCCGTCGACGTGCACGCTTCGCACCAGTCGCTGACCAGCGCCGGGGTGGCGCTGTTCAATCAGGCTTATCCACAGGGGTTGCCGGAGACCTGGGGCGGGGAGGGGGCCTATGAAGTGAACGGTGTGCGCTACTACTCCTGGTCGGGCACCTTGCAGCCGGGGCTGACCGACCAAGGGCGTAACCGCTTCGACGGCAGCAACCGCTTCTGCCGCTTGTTCGCCCGCAGCTTCGTCAAGGAAAAGGGCCATTGCGATGGCATGGTCGGGCGCTTCAGCTCGCACCTGGGGCAGGTGATCGGTGACGACTACCCGCTCGACCACCTGGACATCGTCAACCAGTCGCTCGGTGCCGTGGGCAAGGGCGCCGAGCCTGTGCGCCTGTTCACCGAACACGCCGCCCGGCTCAAGGCTGCGGGGCTTTAGCGCCGCACCGGTGTGGTCCAGCGTTCGGCAAGGATCACCCCGGCCAGGGTCAGCAGGCCGCCGATCAGGTGGTAGCGGGCCAGTTGTTCGTCGAGTACTGCAGCAGCGATCAGCGCGGTCACCAGCGGCAACAAGTTGAAGAACAGCGTGGTGCGGCTTGGCCCCAGGCGGTGCACGGCCTGCATCCACAACAGTGGCGCGATCATCGAGGCAAGCACGCAGGCGTATAGCACCAGGCCGATGTTGTGGGCGTTCAAGCCGGTCTTGTCCGAGAGCAGGAACAGCGGCAACAACACGAGGATGGCCACCAGGACCTGCAGATACAGCAACTGCAAGGGCGGCAAGCGCAGTTGCCATTTCTTCAACAGGAAGCTGTACAGCGCGTAGGCCAGCGTTGCTACGAGCATCAGCAGGTCGCCGCTGTTAAGGCCTTGCTCCAGCAGGATTCCGGGCTGGCCGGCTGAAACCACTTCGAGCACACCGAAGAACGACACCACGGCGCCCAGCAGTGCCCCATAGCTCAGGCGCTGGCCCAGCCAGGCAATGGACAGCGCCAGGGACATCAGTGGCATCAGCGAAAGGATGATGCCCATGTTGGTGGCACTGGTGATGCTCGCGGCGAAGTAGGCCAGGCTTTGGTACACGGCCATGCCCAGCACGCCGAGCACGGCTACCTTGCCCAGGTGCGGACGGATGGCCGCGCGATTGCGCCACACGGCGGGCAAGAGAAACGGGGTGAACAGCAGGCCGGCCAGCAGCCAGCGGTAAAAGCCGATTTCGGCAGGTTGGATAGCGCCGGCCGACATCTTGGTGACCACGGTGTTGCCGGCCCAGATGAGGATGGCGAAGAGGGGGAACGCGTAATTCATGCAGCAACTGACTCTTTCGTTTGGCGCGTACGCCTTGGCTGACCATTATGAGGGTCCAGGTCCGGGCAGAATGTAAAAAATCTTGTCTACACTCAGGCGCATGTCCGTGCATCGGGCACGGAACCAAGGAGATCACTCCATGAAGATGCTGCACATGCCGTTGCTGGTGTTGGCCGTGTTGTTCAGCGCGCAAGGGTTCGCCGCCACCGCGCAGCAGGAAAAGATGAAAACCTGCAACGCCGACGCCACCACCAAGGCGCTCAAGGGCGATGAGCGCAAGGCCTTCATGAGCACCTGCCTGAAGAAGGATGTGCCGCAGACCCAGCAGGACAAGATGAAGACCTGCAACGCCGACGCCAGCACCAAGGCGCTCAAGGGCGACGAACGCAAGGCCTACATGAGCGACTGCCTGAAGAAGAAATGACCTGCGCCTATGCCTGTCGGTCGAAGGCTGGCAGACTGCGGGACTTTCCGCTGTCTGCCGCCGAGGCTGTATGACCTTCACCCCCCGCCAGATTACCCTTGCCAGCTTGATCATCGTCATGGCGGGTTTACTGCTGGCCCTGCCGCTGAAGTTGCTCCCCAGCCTGCTTGCCGGGCTACTGGTGTTCGAGCTGGTCAATATGCTCACCCCACGCCTGCAACCGCTGCTCGCCGGCCAACGCGCACGCTGGCTGGCGGTGGCGCTGCTCGGCACCCTGGTGGTCACCACGCTGGCGCTGTTGATCGCCGGTGCGTTCAGCTTCCTGCTGCACGAGGCGGAGAACCCCGGTGCCTCGCTGGATAAATTCATGGGTCTGGTCGAACGTGCCCGGGGGCAGTTGCCGCCGTTCATCGAAGGCTACCTGCCGGCCAGTGCCGCCGAGTTCAAGGTGGCCATCGGTGACTGGATCAAGAGCCACCTGAGCGACCTGCAACTGGTCGGCAAGGGCATGGCGCACATGTTCGTGACGCTGCTGATCGGCATGATCCTCGGCGCCATCATCGCCCTGCAGCGCATCCCCGACATTTCCCGGCGCAAACCGCTCGCCGCGGCGCTGTTCGAGCGCCTGAGCCTGTTGGTGCAGGCGTTTCGCAACATTGTTTTCGCGCAGATCAAGATCTCGTTGCTGAACACCGCTTTCACAGGGGTCTTCCTCGCCGTGGTGCTGCCAATGTTCGGCGTGCACCTGCCGCTGACCAAGACGCTGATCGTGCTCACCTTCCTCCTGGGGCTGCTGCCGGTGATCGGCAACCTGATGTCCAACACGCTGATCACCATCGTCGGCCTGTCGTTGTCGATCTGGGTGGCGGCGGCAGCGTTGGGTTACTTGATCGTCATCCACAAGGTCGAGTACTTCCTCAACGCGAGGATCGTCGGTGGGCAGATCAGTGCCAAGGCCTGGGAGCTGTTGCTGGCGATGCTGGTGTTCGAGGCGGCGTTCGGCTTGCCGGGGGTGGTGGCGGGGCCGGTCTACTATGCCTACCTGAAGAGTGAGTTGCGGCGGGCGGAGCTGGTTTGACCTGAAAGGTGTCAGTGCCGGCCTTTTCGCGGGCAAGCCCGCTCCCACGAGTACATCACTGTTCTTGAGGGCGGTGATGTACCTGTGGGAGCGGGCTTGCCCCGCGAAAAGGGCGACACCGATGTCAGATCGAGCCGTAGCGCTTGCGCGCCTCGATCGCCAACCCGCTGCCAATGCTGCCGAAGATGTTGCCTTCCACATGCCGCGCATTCGGCAGCATCGCCGCCACACTGTTGCGCAGGGCCGGGATACCGCTGGAACCCCCGGTGAAGAACACCGTGTCCACCTGGCCTTCACTCACGCCGGCCTTGGCCAGCAACTCGGTCACGCTGCCGCGCACCCGCTCCAGCAGCCCTTCGATAGCGCCTTCGAACAGCGCACGGGTCAGGTCCACGCCCAATTCACGCTCGACACGGCCGAAGTCGATACGGCGGCTTTCCTGATCGGTCAGATCGATCTTGCTGGCCTCCACTTCCATCGCCAGCCAGTGGCCCGCGCGCTGCTCGATCACCTTGAACAGACGGTCGATGCCCAGGGTGTCCTCGATGTCGTAGCGCATGTTGCCCAGCGCCAGCTGCGATTTTTGCGAGTACACAGCGTTGATGGTGTGCCAGGTGGCCAGGTTGAGGTGGTAGCTGGTGGGCATCAGCGCGCCGCTCTTCATCCGGCTGCCATAGCCGAACAGCGGCATCACGCCCTGCAGGCTCAGCTGCTTGTCGAAGTCGGTGCCGCCGATGTGCACGCCGCCGGTGGCGAGGATGTCGCTCTGGCGCTCGGCCACCAGGTGGCGCTCGGGCGACAGGCGGATCAGAGTAAAGTCCGAAGTACCGCCGCCGATATCGACGATGAGCACCAGCTCTTCACGGCTGATGCCCGACTCGTAGTCGAACGCCGCGGCGATCGGTTCGTACTGGAATGACACGTCCTTGAAGCCGATCTTGCGCGCTACGTCGGCCAGGGTGTCCTCGGCCTCCTGGTCGGCGGCCGGGTCTTCGTCGACGAAGAACACCGGGCGGCCCAGCACCACTTGGTCGAAGCTGCGATCGGCAGCGGTTTCGGCGCGCTTTTTAAGCTCGCCGATGAACATCCCCAGCAAGTCCTTGAACGGCAGAGCGCTGCCCAGCACGCTGGTATCGTGCTTGATCAGCTTGGAACCCAGCAGGCTCTTGAGCGAGCGCATCAGGCGGCCCTCGTAGCCTTCCAGGTATTCGTGCAGCGCCAGCCGGCCATACACCGGGCGACGTTCTTCGATATTGAAGAAGACCACCGAGGGCAGGGTGATCTTGCCGTCTTCCAGGGCGATCAGCGAATCGACGCCAGGGCGGTGCCAGCCGACCGTGGAGTTGGAGGTGCCAAAGTCGATGCCAAGGGCGCTGGCCGGGGATACGTCAGACATGGGAAAAGGGTTTCCGGAGGCAAAACGGCCGCGCAGTTTATGCCACTTGGCTGAAGAATCAAGACCGGTCGTCTGCCATGGAGCAAAGCCAAGCGAACCTTGAAAGGCTATGCTTGGACCCTATCTTCAGATGCAACACGAAACTTCACACTGGTGATCCATAGATGGACTTCAAAGACTATTACAAGATACTCGGCGTAGAGCCCACGGCGGACGACAAGGCAATCAAGGCTGCGTACCGCAAGCTGGCGCGCAAGTATCACCCTGACGTCAGCAAGGAGCGCGACGCCGAGGACAAGTTCAAGGAGGCCAACGAGGCCTACGAAGTGCTTGGCGACGCGCAGAAACGCGCCGAATTCGACGAGATCCGCAAGTACGGCGGCCAGCACGGCCGTCCCTTCCAGGCACCGCCTGGCTGGCAGAGTCGTGGCGGCGCGGGTGGCGCGGGCGGTGGTTTCGAAGGCGGCGATTTTTCCGATTTCTTCAGCTCGATCTTCGGCGCACGGGGCGGCAACCCCTTTGGCGGCGCCGGGCAGCAGCGCAGTGCGGGCAGGCGAGGGCAGGACGTGGAACTGGAACTGGCGATCTTCCTTGAAGAAACCCTGAGCAAGGAATCCAAGCAGATCAGCTTCCAGGTGCCGCAAACCAATGCCGCCGGCCAGCGCACCGGGTTCACTACCAAGACCCTGAACGTGAAGATCCCCGCCGGCGTGACCGACGGTGAGCGCATTCGCCTCAAGGGCCAGGGTGCGCCGGGCAGCGGTGGTGGGGCCAATGGCGACCTGTTCCTGACCATCCGCCTGGCACCGCACCCGCTGTTCGATGTCGAAGGCCAGGACCTGATCATCACCGTACCCCTGGCACCTTGGGAAGCAGCGCTGGGCACCAAGGTGGCGGTGCCGACCCTGGACGGCAAGATCAACCTGACCATCCGCCCCGACAGCCAGAGCGGCCAGCGCCTGCGCGTGCCGGGCAAAGGCCTGGTTAACAAGCAGGGCGAGCGCGGCAACCTGTACGCGCAGCTCAAGGTGGTCATGCCACCCGCATCCGACGACGCTACCCGTGAACTGTGGGCCAAGCTTTCCGAGAAGGCCGCGTTCAACCCGAGGACTCAATGGAGTAAGTGATCATGAGCAGCACCCTGATCGTTCAACTGGACATGCGCACCCTCTGCCAGGAGGCCGACATCACCACGGATTACGTGATCGAGATCGTCGAACACGGCATCGTTGAACCCCAGGGGCGAACGCCGGAGGACTGGCTGTTCGACGATCAGGCGCCGCTGTTGGCAAAGCGCGCGGCGAAGCTGCATCAGGAGCTGGAACTGGAGTGGGAAGGGGTAGCGCTGGCGCTGGAGCTGCTGCAGGAAGTGCAGCAGTTGCGCAGTGAGAACAGCATGTTGAAGCAGCGGTTGGGCAGGTTTACCCAGATGTGATTGGGTCAGTTCCGGCCTCTTCGCGGGCAAGCCCGCTCCCACAAGTACCCCACTGAATTTGAAGGCAGTGGTGAACTTGGACTGCCCCCAAGGGTTGGATTGGTGTCCAACTTCTTGGGGGCAGTCCAACCTGTGGGAGCGGGCTTGCCCGCGAAGCGGCACAGCCAACATCAAACTCAGGCCGGCTCGGCCCCTGGGTTCAGCATCAGCTGCATGAAAGTCAAATCCAGCCAGCGTCCGAACTTCACCCCCACCTGCGGCATCTGCCCGGTCACCATGAACCCCAGCCGCTCATGCAGGCGCACCGACGCTTCATTCCCGCTCTCGATGGCCGCCACCATCACATGCTTGCCACACCCCCGCGCCCGCTCGATCAGCGCCGCCATCAACTGCGGGCCCAACCCTTTGCCGCGCTGGTCGCCACGGATATACACCGAATGCTCCACAGTTTGCCGAAACCCTTCGAACGGCCGCCAGTCGCCAAACGACGCGTAGCCGAGCACGCCGGTGTCATCCACCGCCACCAGGATCGGATAACCCTGTTGCGCCCGAGCCTCGAACCAGGCCTGGCGATTGCCCAGGTCAACGGGGGTTTCGTTCCAGATCGCCGTGGTGTTGCGCACCGCGTCGTTGTAGATGTCGAGAATGCCCGGCACGTCGGCGGGCAGGGCGTCGCGGATTTCGTGGCTCATTGCAGCGTCTCACAAGGTCGATGGGCGCAGATTAAATGGTTACCAGCCCGCGCACACCCTCGGCCTGCATGTTTTCGCCACGCCCGCGCTGAATGATTTCGCCACGGGCCATGACCAGGTACTGGTCGGCCAGCTCTTCGGCAAAGTCGTAGAACTGCTCGACCAGCAGGATCGCCATGTCGCCACGCTCGGCCAAGCGCCGGATCACCGCGCCGATTTCCTTGATCACCGAGGGCTGGATGCCTTCGGTGGGCTCGTCGAGGATCAGCAGGCGTGGCCGGCTGGCCAGGGCACGGCCGATGGCCAGCTGTTGCTGCTGACCGCCGGACAGGTCGCCGCCGCGGCGCTGCTTCATCTGTTCCAGCACCGGGAACAGCTCGTAGATGAAGGCGGGTACGTCCCGCGCCTCCCGGGCGCAAAAGCGCGACAGGCCCATCAGCAGGTTTTCCTCGACCGTCAGGCGCGGGAAGATTTCTCTGCCCTGGGGTACGTAGGCGATGCCGGCATGCACCCGCTGCTGTGGCTTGAGCGTGGTGATCGGCTTGCCTTCCCATTCGACGCTGCCTTCACGGGCCTGCACCAGGCCCATCAGGCAGCGCAGCAAGGTGGTCTTGCCCACGCCGTTGCGCCCCAGCAGGCAGGTGACTTCGCCGACCTTGGCCTCGAAGGACAGGCCGCGCAGGATGTGGCTGCCGCCGTAATATTGGTGCAGGGTTTCGATTTTCAGCATGTGCGCATTCCTGAAAGAGTTGCTGTGCCTGCACCGGCCCTTTCGCGGGGCAAGCCCGCTCCCACAAGTACAGCGCAGAACCTGTGGGAGCGGGCTTGCCCCGCGAAAAGGCCGGCACAGGCAACGAAGATCATCGGCCTAGATAAACCTCGACCACCCGCTCGTCCGCCTGCACCTGCGCAAGCGACCCCTCCGCCAGCACACTGCCCTGGTGCAGCACGGTGACATGGTCGGCAATGCTGCCGACAAAGCCCATGTCATGCTCCACCACCATCAGCGAATGCGTGCCGGCCAGGCTCTTGAACAGCTCGGCGGTGAACTCGGTCTCGGCGTCGGTCATGCCGGCCACCGGTTCGTCGAGCAGCAGCAGTTGCGGCTCCTGCACCAGCAGCATGCCGATTTCCAGAAACTGCTTCTGCCCGTGCGACAGCAAGCCTGCCAGGCGCTGGGCCAGAGGCAGCAGGCGCAAGGTGGTCAACACGTCCTCGATGCGCTGGCGTTGCTCGCCGCTCAAGCGTGCGGCCAGGCTGGCCCATACCGACTTGTCGGCCTTCAGCGCCAGTTCCAGGTTCTCGAACACCGTCAGCGCCTCGAACACCGTCGGCTTCTGGAACTTGCGGCCAATTCCGGCCTGAGCGATCTGGTATTCGCTCATGCGGGTCAGGTCGAGGGTGTCGCCAAAGAATGCGCTGCCGGTGTCAGGGCGGGTCTTGCCGGTGATCACGTCCATCATCGTGGTCTTGCCGGCGCCGTTGGGGCCGATGATGCAGCGCAACTCACCGACGCCGATGTACAGGTTCAGCGCGTTGAGCGCCTTGAAGCCATCGAAGCTGACGCTGATGTCTTCAAGGCTCAGCACCGTGCCGTGGCGGGTGTCGAGGCCGGCCTTGCGGCTGGCGCCCAGGCCAATGGCATCGCGGCTGGTGCCGAGGCTATCGAACACCGGTTCGAGCATGAATTCTGGATGCACGGGGGGCACGCCTCTCATGGCTGGCTCCTTTTCTTCAGCAGGCCGACCACGCCTTTGGGCAGGTACAGGGTGACCAGAATGAACAGGGCACCGAGGAAGAACAGCCAGAACTCCGGGAAGGCCACGGTGAACCAGCTTTTCATGCCATTGACCAGGCCGGCGCCGAGCAGCGGACCGATCAGCGTGCCGCGCCCGCCCAGGGCCACCCACACAGCGGCCTCGATGGAGTTGGTCGGTGACATCTCACTGGGGTTGATGATGCCCACTTGCGGCACGTACAGCGCACCGGCCAGGCCACACAGCACGGCGCTGAGCACCCACACCAGCAGCTTGAAGCCGCGCGGGTCGTAGCCGCAGAACATCAGGCGGTTTTCCGCATCGCGCACGGCGGTGAGCAGGCGGCCGAACTTGCTCTGGGTCAGGCGCCAGCACAGGTACAGGCTGGCCAGCAGCAGGCCGACGGTGAGCGAAAACAGCACCGCCCGGGTGCCTTGCGCGGCGATGTCGAAACCGAGAATGGTGCGGAAACTGGTGAAACCGTTGTTGCCGCCAAAGCCGGTCTCGTTGCGGAAGAACAGCAGCATGCCGGCGAATGTCAGCGCCTGGGTCATGATCGAGAAGTACACGCCTTTGATCCGTGAGCGGAAGGCGAAGAAGCCGAACACCAGCGCCAGCAAGCCGGGTGCCAGCACCACCAGGCACATCGCCCAGGCGAAGTGCTGGGTGCCGGCCCAGTACCAGGGCAGTTCGGTCCAGGACAGAAAGGTCATGAACCCTGGCAAGTCGTCACCCGCCGCCTGGCGCATCAGGTACATGCCCATGGCGTAGCCGCCCAGGGCGAAGAACAGCCCGTGGCCGAGCGACAGCAGTCCGGCGTAGCCCCAGACCAGGTCCAGGGCCAGGGCAACGATGGCGTAGCAGAGGATCTTGCCGACCAGCGTCAAGGTGTAAGCCGAGACCTGCAAAGCATGGTTCGCCGGCAGCAAAGACAGCAGTGGCAAGGCCAGCAGCAACAGCACGACGACGGCGCCGATGGCCAGCGTCAGACGTGGTCCGGCCTTTTGCGAAGCGGTGACAAGCAGTGGCTGGTTCATCAGTCGATTACCCGTCCCTTGAGGGCGAACAGGCCTTGCGGGCGCTTCTGGATGAACAGAATGATCAACGCAAGGATGAGGATTTTGCCAAGCACCGCGCCGATCTGCGGCTCCAGCAGTTTGTTGGCGATGCCCAGACCGAAAGCCGCCCAGAGGCTGCCGGCCAGTTGCCCGACACCGCCGAGCACCACCACCAGGAACGAGTCGATGATGTAGCTCTGGCCCAAGTCCGGGCCGACGTTGCCGACCTGGCTCAGGGCCACGCCGCCCAGCCCGGCGATGCCCGAGCCAAGGCCGAAGGCGAGCATGTCGACGCGCCCGGTAGACACACCGCAGCAGGCGGCCATGTTGCGGTTCTGGGTGACTGCACGCACGTTCAGACCCAACCGTGTGCGGTTTAGAAGCAGCCAGGTCAGCAGTACCACGGCCAGGGCGAAGGCGATGATCACCAGGCGGTTGTAAGGCAGTACCAGGTTGGGCAGCAACTGGATGCCGCCGGACAGCCACGCCGGGTTGCTGACCTCGACGTTCTGCGCGCCGAACAGCAGGCGGATGGTCTGGATCAGGATCAGGCTGATGCCCCAGGTCGCCAGCAGGGTTTCCAGCGGGCGCCCGTAGAGGTGGCGGATGATCGTGCGCTCCAGCGCCATGCCGACCCCGGCACTGACGGCGAACGCCACCGGCAGGGCGATCAGCGGGTAGAACTCGATGGCGCCTGGGGCGTAGCGCTGCAGCAGCACCTGGACCATGTAGGTGCTGTAGGCGCCGAGCATGAGCATCTCGCCGTGGGCCATGTTGATCACCCCGAGCAGGCCGAATGTGATCGCCAGGCCCAAGGCCGCGAGCAGCAGGATCGAACCCAGCGACAGTCCGCTGAAGGCCTGGCCGAGCAACTCGCCGACCAGCAGTTTGCGCTTGACCTGGGCCAGGCTGGTTTCAGCGGCCGTGCGCACGGCGGCGTCGGTTTCCGCGGCGGGTTGCAGGAGGGCTTCCAGGCGCGTGCGCGCCATGGGGTCGCCGGTTTCACCGAGCAGGCGCACGGCTGCCAGGCGCACCGCCGGCTCGCTGGCACCCAGCTGCAAGTTGGCCAGGGCCAGGCCGAGGGCGGCGTGCACGGTGCTTTCGGGTTCGCTGGCGAAGCGCCGGTCGAGGAAGGCCATCTGCGCCGGTTGTGCGCTTTTCTGCAACTGCTGAGCGGCGGCCAGGCGGGTGTCGATGCTGGCGCTGAGCAATTGGTGGCTGGCCAGGGCGTTGTCGATCAGGCCGCGCAGGCGGTTGTTCAGGCGCACTTTGCGCGTGTCGCCCTCGGCGATGCGACCCTGGCGCAGGCTTTCCAGCAGCGGCAAGCGTGCGGCGTCGGGTTGCGCCGCCCAGCCTTCGAGCAGGCGAGCCTGTTCGGCGGGCTTGGCGGTGAGGAAGAATTCGCCCTCGCTGGCCTGGGTTGCCAGGGGCAAGAGCAGCAAAAGAGTAAGCAGGAATCTGAGCATGGGGTGTTCCTGAAGAACAGAGGTGGCCTTTTCGCGGGCAAGCCCGCTCCCACAGGTACTGCACAGGCCTCAGGGACTACATGAAACCTGTGGGAGCGGGCTTGCCCGCGAATGGCATCAGTTACCTTTCACCGCATAATCCGGCCGCTTGTCATTCCCCGGAATGAACGGGCTCCATGGCTGCGCCCGCAACGGCTGCTCGGTCTCCCAGACCACACTGAACTGACCGTCATCCTGAATCTCGCCGATCATCACCGGCTTGTGCAGGTGGTGGTTGGTCTTGTCCATGGTCAGCGTAAAGCCGGACGGTGCCTTGAAACTCTGCCCGGCCAGCGCTTCACGCACCTTGTCGACATCGGTGGACTTGGCTTTTTCGGCGGCCTGCGCCCACATGTGAATGCCCACATAGGTGGCTTCCATCGGGTCGTTGGTCACTGCCTTGTCTGCGCCCGGCAACCCCTTGGCCTTGGCGTAGGCTTTCCAGTCGGCGACGAACTTCTGGTTGACCGGGTTATCCACCGATTCGAAGTAGTTCCACGCCGCCAGGTGGCCCACTAGCGGCTTGGTATCGATGCCTCGCAACTCTTCTTCGCCCACCGAGAACGCCACTACCGGCACGTCGGTGGCCTTCAGGCCCTGGTTGGCCAGTTCCTTGTAGAACGGCACATTGGAGTCGCCGTTGACGGTGGAGATCACCGCCGTCTTGCCGCCGGCGGAGAACTTCTTGATATTGGCAACGATGGTTTGATAGTCGGCGTGGCCGAACGGCGTGTAGACCTCTTCGATGTCCTTGTCGGCCACACCCTTGCTGTGCAGGAAGGCGCGCAGGATCTTGTTGGTGGTGCGCGGGTAGACGTAGTCGGTACCCAGCAGGAAGAAGCGCTTGGCACTGCCGCCATCTTCACTCATCAGGTATTCCACGGCCGGAATCGCCTGCTGGTTCGGTGCGGCACCGGTGTAGAACACGTTCGGCGACATCTCTTCACCTTCGTACTGCACCGGGTAGAACAGCAGGCCGTTCAACTCCTCGAACACCGGCAGCACCGATTTGCGCGACACCGAAGTCCAGCAGCCGAACACCACCGCGACCTTGTCCTGGGTTAGCAGTTGGCGGCTCTTTTCGGCGAACAGAGGCCAGTTGGACGCGGGATCGACCACCACCGGTTCGAGCATCTTGCCATTGACCCCACCCTTGGCGTTGATCTCGTCAATGGTCATCAAGGCCATGTCCTTGAGCGAGGTTTCGGAAATCGCCATGGTCCCGGACAGCGAATGCAGGATGCCGACCTTGATGGTCTCGGCGGCCTGGAGGCTCCAGCTAAGGCCCATCGCCGCAATCGATGCGCTGAGGGTAAAGGCCTTGATCAGACTGCGTCGCTTCATGTGCTCTCTCCGCTGAGTTTTTTATCGTGTTGGCCAAGCGGGGAGGGGCGTTGCAAGGGGTGTGCCGGATGGCGGAAGGTGCGTAATAGACAGGGTGTGCGAGGTATTAGGGCGTGGGGCGGGTCCAGGATGGTGCCTTGAAGTCTTTTCTGCACAGCAATGGGGCCGCTGTGCGGCCCCAAGTGTGGATCAACTTTCGCGAACAGCGCTGCGCGGATGGCGCCGGCTGCGCACACCTTGGTAGGTCGCTGCCAGCAACACGAACCAGACCGGAGTGACGATCAAGGCAGAGCGGGTATCCGCCTCCAGGCTCAGCAACACCAGAATGAAGGCGAAGAACACCAGGCACACGTAGCACATGAAGCGCCCGCCCGGCATTTTGTACTTCGACGCCTGGTGCAGCGCCGCACGGGTTTTGCGGTACTTCAGGTACGACAGCAGAATCAGCGTCCAGACGAACATGAACAGCACCGCCGAAACGGTCGTCACCAAAGTGAACGCTTCGATCACGTTCGGCACCATGTAGATCAGCACCGCCCCCAGCAGCAAGCAGATGCACGAGAAATACAGGCCGTTGGCCGGCACCGCCCGCCGCGAAAGTTTCTCGAACGCGCGCGGTGCATCGCCTTCCTGGGCCAGGCCAAACAACATGCGGCTGGTGGAGAACACACCGCTGTTGGCCGACGAGGCCGCCGAGGTCAGCACCACGAAGTTGATGATGCTCGCCGCCGCCGGCAGGCCGGCCAGCACGAACAGCTCGACGAACGGGCTCTTGCCCGGCACCACGTCGCGCCATGGGGTCACGGCCATGATCGCGATCAGTGCCAGCACGTAGAACACGATGATGCGGATCGGGATCGAGTTGATTGCCCGTGGCAGGGTGCGCTCGGGGTTCTTCGCTTCGGCGGCCGTGGTGCCGACCAACTCGATGCCGACAAAGGCGAACACGGCAATCTGGAACCCGGCGAAGAAGCCCATCAGGCCATTGGGGAACATGCCACCGTCATTCCACAGGTTGGCCAGTTGCGCGGTGCGCCCGCTTGGTGATTCGAAGCCGGTGATGACCATGTACAGGCCGGTGGCGACCAGGCCGAGGATGGCAACGATCTTGATCAGGGCGAACCAGAATTCCATCTCGCCGAACATTTTCACGGTCACCAGGTTCAGCGACAGCAGCAGCCCCACGCAGGTCAGCGCGGGTATCCACTGCGGCAAGTCCGGGAACCAGAATTGCGTGTAGGCGGCGATCGCCACCACGTCGGCGATCCCGGTGACCACCCAGCAGAACCAGTAGGTCCAGCCGGTGAAGTAACCGGCCCAGGGGCCGAGCAGGTCGGCGGAGAAGTCGATGAACGACTTGTAGTTGAGGTTCGACAGCAGCAGTTCGCCCATGGCGCGCATGACGAAGAACAGCATGAAGCCGATGATCATGTAGACGAAGATGATCGACGGCCCCGCCAGGCTGATGGTCTTGCCCGAGCCCATGAACAGGCCGGTGCCGATGGCGCCACCGATGGCGATCAGTTGAATGTGGCGGTTGGTCAGGTTGCGCTGCAGGTGCTGGTCTTCAGCAGGGGGGGAAGAGGTCCGGGTCATTGGCTGCATTCCATTTCGGGTCAGTCTTTTTGTGAAAGCCGACAAGGCTAACACGGGCGTCCCAATTCGGGGCGCGACAGATCGACTCGACTTTTCCGATACCTGTACTGGCCTCTTCGCGGGGCAAGCCCGCTCCCACAGACTTCGCAGCGCTGCGGTTCCTGTGGGAGCGGGCTTGCCCGCGAAGAGGCCAGTAAGGGCAGAGCAGGTGTCAAGCGCTAGCCAGCACGCGCCGCCGCCGCACCACCAGGCTATCCACCACCCACATCACCACCATTGATACCCCCACCAGCGGGAACATCACCCCCAGCAACAGCATTACCCCCACCGCCGTCTTCCATCGCGGCAAGTCATGGCGCAGCGGCGGCACGCCCAGCCCACCGGCTGGCCGGCGTTTCCACCACATCACCAATCCACTCACCGAGCCCAGCAGGATCATCAGGCACACCAGCAGAATGATGAGCTGATTGAACGCCCCGAACATCTTGCCTTCATGCAGCATGACACCCACTTCGGTAGCGCGGGCGACCGGGCTGTAATCCTGCCAGCGCACGTCGGCCAGGACCTTGCCGGTGTACTGGTCGACATGCAAGGTGGCGTCGTTGCGCGGGTCGTCGGCGAACACGGCGATGGTGTAGACGCCCTCGGCCGTGGTGGGGGCGGTGATGCTGTAGCCCGCTTCCACCTGGCGCGCCGTGGCGATGTCTTCGACTTGTTGCAGGCTTACCTGCGGCGCTGCCGGCGCACTGCTCATCATGTGATGCCCGGCATGTTCGGCATGCGCACCGGACTGTGGCATCGGCGTGTTTTCCATGGCCCAGGGCACGGTCTGGCGATGGGCGCTGTTCAGTGCACCGGCTTGTTGGTCGGACTTGGGCACGTCGTTCCACATGGCTGCCGGAAATCGGTTCCACAGGTCGGCGTATTGTTTGCCCCACAAGCCTGTCCAGGTCATACCGCTGAGCAGCATCAGCAACAGCAGTGCCGACCCCCAGAAACCGGTCACCGCATGCAAGTCGCGCCAAAACAGGCGACCGCGGGCGTTCATGCGCGGCCATAGCACGCCGGCACCGTTGCGCCCGCGCGGCCACCACAGGTAGAGGCCGGACACCACCAGCACGATGCCCCAGCCAGCAGCCAGTTCCACCAAGCGGTCACCGAGCGTGCCGACCATCAGCTCGCCGTGAAGGGCGCGGGCCACGGCCTGCAGGTTCTGCTGGGCGTCCTGCTGGCCAAGGATCTTGCCGCTGTACGGGTCGACGAAGACATTCAGCTCGCGCCCGCCGTCATGCACCACGAACTGGGCGCTGCGCTCGGCATCGATGGGGGGCAGGTACTGGCTGACATGGCCCTTGGGGTAGGCTTGACGGACTTCATCCAGCATCAGGTCGGCACCCTGTCGATGGTGCCCGGCTTCGACCACCATCAGGTCACGGTAAAGCAATGGGTCCAGCTGCGGCTTGAACAGGTAGATGATCCCGGTGATCGCCAGCAGGATCATGAAAGGGGCGACGAACAGCCCAGCATAGAAATGCCAGCGCCAGGCCAGGTTGTAGAAGGACACGCGTGTTCCGCTCATGGGAACCTCCTGTTTGACCAGCTGAGGGGCGCGACCATGGCCGCGCCCATTGTTGTTGTCAGAAGCTCACATCGACCTTTGTCCAGAAGGTCCTGCCTGGCTCGTTCACGGGCTGTGGATCGCTGGCAGGGTAGCCAAACCCGGCATTCCCGGCCAGGTTCAGGTGCTCGGCGTAGGCCTTGTCGAACAGGTTGTCGACCCCCGCGCTGAGCTTGAGGTTTTTGTTCACCTTGTAGGCGCCGTTGAGTGAGAACACGCCGAAGCCGGCGCTTTTCTCGAAGTCCTTTCCGACCACGTTGCCCTGGTTCTCGGCGATGCGGTTCTGCGCGGATACCAGGCGCCACAAGGCACCGGCGCTCCAGGTGTCGCGGCTGTAGGTCAGGCCCAGGCGGCTTTCCAGCGGCGGCATCTGCGGCAGCGCCTTGCCGTCGCTGCTGTTCTTGCCCCAGGCATAGGCCAGCGTCGCGTCGGCCTTCCAGTTTTCCGTCAGCTTGTAGGCGGCGCCGAGTTCGCCGCCCATGATGCGTGCGTCGATGTTCTGCGCCTGGGAGGTGCTCATGCCCATCATGCCGGTGCGGTAGTCGAACAGGATGTAGTCGCGGATCTGCCCGACGTAACCCGAGGCCCAGGCTTCCAGGCGCTCGTCGCGGTACTGGATGCCGACGTCGAGCTGGGTGGTCTTCTCCGGCTTGATGCCATCGAAGGCGTTAGCGGCACCAGGCGGCGCCAGCTTGGGCGAGAACAGCTCCCAGTAGTCTGGGAAGCGCTGGGCATGGCCGAGGCCGATATAGGTAGTGGCGGGGAAGGCCGCCAGATCGTGCTCGTAACGTACGAAGCCGCTGGGCAGGGTGTCGGCGCGGGTGTCGCCTTCGGTGGCACTGCCGGTGCGGAAATCGCGGGCCGAGGCGCGGTCGAGGCGGGCGCCGCTGATCAGCCGGTCTTCCCCTGTGGCGTACCAGGTCAGCTCGCCGAAAGCGCCGTAGTTGTGGAAGTCGGCGTCCTTGGTCCACGGCTGGGACTTATGTGCATCGACGCCCATGCCGCCACGCTGGCGGTGTTCGTTGGTCTGCGCGTCGATGCCGCTGATCAGTTGCACGTCGGCCCAGCGCCAGGTGGCCTTGATGCGCGCACCCAGGGTGCGGCGGTCGACATTGCTGACCATGGGCATGCCCATCATGCCGCTGCCCGAGGGCGTGCGCAGGCTGTAGTTGTCCATCACGTGGTCGGCGTAGTTGTAGTAGACCTGCGCCTCGACCTTGTCGAGCACCTCGCCGAGGTTGGACTTTTCAAACCGCAGGCCCAGGCTTTCGCGCTTGAATTGCGAGCCATCCATGCCACGCCCGGCGTAGCGGGCTTCGCCATCGCCCTTGCCGGCTGTGAGTTCCAGCAGGGTGTCCGAATCTGGCGTCCAGCCCAAGGCGACATCACCGTTCCATTTGTCCCAGCGCGAGGGCACGGTGTCGCCGTTGCCGTCCTGGTAGTCGTCCGAGCGCGACTGGTTGCCGACGAAGCGGGCGTAGGCCTGGCTGTTGCCGGCGGCGGCATCGAGCACCTTGTCGAAGCGGCCATTGGAACCGGCCAAAAGGCTGGCGTTGAGTCGGCTGCCGAGGGCGCCGAATTTCTCCGGCTCACGCTCGAAGAGGATGGTGCCTGCCGAGCCGCCCGGCCCCCAGATCACGCTTTGTGGGCCCTTGATCACGGTGAGCCGGTCGTAGGTTTCTGGCGCGATATAAGAAGTGGGTGCGTCCATGCGGTTGGGGCAGGCGCCGAGCATCACACCGCCGTTGGTGAGGATGTTCAAGCGTGAGCCGAACATGCCACGCAGTACCGGGTCACCGTTGGTGCCGCCAGCGCGGATGGCCGAGAAGCCGGGGATGGTCTTCAGGTAATCGGCACCGTCGCTGGCCGGTACAGGCTGGCGTGGGTCTTTCGGGTTGGTGACCACGGTCAGCGGCGAGCTCGGCGCAATGGCGGTGATCACCGTCGGGCTCAGCTCGGGCGGTGTTGGCTCGCGGCCTTCGTGGCCGGAGTCGGCAGCCAGGGCCATGGGCGCGAGCAGCGAGCCGCACAACGCGGCGAATGTCCCTCGCAGGGCGGTGGTGAAAACAAGGGTGCAGCCGGACATAGTGATTCCAGTCGATCAGTCATGGGTGGGCGCGAAGCCTCCAGGCTTCGTGCTACAAAAAAGTGATGTCAGACGCTGATCGAAAGCGGCGGCGCGCGGCTGCGGGCACCGGGGAAGTAGGCCTGCCGGGCATGGCCCTGGTGCGTTGGGAAAACGCTGATGGAGGTGGGTGTTAAATGGCCTGCGCTGAGCGGGCTAAGCGTTTGCGGGAGGGCGGGGCAATTGAACAGCAGGCTGCAGTAGCCGCACTTTTCCCACATGACATGCAGCTGGCCATCGCCGGTGTGGCATTCAGGTGCCTCGCCATGCTGATGCTCCATGGACATGCTCATGTCCATCGGCATGTTCATGCCGGCGTGATCCATCGGCATCGACTGGGAAACCAGCGGGCCGATGAAGATCATCCACATGGCGAACAGGCTCAGCCAGCCGCCACCGACGCGCCTGCGTTCAGGGCGGGTGGTACGGCTGCGGCTGTTGCGTGGCAGGTCCATGCTGGCGAGCGCCGGTTAGCTTGCGTCAGTGCGCGTGTTCGTGGCCTTGCGGCTGGTCCGCCGGCGGCTGCTTCTGCACGGCGACGTCGACGGTGATATCGCCGGCCTTTTCAAAATGCAGGGTCAGTGGGAAGTGCTTGCCGTCGACCAGCAGGCTGCGGTCACTGGGCTGCATGAGC
This sequence comes from Pseudomonas sp. NPDC090752, assembly GCF_055584805.1. Lineage (NCBI taxonomy): Bacteria > Pseudomonadati > Pseudomonadota > Gammaproteobacteria > Pseudomonadales > Pseudomonadaceae > Pseudomonas > Pseudomonas sp. NPDC090752. Next base: position 68,648 of record NZ_JBVJLI010000005.1, on the reverse strand, counting down.
ATCACGTGGTAGGCGCTGGGGGCGAAGACCAGGTCCTTGCCGGCCGGTACGGCCACGCTCGGCACTTGCTGCATCTTCATGGCGCCGTTGCCGCTCATCACATGCTCGTGCAGTTGGGCATCGGCGGTGATCGGGGTGTCGACGCTCAGCAGGCGGTCATCGACCTTGCCGTTGTTGTGCACGACGAAATACGCAGCGACGTTGGGCGCATTCGGTGGCAGCGCGAGCGACCAGGGGTGGGCGATATGCAGGTCGCCCACGGTATATTCATGGGCATTGGCGAAGGCGCCGGGCAGCAGCAAGGCGGCCGCGATAAGAGCTTGCTTGAGCATGGTGTGAATCTCCGTTCTGTTCAGGTTCAGGCAGACAGCGCGATGAACTCAGACCAGGGGAGAGGCACGGGGATTGAGCGCAGGCCATAGTTGGCGCGGCGTCGGTTGGTAAGTGGCGAGCGGCGGTGGTTGCCCGGCCAACAGCGTGGGCGGGTTGTGCAGCTGGGGCGGGTAGCCTGGCAAGGCCAGCAGCGGCGCGGCGCCGGAACAGCACCAGCAGTGCTGCATGTTGGAATGGTCGTCGCTTTGCGTGCCGAGGTCGATCTTGGCCAGGGCTTGGACATCGACTTTGGCCTTGCCCGCCACGCTCGAACAGAAAGCCCCCCACAGCAGCTGTTCGGCCGGGCCTTTGGGCGCGGCAGAAGACAGCGGCATGGCCAGCAAGTTGAACAGCACTGCAAGGCAGGCTATCCAGGCGATGTGCCGACGTGGGGGCATGGAGAGATCCGGTCAGGAATCGTGGTGGGTATTGTACGGCGGAGTATAGGTAAAAAAGGCAGGGTGCGGTGAAGTGACGCAGGCGCGGTAGTGTAGTAGCTACTGTGCAGCCCCATTCGCGGGGCAAGCCCGCTCCCACAGGCAAGCTCTGGAATTGGTCATTTCTGTGGGAGCGGGCTTGTCCCGCGAATGGGCCGCACAGCGGCCCCGGCAGTTTCAAGCCTTGTTGCGGCCCATCAGACCACGAACGGTCTCTTGCAGGTCGGCGGGCAGTACCACCACCTTGGCATTGTTGCTGCTCGCCAGACTCTCCATGGCCCCGACATAACGCTCACCCAGCAGGTACATGGCCGGTACCGTTTCGCTGCCCACGGCTTCCTTGACCAGCGAAATCGCCCGCGCCGAGGCCTCGGCCAGGTTGATCTGCGCCTCGGCGTCCAGCTTGGCCGATTGCAGACGTGCTTCGGCTTCGAGGATCGCCGCCTGCTTGGCCCCTTCGGCGCGGGTCACGTCGGCTTTACGCTCACGCTCGGCAGCTGCCTGACGTTCCATGGCCATCTGCATGTTCTCGGACGGCTTGATGTCCTGGATCTCCACCGAGCGCACGGTCACGCCCCAGTCTTCGGTCTGCTCGGACATCGCTTCACGCAAGCGCGCCTTGATCTGCTCGCGGCTCGACAGTGCTTCGTCGAGGTCCATGGCGCCGACGATGGCGCGCAGCGAGGTCATGGTCAGGCTGGTGACGGCGAACGAGAAGTTCTGCACGCCGTAGGAGGCTTTCTGCGGGTCGACCACCTTGGCGAAGCACAAGGCATTGGCGACGATGACCGCGTTGTCGCGGGTGATGATTTCCTGCTGCTGCACGTCGAGGATGATGTCTTTGGTCGGCAGGCGGTAGGCGACCACGTCCATGTACGGGATGACGATGTTCAGGCCGGGCTTGAGCGTGCTGTGGTAACGGCCCAGGCGCTCTACGATCCATTCCTCACCCTGGGGCACGATGCGCACCCCCTTGAATACGGTGATCAGGACAAACACGGCAAGGGTGCCGACGACGATGAGACTTGTCATGCTGTGAACTTCCTTTCAGTGCGGGTCAGGCGCGAATGACCCGGGCGGTATTGCCTTCGATGGCGACGAGACGCACGCGCTCGCCGGACGGGATGTCACTGTCGGCCACGCAGACCCATTCCTCGTTGCCGAGGATTGGCTTCTGAAAGCGCACGCGGCCTTTCTGAAATTGCGAAACGCTACTGATCAGCAGCCCGACTTCGCCGATTACGCTGTCAGCGGTCCAGCGCACATCCGGCTGCTTGCGCCGGAACAGCTTGAACCACAGTGCCGTGGTGACGGAGGAAAACAGCACCCACATCAGCACTTGCATATCCAGTTGCAGGTTGGGGGCGGCGAGCGAGATGAGTGAAACCAGCACGGCACCGATGCCGAACCAGATGATGAAGAACGTGGGCAGGACCAGTTCGAGCAGGATCAGCGCGATACCGAAGACCAGCCAGATCCACCATTGCATTTCCATATGGTTGACGCCTTCCAAAGGGGAGGCGTCGAGTTTACGGCAGCAAGGCGGCACTAGGCCATTCGTTGGCTTTAGGGGAATTTCTGAAAAAAGCGTAGGACCGGCGGCAACCTACGGAAGATCGAGTGCTGAAAGAAATTGCGCTACCGTCGCAAACTCCAAGTCCACCGGTACAAGCGCTGGCCGTTTCAAAATAAGCACTGGCACGCCGCGCTCGCGCGCTATTTCCAGCTTCGGCTCCGTCGCCACGCTGCCGCTGTTCTTGCTCACCAGCACATCGATGTTGCGCCGTGTAAACAGCACCCGCTCATCTTCGAGATGAAACGGCCCGCGCGCACCGATCACTTCGCAGCGATCGTTGCCAGGGCAGGCTTCCAGCGCCCGCAGGGTCCAGAACTGCTCCTGTGGAATTTCCTCCAGGTGTTGCAACGGCTCGCGCCCGAGGGTGAATAGCGGCCGCCGAAACGGCTTGAGCGCATCCATCAGTCCTGCCCAGTCGTCCACCTCGCGCCAGTCATCACCCGGTTGCGCCACCCAGGCCGGGCGGCGCAAGGCCCAGCAAGGGATACCGACGGCTTGAGCGGCAACCGCGGCATTGCGGCTGATCTGTGCCGCATAGGGGTGGGTGGCATCGATCAGCAGCGTGATGCCTGCTTCGCGCAGGTAACTGGCCAGGCCTTCGGCGCCGCCATAACCGCCAACCCGCACCTGGCAGGCCAGGTCCTGCGGCACGCGGCCGATGCCGGCCAGGCTATAGACATGCTCGGGCCCAAACTGGCGGGCGATGGCCAGGGCTTCGGTGACCCCGCCCAGCAACAGGATGCGCCGGCTCATTGCACACCGGCCTTGCCGACGATGCCGCCCTGGCGGTCGATGGCGAAGACTTCCACCTGTACCTGCGCAGGCACCACACTGCGGGCAAAGGCCAGGGCATGGGCGCAGACTGCATCGCCCAGGGCGATACCCGCCGCGTGCGCCAGGGCCAGGGCTTGCTGGCTGGTGTTGGCGGCCATGATCGCGGCCTGCAGGTCGGCATCGGCGCCGATGTCTGCGGCCCAGCCGGCCAGTTGCGGCAGGTCGATGCTCGAATGGCGGCTGTGCAGGTCCATGTGCCCGGCGGCCAGTTTGCTGATCTTGCCGAAACCACCGCACAGGGTCAGGCGGGGTACCGGCACTTTGCGCAGGTGTTTGAGCACGGCGCCGACGAAGTCGCCCATCTCGATCAGCGCAATCTCCGGCAGGCCGTAGACCCGGCGCATGGTGTCTTCGCTGGCATTGCCGGTGCACGCGGCGATGTGGGTGTAGCCATTGGTGTGGGCGACGTCGATGCCCTGGTGGATCGACGCGATGTAGGCCGCGCAGGAGAACGGGCGGACGATGCCGCTGGTGCCCAGGATCGACAACCCGCCGAGGATGCCCAAGCGCGGGTTCATGGTTTTCAGCGCCAGTTCCTCGCCGCCCTGCACGTTCACGGTGACCTCGAAGCCGCCCGGGTAGTTGCAGCTGTCGGCCAACTGCTGCAGGTGCTCGCTGATCATCCGCCGTGGCACCGGATTGATCGCCGGTTCGCCAACTGCCAGCACCAGACCTGGGCGGGTGACGGTACCGACGCCGACGCCTGCGACAAAGCGTACGCCAGGCGCGGCCAGCAGACGCACCTGGCTGTAGAGCAGCGCGCCGTGGGTGACATCCGGGTCGTCGCCGGCATCCTTGAGCGTGCCGGCCTCGGCGCGCTGGCCGTCGCGGCGGCAGAACTCCAGACGCATCTGCACCACCTTGCCTTTGGGCAGGGTAATGCTGACGGCGTCATCCGCCTGGCCGGCGAGCAGCAGGCGCGCGGCCGCCAGGCTGGTGGCGGTGGCGCAGCTGCCGGTGGTCAGGCCGCTGCGCAGGGGCGCGGGTTGTTCGCGGGTTTCCTCACGCATCGAAGGGTTTCACCACGTCGAGCAAGGTGATCGGCAACGCCTGACGCCAAGTGTCGAAGGCGCCGAGGGGTTGGGCCTGGGCGACATGAATGCGGGTCAGCTCGCCGCCATGCTGCTCGCGGAAATGCGCCAGGGCCAGCTCGCTCTGCAGGGTTACGGCATTGGCCACCAGCCGCCCGCCAGGGCGCAGGCGTTCCCAGCACAACGCCAGCACGCCTTCGCGGGTGACGCCGCCACCAATGAAGATGGCGTCCGGGCGCTCCAGCTCGGCCAGCGCCTGCGGGGCCTTGCCGCGAACCAGTTGCAGCCCGGGGACGCCGAGGGCATCGCGGTTGTACTCGATGAAACCCTGACGGCCTTCGTCGGCTTCGATCGCCAGCGTCCGGCAGGCAGGGTGGGCACGCATCCATTCGATGCCAATCGAGCCACAGCCCGCGCCCACGTCCCACAACAATTCGCCGGGCTGAGGAGCAAGACGGGCCAGGGTGATGGCGCGCACGTCACGTTTGGTCAGCTGGCCGTCGTGGCGGAAGGCGTCATCTGGCAGGCCTGGGGTACGAGCAAGACGCGGGGCGTCTGCTGTGGCCTGGCACTCGATGGCGACCAGGTTCAGCGCGGCAATCTCGCAGTGCGGCCAGTCATCGGCACTACCCACCAGCTGGCGTTCAGCTGCACCGCCTAGATGCTCGAACACCTGCAGCCGACTTGGCCCGAAGCCTCGCTCGCGCAGCAGGGTGGCGATGGCGGCAGGGCTGTCGCCGTCGTTGCTCAGCACCAGCAGGCGCTGGCCGCTGTACAGGTGGGCATTGAGTGCGGCCAAGGGGCGCGCGACCACCGACACCACCTGCACGTCCTGTAACGGCCAACCCAGGCGCGCGGCGGCCAGGGCACAGGAGGAGGGCATCGACAGCACCTGCATTTCATCAGCCGGCACCTGCCGCGCCAGGCTGGCGCCGACGCCGAAGAACATCGGGTCACCGCTAGCCAGCACGCACACCGGTTCACCGCGCAGGGCCAATACTGGGGCCAGGGAGAACGGGCTCGGCCAGTCCTGCTGGGCGGCTGTTATACAGCGGGGCAGCAAGGCCAGCTGGCGCGGGCTGCCGATGATCCGCGAGGCGCCTAGCAGCGCGCGCCGGGCCTGCTTGCCCAAGCCGCTGAAGCCGTCTTCGCCGATGCCTACTACTGTCAGCCAGGGTGTCATGTGTTTCAGATCCGTCATTTTTTGGGGCCGCGGTGATGAATGCTCGACCACCGGTTTTTCATGCCGCCGGACAAAGCAGGCATAATACCGCGCCTTCTACACTCAAGCGCATTTTCAGCGATTGCCGGACGCCCCTTTGAAGCAGGTCCATGCCCCTACCGTATCGCCCCGTCCCTCGGCTTGCCCGGGGTTGTGGCGTATCGTCGGCGCCCGCGATGGCGGGATCTGCCGGATCAAGCTGCCCGGCGGTTTGCTGCTGGCAGACCAGGCCGATGCGGTGGCGGGCGCTGCCGAGCGATTCGCCACCGGCGTGATCGAGGCGACCAACCGCGGCAACTTGCAGATCCGTGGTGTCGGTGACGATCACCAGGGCCTGATCGACAACCTGCTGGATGCAGGCCTGGGCCCGCGCGAAGCCGCCAGCGACGATGTGCGCAACCTGATGCTCAACCCCCTGGCCGGCCATGACCCGGCCATGGTGCTGGATGTGCGGCCATTGGCCGCACAAATACTCGACCTGCTGCAAGGCACCCCGCGCTTTCATCAGTTGTCGGCCAAGTTCGCCCTACAGCTGGACGGTGGCGAAGGCCTGGCGATGCTCGAACACCCGCACGACCTGTGGCTCTCGGCATTGCGCCTGGAGCAGCGCACTTGGCTGGCGTTCGGCCTGGCTGGCTGCCCTGCCGATGGCCAGGTACTCGGTGCGGTGCCGGTGGAGCAGGGCCTGGCGCTGGTGCGTGCAGTGCTTGAACGCTTCCTCGACCTGGCCAGCCCGGATCAGGCACGCATGCGCCAATTGCTTGAAGGTTGTCCGGTGGACAGTTTCATCGATGGCCTGGGGCTGAACATCCGCCGTGACGCTGCCGTCCTCGATTGGCGACGCGAAGCAGGCAACCGCCCATGGCTGGGCGCTGTGCCACAGCAGCATGGCATGGCGCTGGGCATCGCCCCGCCGCTGGGCAGGCTGACGGGCGACATGCTCCGTGGCGCTGCGCGAGTCGCCCGCGAACTGGGCGATGGCAGCCTGCGCCTGAGCCCTTGGCAGAGCCTGGTCCTGCCCAACATCGCTGTCGCCTGCATCGCCGAGGCGCAACGTGATTTGTCGGCCTTGGGTATGCTCTGCCACAACCATGAACCCTTGGCCCGTCTGGTCGCCTGCACGGGCAGCAGCGGTTGCGCCAAGGCGCACGGCGAAACCAAGACCGATGCCGTGACCCTGGCAGCCCTGTTGCCCGCTGGCGCCCCTGCCAGCGTGCACTTGTCCGGCTGCCACCGATCCTGCGCCGTGGCCCATGTCGCCGCGGCGACCCTGCTGGCCCGTTCGCCGGGCCGTTATGACCTCTATTTGCGTGACGCGCGCCTGCCAGGCTTTGGCGCCCTGCGCGCCGCCGACCTCACCTTGAATGAAGCAGGCGCCATGCTCGCCCTGCCGACGGAGCACCTTGATGATTGATTACATCCGCGATGGTCAGGAGATCTATCGCAACTCCTTCCGGATCATCCGTGAAGAAGCCCGACTCGAGCGGATCCCCGCAGACCTCGAGAAGCTCGCCGTGCGTGTGATCCACGCCTGCGGCATGGTCGAGGCCATCGACGGTTTGCAGTTCTCCGAAGGTGCCGGCCGCGCTGGGCGCGAAGCCCTGGCCAAGGGGGCGCCGATCTTGTGCGACGCGCACATGGTCGCCGAAGGCATCACCCGCGCACGCCTGCCGGCGGACAACAAAGTGATCTGTACCCTGCGCGACCCGAGTGTGCCAGGCATGGCCAAGGAGGCTGGCAACACCCGTTCGGCATTGGCCCTTGAATTGTGGCGGCCGTACCTGGAAGGCAGCGTGGTGGTGATCGGCAACGCCCCCACCGCGTTGTTCTATCTGCTGGAAATGATCGACGCGGGCGCGCCCAAACCGGCACTGATCCTCGGCTTCCCGGTCGGCTTCGTCGGCGCTGCCGAGTCCAAGGCGATGCTCGCCGCCGACAGCCGCGGCGTGCCGTTCGTAATCATGCAAGGCCGCCTGGGCGGCAGCGCGATGGCCGCCGCCGCGGTCAACGCCCTCGCCACGGAGGTGGAATGATGACGCCGCGCGGCCGCCTGCTGGGCCTGGGCGTGGGCCCTGGCGACCCTGAGCTGATCACCCTCAAGGCCCTTCGCCTGCTGCGCGAGGCCCCGGTGGTCGCCTACTTCGTGGCCAAGGGCAAGCGTGGCAACGCCTTCGGCATCATCGAGGCGCACCTGCAGCCTGCGCAAACGCTGCTGCCGCTGGTCTACCCGGTGACCACCGAAGCGCTGCCGGCACCCTTGTCGTACGAGCAGGTGATCAGCGACTTCTATGATGAAGCCAGCGTGCAGGTGGCCGAACACCTGGATGCCGGCCGCGATGTGGCGGTGATCTGCGAGGGCGATCCGTTCTTCTATGGCTCCTACATGTACTTGCACGACCGCCTGGCGCAGCGCTATGAGGCGCAGGTGATCCCGGGTGTCTGCTCGATGCTCGGTGGCGCTTCGGTACTGGGCGCACCGCTGGTGTACCGCAACCAGAGCCTGTCGGTGCTGTCCGGCGTGCTGCCGGCCGAAGAGCTCAAGCGCCGCCTGGCCGATGCCGATGCGGCGGTGATCATGAAACTGGGCCGCAACTTCCCCAAGGTGCGCCAGGTGCTCGGCGAGCTGGGCCTGGACGGGCGTGCGTTGTACGTCGAGCGGGCGACCATGGCCAACCAGAAGATCGTCGCGCTGGACGCGGTCGACCCGCAGTCCTCGCCGTACTTCTCGCTGATCATCGTGCCGGGTGAAAAATGGCAGGGATGAGCATGCACCAGGCACCGGCAATCATCGTGCTCGGCGCTGGCAGCCTGGCGACCGCGCAGCGCATCCAGCAGCAGTATCCGCAGGCGACGATCCATGGCCTGGCCGGCCGAGTCGAGCAGGCCGACCATTATTACGAAGCGTTCGGCGACACGCTGCGCGCGCTGTACCAGCAGGACACGCCAATCATTGCGCTGTGTGCTGCAGGCATCGTCATCCGCAGCCTGGCCGGGCTGCTCAACGAGAAGGGCGCAGAACCGCCGGTGCTGGTAGTGGCCGAGGACGGTAGCGCAGTAGTGCCGCTGCTCGGTGGGCTGAGTGGCGTCAATGTCATGGCCCGCGAGATAGGCGCGGCGCTGGGCGTGGCGGCGGCAATCACCACCAGCGGTGAACTGCGTTTCGGCACCTGCTTGCTTAACCCGCCCGAGGGCTATGCTTTGGCGGATATCGAGCAGGGCAAGCGCTTCGTTTCCGACCTGCTGGCAGGCGAGGCCGTGCGTATCGAAGGAGATGCACCTTGGCTGGCTCAGGCACAACTACCGGGGAGTGACGCTGCCCTGCGCACCATTCATGTGGGGTGTGAGGCACGACCTGCCAGCCGTGACGAACTGCTGATTCACCCCCGTTCAGTGGTGGTCGCGGTGGATACAGCGAGCGCCGACCTGGTCGAGCGGGTGCGTGGTGCACTGCGTGAAGTGGGCATCGCCGAGCAGTCGCTCGCCTGTCTTCTGGCAGCAGAAACAGTCATGGCCGAAGCGTCCTTGGGCCAAGCGGCCAAGCTGCTTGGCGTTCCACTGCGTTTTGCCGCCATGGACAGCACGCTTGCGAACATGGCTACCCAAGCTTTGCCTGATGCCCGCCTGATCGATCAGGCAGGCATGGTCATTGCCGTGGCCTCGGCGCCTGTCGAAACTGCACGGCTGGGCCGCAGGCGAGGTCGCCTCGCGGTCATCGGCCTAGGCCCTGGCGCCGCCGAACTGATGGTGCCGGCGGTCAAGGCCGAGCTGGCACGCGCCGAAGATATTCTCGGCTACGAAACCTACGTGCGCATGGCCGGGCCGTTCCGTAACGACCAGGTGCAACATTGCACTGACAACCGAGAGGAAATGCAGCGCGCTCGACATGCTTTCGAGCTGGCAGCACAGGGGCGTTCGGTGGTGGTGGTGTCGTCGGGCGACCCAGGCGTTTTCGCCATGGCCGCTGCAGTGCTGGAGGCATTGCATGCGTCCAGCGACCCCGCCTGGCATCGAGTCGATCTCGAAATTCTGCCGGGGGTCTCGGCTTCGCTGGCCACAGCGGCTCAAGCGGGGGCGCCACTGGGGCATGACTTCTGCGTAATGTCACTTTCCGACAACCTCAAGCCCTGGGCGACCATCGAGCATCGGCTGGATCTGGCGGCTCAGGCCGACCTGGTGCTGGCCTTCTACAACCCGATCTCACGCTCGCGGCCCTGGCAGTTGGGGCGCGCGCTGGAAATCGTGCGCCAGCATCGGGTGGGGGCTACCCCTGTGGTGCTGGGGCGCGATATCGGCCGGCCTGGGCAAACGCTCAAGGTCGTTACCTTAGGTGAGTTGACACCGGAAATGGTCGACATGCGCACCATGGTCCTGATCGGTTCGTCTACCACCTGCACGTTCGCCCGTGCCGAGGGTGGGCAATGGGTCTACACCCCTCGCTGGTACCCGGTCGCGCCGTAAGGGGCGGGGGGGCTAGCCAACCAGGTAGCCCCTGATCCCGGTGAAAATGATCTGCGCCGCCAGGGCGCAGACGAACAGCCCCATCAAGCGGCTGACGATCTGCAGGCCCTGTTCGCCGAGAAGCCGCTCGATCCCGTGCGAGAGGTACAGCACCAGGCCCACGGTGAAGCTGGCCAGCGCGATGCTGACGATGGCCAGCGCCTTGTCATCCCAGTGCGGCTGGCCCACGCCCATCACCAGCAAGGCGCCGATGGTACCGGGGCCTACGGTGAGGGGGATGGTCAGTGGCACGATGGTCACGTCCTGCTGCACGTTGTCGGCCTGCACCGCTGGCTTGCCCTGGGCCATGCTCAGCGCCGAAATGAACAGCACGCTGCCGGCGCCGATGCGGAAGGCGTCGGCGGTGATGCCGAAAATGCCGAAGATCGCTCGCCCGAACAGGTACAGCAGCACGCTGGCGACCAGCGCAGCGAAGGCGACCTTCCAGGCTAGCTGCTTGCGCTCCTTGCTGGAGTGCCCACGGGTCAGGCTGATGAAGCACGACAGCACAAAGAATGGGCTGTAGAGCACCAGCATCTTCAGGTAGACACTGAACAACTCATGGAGCATGAGGCTGGATCCTTGTAGAAACGATGTCGGCTACGTGTGCAGCGGATCGGTCTTGGCCTCGCGCTGATTCGCCCAATACTGGATCAACTCGCGCAATTGCGACAGCTCCACCGGCTTGGCCATATGCCCATCCATCCCGGCCAAACGTGCGCGCTCTTTGTGCTCGGCAAGAATGTGCGCGGTCAGGGCCACCACCGGTGTGCGCTGGCGCTGGTTGGCGATTTCCCAGGCGCGTAGTTGCTGGGTGGCGGAGAAACCATCGAGCACCGGCATTTCGCAGTCCATCAGCACCAGGTCGTAGCGCTGGGCCTTCATTGCCTGTAGGGCTTCTTCGCCGTTGCTGGCGGTGTCCGGCTCCAGGTTGAGCTTGCCGAGCATGCCGCGGATGACCTTGGTCGAGATGCTGTTGTCTTCGGCGACAAGCACGCGAAAATCACCGGGCAGCTCGTGGCTGGGCGGTGTGCCTGGCAACGGCATCGGTACTGTCTGTTCGCGGCCACGCTGGGCCAGTTCTTCGGCCAACGTTGTCTTGAGCGTATAGCCGGCGACCGGTTTGGCCAGGATGCGCTTGACCCCGGCATTGCGCGCGATGACCTTGCTCGGCGCATTGCTGATACCGGTCAGCATCACCACCAGGATGTCGTGGTTCAGGCTGGGGTCTTCCTTGATTTTCGCCGCCAGTTGCATGCCGGTCATGCCGGGCATGTTCTGGTCCAGCAGGACTGCATCGAAATAGTCGCGCAGGTGTGCCTTGGTACGCAGCAGGGCCAGGGCTTCCTTGCCGGACGGTACCGCACTGACGTTCATGCCCCAGGCGCTGCACTGCTGCACCAGCACCTTGCGGCAAGTGTCGTTGTCGTCGACCACCAGTACCCGGGCATCGCGCAGCGGGCCGTCGAGGTCAGCCGGCGGTTGTTCCAGTCGTGATGGGTCGAGCGGCAGGGTGAGCCACAGGGTATTGCCCATGCTGGTGCTGCTCTTGATCCCGAACTCGCCCTGCATCAGGCCGATCAGCTGCTTGGCGATGATCAACCCGAGGTGGCCACCGAGCTTGTTGCTGGAGAGAAACTGGTGGCTATGCAGCTCGGCCTGCAGCAGCGCTTCTCGCTCTGCGGCCGGCAAGGGCTCGCCGCTGTCTTGCACGGCAATGCGCAAGCGCGGGATTTCGCCGCGCTGGTCCAGCGCCACGACCAGCAGAATCTCCCCCTGGTCGGTATTCTTCAGGGCGTTTTCCAGCAAGCTGGAGAGCGCCTGGCGCAGGCGCGTGGGGTCGCCGCTGACAACCCGCGGCACTTGGGGCTGGGTGAAACTGATCAGTTCGATGTTCTGCTGTTCGGCCTTGGCTCGGAAGATGTTCAGGCAGTCTTCGATCAGGGCGTTGAGGTCGAATTGCACATCGTCCAGTTCGATCTGCCGCGATTCGAGCTTGGAAATATCGAGGATTTCGTTGATCAGCGTGAGCAGTTCGTTGCCCGCGCTGTGGATGGTCTGCACGTAGTCACGCTGCTTGACCGACAGTGGAGTGCCCAGCAGCAGCTCGGTCATGCCCAGCACGCCGTTCATGGGGGTACGGATTTCGTGGCTGATCTTCGCCAGGAATTCGGCTTTGGCGTTGATTTCCGCATCGCTGGCGGCCAGCGCGCGGCTGGCGCTGAAGCGCTCTTCGCTCATCCTGCGCAGGCGCTCGCTGACTGCAAGGTTCAGCAGCAGCCCGCTGACCACTGCCAAGCCGAGCAGAATGCACAGCAGCCAAGGCGTCGAAGTACGTGTCAGGCCGAGCAGGGCGGGCAGCAGCACCAGACCACCAAGGTTGAACACCACCATTGCCAGGCTGAACAGCCGTGCCGGTGCATAACCCTTGTACCAGTGGTAGCTGCTGACCAACAGCATGCTAACGCTGCCCAGGGCCATCAGGGCGTAGGTCATCAGGTTGAGTGGCAGGGTGTCGACGAACAGCAGGATCAGCCCGCTGACAGCAGCAATCAGTATCTCGCCCTGCAGCAGACGGTTGAGCTGCGGCGAATTGCAGGGCGCGAAGAAATGCTGCGTGAAATACAGCCCGGCCATGCCTGCCAACACCAGGGTCAAGTAGGCAGCCGGGGTTTGCGCGCTGTGCCACAGGTGCCACCAGGGCCCGCTGAGGTTTAGCAGGATCAGGCCGCTGAGCAGCATCAGCCCATGGTACATGGCGAGAATCAGGGTAGTCGTGGAGCGGGTGTACAGAAAGCGGATCAGGTTGTGCAGGATCAGCATCACCAGGCCGCCGAACAACATGCCGAAAAGCAACGGCTGGCTGTGGTTGGAGGCTGCCTCGGCTGCGGGTTCCAGGCTGATGGCCGGGCGCAGTTGATGCTCGGAAACCAGGCGCAGGTAGATGTCCAGCGCTTGTGAGCTGTTGGGCAAGGGCATCACATGGTCGCTGCCGCGCAGGGTTGGGCTGCTGCCCTTGCCGGCCTGGCGCCCGTGGTGCAGCTGGCGTAGCAGCTTGTCACCGTCGAGGGCGTAGAGGTCCAGGCGCGAAAGGTCGGGGGCGAAGACCCGCAGCAGTTGCTCCTGATCACCCGGTTCCAGGCGATAGTGCAGCCAAAGGGCTTGTTCGGCCGGGGCGGCATCAAGGTCACCCAGGGCGGTCGGGCTGAACTGGCTGCGGTAGCGATCGGAGCGCACGTCGCTCAGTTGCAGGTTGGCCTGTTCATCGAGCAAAACCGACCAACCTCCGCCTTGATCGGCCGAAGCCGGGAGAAGGCAGAGCAGAGTCAGCAAGCTGACGATCAGAGCTGTGGCAATCCGAAGCCGACGCACTACGAGATCCCTTCCTAGCCGATGTGCCGTGTACTAACTATGCGCGGCGCGCCAAGTCGAAGGCAAGGCCCCGGTGGGGCCTTGTCGACGAGCCGAATGTCGCATATGCGAGGCGCCGCGACCATCCGAGAAAGGTTACTTCTAGTGTTCACCGCGCTCGCGAGCAATGGCTCGGTAGCCGATGTCGGTACGGTAGAAACTACCGTTCCAGCTGACTTCCTTGGCCAGGCGGTAAGCCTGCTGCTGAGCGTCGGCGACGGTGCTGCCCATGGCAGTGGCGCAGAGCACGCGGCCGCCGTTGGTGACGACCTGGCCGTCCTTGAGCGAAGTGCCGGCATGGAACACCTTGCCTTCGATCTTGGCTGCTGCTTCCAGGCCGCTGATCGCGTCACCCTTGGCGTAGTCGCCCGGGTAACCGCCGGCAGCCAGGACCACGCCCAGGCTCGGGCGCGGGTCCCACTGCGCTTCGACTTTGTCCAGGGCCTTGGCGAATGCGGCTTCGATCAGCAGCACCAGGCTCGATTCCAGGCGCAGCATGACCGGTTGGGTTTCCGGGTCGCCGAACCGGCAGTTGAACTCGATGACCTTGGGGTTGCCCGCCTTGTCGATCATCAGGCCGGCGTACAGGAAACCGGTGTAGACGTTGCCTTCTTCGGCCATGCCGCGCACGGTCGGCCAGATCACCTGGTCCATCACGCGCTGATGCACGTCGGCGGTGACCACGGGGGCAGGGGAATAGGCGCCCATGCCGCCGGTGTTCGGGCCGCTGTCCTGGTCGCCGACGCGCTTATGGTCTTGGCTGGTGGCCATCGGCAGCACATTGTGGCCGTCGACCATGACGATGAAGCTGGCTTCCTCACCGTCGAGGAACTCTTCGATCACCACACGCGAACCGGCTTCACCGAAAGCATTGCCGGCGAGCATGTCGCGCACGGCGTCTTCGGCTTCCTGCAGGGTCATGGCGACGATCACGCCTTTGCCTGCAGCCAGGCCGTCGGCTTTGATGACGATCGGCGCGCCCTTTTCCTGCAGGTAGGCGAGGGCCGGCTCGATCTCGGTGAAGTTCTGGTAGTCGGCGGTCGGGATCTTGTGGCGTGCCAGGAAGTCCTTGGTGAAGGCCTTGGAGCCTTCCAGCTGGGCCGCGCCCTTGGTTGGGCCGAAGCAGTCCAGGCCGCGGCTGCGGAACAGATCGACCACGCCGATGACCAGCGGGGCTTCAGGGCCGACGATGGTCAGGTCGACGTTCTTTTCAGCGAAGTCGGCCAGTTGCTCCAGGGCGGTAACGTCGATGGCGACGTTCTCGCACTTGGCTTCAATGGCGGTGCCGGCGTTGCCCGGGGCGACGAAGACTTTTTCGACGCGTGGGTCCTGGGCGACTTTCCAGGCCAGGGCGTGCTCACGGCCGCCGCTGCCGATGATCAAAACTTTCATGTCAAAACCTCGATTCAGGTGATCCCTAGGCTGGCGAATAACCCTGTGGGAGCGGGCTTGCCCGCGAATGCGGCGGTGAATGCACCATCGTATTCGCGGGCAAGCCCGCTCCCACAGGATCGCCGATTGCCCGGGATCCGCGTAATTAGTGGCGGAAGTGACGCATACCGGTGAACACCATCGCGATACCAGCCTCGTCGGCAGCAGCGATGACTTCAGCGTCACGCATCGAACCACCCGGCTGGATCACGGCGCTGATACCCACTTTAGCCGCATTGTCGATGCCATCACGGAACGGGAAGAACGCGTCCGATGCCATTACCGCACCTTGCACCTGCAGGCCAGCATGCTCGGCCTTGATGGCAGCGATGCGCGCGGAGTTGACGCGGCTCATCTGGCCGGCGCCGACGCCGATGGTCTGGCGCTGCTTGGCGTAGACGATGGCGTTGGACTTGACGAACTTGGCCACTTTCCAGGCAAACACAAGGTCGTGGATTTCCTGCTCGGTCGGCGCACGCTTGGTGACGATCTTCAGGTCATCGGCGCTGATCATGCCGATATCGCGGCTCTGCACCAGCAGGCCACCGTTGACGCGCTTGAAGTCCCAACCGGCAGTACGCTCGGCTGGCCATTCACCGCATTCCAGCAGGCGCACGTTCTGTTTGGCCGCAACCACGTCGCGGGCCGCCTGGGAAATTTTCGGGGCGATGATCACTTCGACGAACTGACGCTCGACGATGGCCTTGGCGGTTTCGCCGTCCAGCTCGCGGTTGAAGGCGATGATGCCGCCGAAAGCCGACTCGGTGTCGGTGGCGTAGGCCAGGTCGTAGGCCTTGCGGATGCCGCCTTCTTCTTCCGGGACGACGGCCACGCCGCATGGGTTGGCGTGCTTGACGATGACGCAGGCCGGCTTGACGAAGCTCTTCACGCACTCCAGCGCGGCATCGGTGTCGGCCACGTTGTTGAACGACAGCTCCTTGCCCTGCAGCTGCACGGCACTGGAGATGCTGGCTTCGCCCTTGTGGGCCTCGACGTAGAACGCCGCGCTCTGGTGCGGGTTCTCGCCATAGCGCATTTCCTGGGCTTTGACGAACTGGCTGTTGAAGGTACGCGGGAACTCGCTGCGTGCTTCGGTGCTCAGGGTGTCTTTGGCCTGGTCGATGGTGCCCATGTAGTTGGCGATCATGCCGTCGTAGGCGGCGGTGTGCTCGAATGCCTTGAGCATCAGGTCGAAGCGTTGGGCGTAAGTCAGGCCGCCGGCCTTGAGGCCTTCGAGAACGCTGGCGTAGTCGCCAGCGTTGACCACGATGGCGACGTCCTTGTGGTTCTTGGCAGCCGAACGGACCATGGTCGGGCCGCCGATGTCGATGTTCTCGATGGCGGTCGGCAGGTCACAGCCCGGCTTGGCGATGGTGGCCTCGAACGGGTACAGGTTGACGGCAACCAGGTCGATCGGCTTGATGCCGTGCTCGTTCATGATGGCGTCGTCGGTACCGCGACGGCCGAGGATGCCACCGTGGATTTTCGGGTGCAGGGTCTTGACCCGGCCATCCATCATTTCGGCGAAGCCTGTGTAGTCGGCCACTTCCACCGCGTTCACGCCGTTGTCCTTGAGCAGCTTGTAGGTGCCGCCGGTGGACAGGATCTCGACACCGAGCTGCTGCAGCTCACGAGCGAATTCGAGGATACCGGTCTTGTCGGAGACGCTGATCAGGGCGCGGCGGACTGGCAGGCGGGTAGTCTGGTCGGTCATTTCGGGTTCCAATAACGCGGTGGAGTCAGCAAAAAAGGCGTCTCTTCACAGAGGCCGCCTTTTCTGATTGGGATTCTGGCTTACAACAAGTCGTACTGCTTGAGCTTCTTGCGCAGGGTGCCTCGGTTGAGCCCGAGCATCTCGCTGGCCTTGGTCTGGTTGCCCTTGACGTAATTCATCACGCATTCGAGCAGGGGCGCCTCGACTTCGGAGAGCACCAGGTTGTACACGTCAGTGACGGTCGCGCCTTCCAGGTGTGCGAAGTAGTTGTGCAGCGCCTTCTCGACGCTGTCGCGAAGGGTCTGGCCCTCTTCGCTCGGCGTGTTGAGGTGCTGTTTGAGGTTGGCGTTGTCGCTCACGGGCGTTGTTCCACTCACTAATGTCTCGGTCATCATCGTCATGCGGCCACCCCTTGTCCGTCCTCTGTCTCAAGGCTCTGTCGACGTTCGCTGAAAAACCCGCGAACGTTGGCGCACTGCGCTTGTGTGTCTTCCAAAGCGTTGAACCTGGCGCGAAACTCCTTGCCGCCGGGTCGTGTCGCCAGGTACCAGCCAACGTGCTTGCGGGCGATACGTACGCCCATCACATCGCCATAGAAGGCATGCAGCGCGGCCAGGTGCTCCAGCAGGATGCGTTCCACTTCGTCCAACTTGGGGGCCGGCAAATGCTGGCCGGTCCCTAAAAAATGTTCGATCTCGCGAAAGATCCATGGCCGCCCTTGAGCGGCCCGGCCAATCAGCAGGCCGTCGACCCCGGTGGCGTCCAGCACCGCCCGGGCCTTTTCTGGCGAGGTGATATCGCCGTTGGCAAACACCGGGATGGACACCGCCTGCTTGATGGCAGCGATGGTGTCGTATTCGGCTTCGCCTGTGTACAGGTCGGCGCGTGTGCGGCCATGCACCGCCAGCGCCTGGATGCCGGCCTGCTCGGCGATCTTCGCCACGTTCAGGCCGTTCTTGTTCGCCCGGTCCCAGCCGGTGCGGATCTTCAGGGTCACGGGTACGTCCACCGCGCCGACGACGGCATGGAGGATTTCGTTGACCAATGCTTCATCTCTCAATAAAGCAGAGCCTGCAGCTTTGTTGCAGACTTTTTTTGCCGGGCAACCCATGTTGATATCGATGATCTGAGCGCCCGCTTCGACATTGGCCCGAGCTGCCGCAGCCATCATCTGCGCATCGCCACCGGCGATCTGTACCGAGCGCGGCTCGGGATCACCTTCGTGGATGCGGCGCAGGCTCGACTTGCGGCTGTTCCACAGGCTCATGTCGCTGCTGACCATCTCCGACACCACCATGCCCGCACCCAGGCGCTGGCAAAGTGTACGGAAAGGCTGGTCCGTGACCCCGGCCATGGGCGCGAGGATCAGGTTGTTGCGTAGTGTGTATGGGCCGATGCGTACCGCCGACATAGGTGTTCCCTGTTGTGGGGCCGAATCATTGGAGTTCGAAAAAGGGTGGGCATAATACCCGCTCTCGGTGACCGGATAAAGATGGATTTGGATAAAATCTGTACAGCTGCCGGCTTATAACCTTTGCATTGGTTGGCTGATCCCCTGTGGGAGCGGGCTTGCCCGCGAACACGGGCGAAGCCCGTGCCATCCAATGCGCTGCCTGCTTCGCGGGCAAGCCCGCTCCCACAAGGTTCGCGTTTATTCCGGGGAGCGGAAGCTGAGGCTGTAATTCACGGCCTTGGGCCCCGGGTCGAGGATATCCAGGGCGATGTGGATTGGGGTCTGGCTGGGCATTTCGCCACGCCCGGCCAGTTCACCGGAGAGGTACTCGCTGGGCTTGAAGCGACGGCTGGCGATCAGTTGGCCATTGAGGTCGGCGAAGCGCAGCTCCAGCAGCGGGAACGGCTGGGCGAACGGTGCGCGGTTGTAGATGATCGCATCGACAATCAGCGCGCCCTTGAAGTCCGGGTGGCTGCGCACCACCAGGTTGCTGCTTTTGATGCGGCCGATGTCGACACGGGTGGGCACTTCGCAGCCCAGCATCGGGCACAGCTGCTGGAAGAGCGGGCGGTACTGGTCCTGGCGCGCCATCTCGTCAAAATGAAACCACACGTACTGGAAGGCCAGCAGGCCAGCGGCCAGCAGGGTCAGCACACCCCATAGCAGGCGCTTGCCCCAGTTCGGCTTGGGCTTCTCCCAGCCCAGTTGCAGCGGGTCGTCGACCACGTCGACCAACGGCTCCTTGCGTGGCGGGCGTTCGGCCTTGGCTGCAAAACCCGGCTCCAGGCGCTCGTCAGGCAGCGGTTCGACAGCGTCGTCATCACGTGCCGACAGATGGATATCGGCTTCGTCGTCATCCCGAGCGCTCAGGCCCTTTTCGTGGACCAGGTCTTCATCCGATGGCTGGGGTTCGTGGAATTCATCCGGCTCGTGGTGCTCGGCGGGCCGATGTAAGGCAGGCTCTTCATCGAAGTCCAGGTCCAGATTGCCGCCAAGCGTGGGTTCGGTACGATCACCGGGGGCCGGTTCCAGGTCCAGTGGCTCTTGCTCCAGCAGGACCGGTGCAGGCTCGACAGCGTCCAGCGGCTCATGATGATCGTCGGTCGCGTTGCCGAACAGCTTGTCTGTGTGTGCGTCGGCGGCGGGTTCATCGCGCCGTGCCTGCAGCGTCTGCGTGGGCGCCGCGGGGCGCGGTTCGTCAGGTTTACCGCGGCGTTCGAGGCGGGCCAACTCCTGGTCCAGGTCCAGCTCATCCAGCGCCTGGGCGGTGGCCGCCCAGTCTTCAGGCTCGGCGAGGGGTCGTACGCTGGCCGGCGGTTCGGGCGCGATGTCCGGCTCGACCACCGGTATCGGCGGCACCACAGGTGCCGCGCCCGCGCGGTTTTGCTCGAGCAACTGCTTCGCCGCATTGAACACCTGCAGGCAGTGGCCGCAGCGCACGACGCCGCGTGCCACGCTCAACTGGTGGTGGGTGACGCGAAAGCTGGTCTGGCAATGCGGGCACTGGGTGACGAAACTGTCGGTCATGCGGCGATCCGGGAGCTGTACAGAGAAGTATTCTAGGCCCGCTTAGCGGCGGCGACCACTGATGCGCACCCAGCCGTCGCGCACGACGATCGGGTCCAGCTCGAAATCGGCGGCGTAGGCCGCGGCCACCTCCTCACCCTGTTCGGCAAGGATGCCCGAGAGCGCCAGCAGACCGCCTGGGCGAACCAGGCCGGACAGTTGCGGCGCCAGCGAGACCAGCGGGCCTGCAAGAATGTTGGCGACCAGCACGTCGGCCTGCATGGCCGGCATGTCTTCAGGGAGGTACAAGGCCAGCTTTTCGTCAGCGATGCCATTGCGCTGGGCATTGTCACGCGAGGCCTCGATGGCCTGCACGTCGATGTCGGTACCGACCGCTTCACGGGCACCCAGCAGCAGCGCGGCGATGGCGAGGATGCCCGAGCCGCAGCCAAAGTCCAGCACCTGGGTGCCTTCAAGCTGCTGGCCATCGAGCCATTCCAGGCACAGTGCGGTGGTCGGGTGGGTGCCGGTGCCGAACGCCAGGCCCGGGTCGAGCAGCAGGTTGACCGCGTCCTTTTCGGGCGCGTCGTGCCAGCTCGGCACGATCCACAGGCGCTGGCCGAAACGCATCGGCTGGAAGCCGTCCATCCAGCTGCGCTCCCAGTCCTGGTCTTCGATGACCTCGGCCTGGTGCTCGGGCAGCGCCGCGCCGGTCAGCAGTTGCAGGTGAGCGAACACCGCTTCGGGCTCGGCATCGGCCTCGAACAAGGCCAGCAAGTGGGTGTGCGACCACAGCGGGGTAGTGTTGAGGTCAGGTTCGAAGATAGGCTGATCTTCGGCATCCATGAACGTAACCGAGACAGCGCCGACTTCGAGCAGGGCGTCTTCGTAGGTTTCGGCTTGTTCCGGGCTGATGGCCAGGCGTACTTGCAGCCAGGGCATGGCGGGCACCTTTGGTAAATCGACAGGGGCAGCCCGAGGCTGCGCGAAGGCTGGCAGTTTACGCGAGTGCGGGGGGTTTGTAGAGGAGGGCTGGAACACCGCGGTGTCCACAAAAGAAAAACCCCGGCACAGGGCCGGGGTCTTCAATGCATCACGCTAGCGCGATCACTCCTGGTTGGCCAGTTTGTGCTCGAGGTAGTGGATGTTGACGCCGCCTTTGCAGAAACCTTCATCACGCACCAGGTCGCGGTGCAGCGGGATGTTGGTCTTGATGCCGTCGACGACGATCTCGTCCAGGGCATTGCGCATGCGCGCCATGGCTTCGTCGCGGTCCTTGCCGTAGGTGATCAGCTTGCCGATCAGCGAGTCGTAGTTCGGCGGAACCGAATAACCGCTGTACAAGTGCGAATCGACGCGAACGCCGTTGCCACCCGGGGCGTGGAAGTGCTTGACCTTGCCTGGGCTCGGGATGAACTTCTTCGGGTCTTCGGCGTTGATCCGGCACTCCAGCGAGTGTCCGCGGATCACCACGTCTTCCTGACGGAACGACAGCTTGTTGCCAGCGGCGATGCTGAGCATCTCCTTGACGATGTCGATGCCAGTGACCATTTCCGACACCGGATGCTCAACCTGTACACGGGTGTTCATCTCGATGAAGTAGAAGCTGCCGTTCTCGTACAGGAACTCGAAAGTACCCGCGCCGCGGTAGCCGATTTCGATGCACGCATCGACGCAACGCTTGAAGACTTCCTGGCGGGCCTTCTCGTCGATGCCTGGAGCCGGCGCTTCTTCCAGTACTTTCTGGTGACGGCGCTGCAGCGAGCAGTCGCGGTCGCCCAGGTGCACGGCATTGCCCTGGCCGTCGGACAGTACCTGAACTTCCACGTGGCGTGGGTTGGTCAGGAACTTCTCCAGGTAGACCATCGGGTTGCCGAAGGCAGCACCGGCTTCGGTGCGGGTGAGCTTGGCCGAGGCGATCAGGTCCTCTTCCTTGTGCACCACGCGCATGCCGCGACCACCACCGCCACCGGCGGCCTTGATGATCACCGGGTAGCCGACGTCACGGGCGATCGCCAGGGCGACTTCTTCGTCTTCCGGCAGCGGGCCTTCACAACCGGGAACGGTTGGTACACCCGACTTGATCATCGCTGCCTTGGCCGAAACCTTGTCGCCCATCAGGCGAATGGTGTCGGCTTTCGGGCCGATGAAGGCGAAACCGGATTTTTCCACCTGCTCGGCGAAGTCGGCGTTTTCTGCCAGGAAGCCGTAGCCCGGGTGAATCGCCGTGGCGCCGGTGACTTCGGCAGCCGCGATGATCGCTGGGATGTGCAGGTAGGAATTCTTGGAGGGCGCTGGACCGATGCAGACCGACTCGTCTGCCAGGCCCAGGTGCATCAGTTCACGGTCGGCGGTGGAGTGCACGGCGACGGTCTTGATGCCCAGCTCTTTGCAGGCACGCAGGATCCGCAGGGCAATTTCCCCGCGGTTGGCGATCAGGACTTTTTCGAGCTTCGCAGACATCGTTGGCTCTCCGCGGTTCAAACGATGGTGAACAGCGGCTGGTCGAACTCAACCGGCTGGCCGTCTTCTACCAGAATGGCGTCGATGACACCGCCGAACTCGGCTTCGATGTGGTTCATCATCTTCATGGCTTCGACGATGCACAGGGTGTCGCCCTTCTTCACGGACTGGCCAACTTCAGCGAAGTTTGGCGAAGTCGGCGAAGGCTTGCGGTAGAAGGTGCCGACCATCGGCGAGCGAACCACGGTGCCTTTCAGGGCAGGTGCAGCAGCGGCAGCTTCGGCAACCGGTGCAGCAGCGGCTGCTGGAGCGGCAACAGGGGCGGCAGCCATCGGTGCTGGTGCGTAGAACTGCTGGGCAGCTGGGGTCTTGCTGTTGCGGCTGATACGGACCGACTCTTCGCCTTCCTTGATCTCCAGCTCGTCGATGCCAGACTCTTCCAGCAGCTCGATCAGTTTCTTGACTTTACGGATATCCATTAATCATCAACTCCCAAAGGGTTCGGTCAGGGGGCGTAATTTAAAAACGTATCGAAACGTTTCTGTCGAACCCCGGCCCACGTGGACCAGGGTCTCAATCATCAGGGCTGTGCGTTGGCAGCCAGTTGTTCCAGTGCGGACTCCAGGGCCAGGCGATAACCGCTGGCGCCCAAGCCGCAGATCACTCCTACGGCGACATCGGAGAAGTAGGAGTGGTGACGGAACGGTTCGCGTTTGTGCACGTTGGACAGGTGCACTTCGATGAATGGGATGCTCACCGCAAGCAATGCGTCACGTAATGCGACGCTTGTGTGGGTGAAAGCAGCCGGATTGATCAGGATGAAGTCCACACCCTCGTTGCGTGCGGCATGAATACGGTCGATCAGTTCGTACTCGGCATTGCTCTGCAGGTATTGCAGATGGTGGCCTGCGGCGCGGGCACGCTGTTCCAGGTCCTGGTTGATCTGGGCCAGGGTCATGGCGCCGTAGTGGCCTGGCTCCCGGGTACCGAGCAGGTTCAGGTTTGGGCCATGAAGGACCAGTAGCGTTGCCATCTGCGGATTCCTTGGATTTGTAGGGCAATTCGACACAGCGCGGCGAGTGTGCCGCAAAGCGACGGCAAGTGTCCAGTTCCCGGCAATAGCCAGCACGATGTCCGAGGTTCGCGCGAAAGATGTGACCGAATGATTAAATCCGGTCACTCAAGTGGAGAATTTTCCCGGCACGCGGGAAGTTATAGACCGAGTTCGCCGCGCACGCGCGTCAGAATTCGCGCAAATTCGCCGGCGTTTATCTCGCCAATCAGCCGATCGCTGGTCATTTCGCTGCCGTTCGCCGAAAAGAACAGCAGTGCTGGCGGACCGAAAAGCTGATAACGGTCGAGCAGGGTGCGCTGTTCGGCGTTGCTTTCGGTAATGTCGAAGCGCAACAGTTTGAATGCGTTCAGCTGGGGTTGGACCTGCGGTGCGTTGAGCACCTCATGCTCGATGACCTTGCAGCTGATGCACCAGTCGGCGTACCAGTCCAGCAGCACGGGTTGACCGGCGGACTTGGCCTGGGCCAGGGCGGCGTCCAGCGCCGCCTTGGTGGTGACGGTCTGCCAGGCATCTGCCTTGGCAGCAAGGCTGGCGTTGCCCACTGCCAGCGTTGGCGTGGGCAAAGGGCGCAGCGGGTCGCCTTGGCCGTTCAGCGCGCCGTACCAGCAGGCGAGGGCGTAGACCAGCAGCGCCAGGCCGAGCAATTGCGCCAGGCGTTGGCGGGGGGCCTTGACCACGAACTCCAGAGCGCCGAGGAACAGCGCCACGCCGGCACTCAGGAACCCGACCAGCAGCAAGGTCACCGGCCCCGGCAGCACGCGGCTGAGCAGCCCGATCGCCAGGCCCAGCAGCAGCACGCCAATGGCGTTCTTCACGGTATTCATCCAGGGGCCGCTTTTCGGCAGCCAGGCCGCACCGCCCGTGGCCACCAGCAACAGGGGCGCCCCCATGCCCAGGCCCAGAGCAAACAGCTTGAGTGCACCGCCCAAGGCATCGCCGCTGGCGCTGATGTACAGCAGCGCGCCGGCCAGCGGTGCCGAGACGCAGGGCGACACCAGCAGGCTGGAGAGCACCCCGAGTACCGCCGCACCCACCAGTGAGCCGCCCTTGGTGCGGTGGGCGAGCTTGTCCAGGCGATTGTTCAAGGCTTGCGGCAACTTCAGCTCGAACAGGCCGAACATGGCCAGCGCGAACAGCACGAAGAACAGCGCAAACGGCACCAGCACCCAGGCCGATTGCAGCCGCGCCTGCAGGTTCAGGCCGGCGCCGAACAGGCCCATCAGCGCGCCCAGCACGGCGAAGCTGGCGGCCATCGGAATGACGTAAGCCAGCGACAGGGAAAGGCCGCGTAGGCCGCCCACCTGCCCGCGCAGGACCACGCCGGAGAGGATGGGCAGCATCGGCAGCACGCAGGGGGTGAACGTCAGGCCGACACCGGCAAGGAAGAACAGCAGCAGCGATTTCCAGCTCCAGCCGGGTGCGTTGTTCGCAACGCCACCCTCGCCATCGATGTTCAGGCGTTCGGTTTCCGGCGGGTAGCACAGGCCCTTGTCGGCGCAGCCCTGGTAGCCCACCAGCAAGGTGAAGGCGCGGGAATCGGTGCGCGGCAGTTCGATGTCCACTACACCGTGGTAAACCTCGACATCGCCGAAGAACTCATCGTGCTTGGCCTCGCCCTTGGGGATGTTCGGTGTGCCCAGAGCGATGTCAGCGGGTTCGGTACGGAACTGGAAGCGATGGCGGTAGAGGTAATAGCCGTCGGTGGCGACGAAGCGCAGTTTGAGGGTGTGCGCATCGGCCTGGACCAGGCTGAGCTTGAAGGCTTCGTGTACCGGCAGAAAATCTGCGCTGTTGCTCAGCGAGGCGGCGCCAAGGGTGGCGCTGGGGCGGTTGTCGAGCAGGCCGGAGGCGAAGGCAGGGCTGGCCAGCAGCAGGAACAGCAGGAAAAACAGGCGGCGCATGGCGGACTCGCGAGGTGGAACATGGCGGGCATGATAGCGGAAGTGGTGGTCATTGGGTTTTGTGTCGGCTGTGCGGACCTCTTCGCGGGCAAGCCCGCTCCCACAGGCTCTCCACTGCACTCGAGGCCTGCGCTGTACCTGTGGGAGCGGGCTTGCCCCGCGAAGGGGCCGGTACAGGCAAAATCAGACTCTGAAGGCCAGCACCGCTTTGCTCAGCTCATCACCCAGGCTCAGCAGCTGTTCGCCCTGCTCGCGCCCTTCGCCAATGCGCTGCAGATTGTCTTCACCCAATGCATGAATCCGTTCACTGTGCCCGCGAATCTCACTCACGGCACCGCTCTGCTGCGCCGTGACATCGGCAATGCGCACCGCCGTCTCGGCAATCGTGCGGATCGCGCTGACAATTTCATCCAACGCGCCATCGGCAGCCTGTGCCTGCTCAGCGGTGGCTTCGGCATGTTCCAGCTGCGCCCGCATGCCCGCCACCGATCCTCGAGCCGCCTGCTGCAAGCGGTCGATCAAGGCCTGGATTTCACCTGTGGCGCCGGTGGTACGTTGCGCCAGCGAGCGCACTTCATCGGCCACCACGGCAAAGCCGCGGCCCATCTCACCGGCACGGGCGGCTTCGATGGCGGCATTCAATGCCAGCAGATTGGTCTGCTCGGCAATCGAGCGGATCACCGTCAGCACACCGCCGATGGTCGCCGACTCCTCGGCCAGCTGTTCGATCATGCGTGCATTGCCCTGCACTTCGTCGACCAGCGCGCGCAGGCCGGAAAGGCTCTGGCCGATCACCGTCTGGCCTTGCTCCACGGCGCGGCCGGCATCGCGGCTGGCATCGGCGGCTGAGCTGGCGTCACCGGCCACTTGCTGGATGGTCGCTTCCAGCTCGCCCAGGGCGTCGCGGATCTGCCCAGTGTCGCCGGCCTGGCGCTCGGCGCCGTCGTGCAGCGCCGCGCTCATGCCAGCCAGCGCGTGGCTGCTGCCAGCAACCTGCTCGGCGTTGTGGCGGATGGTGCCGACCAGTTCCACCAGGTACTGGCGCAGGCGGTTTAGCGACTCCTGGATGTCGTGCAGCTCGCGGTTGGTCTTGCCCAGCGCGATGGGCGCGGCGAAGTCGCCCTCGGCCCAGCGCGACAGGGCGGGTGCCAAGCCGGTCAGGGTACGGGTGAGGCGCCGCTGCAAGGTGTCGATCAGCAGGGCGATCAGCAGGATCAGGCCGATCATCAACCCCTGCATGATGCGCACTTCACCGGCGATCTTGGCGTGCTGTGCGCGCACCTCGGGCTCCAGGCCGGCGATGGCCTGTTGCACGGCGTCGAGGCGCTGGTTGGCGCTGGCGGCAAGGGCGGTGCGCCGTTCTATCTGTTCACGGGTGCGTTGCAGCTCGGCGGGGTAGCGGTTGAGCAGGCTCTGCAGCTCGCGCTTGAGGCCCACGGCGACGTCTTCCTGCTGCCCGCTGGCCTGGCTTTCCAAGCCCATCATCGCGGCGAAATCGTCGGCGCTCGATTCGGCGGCGCGGGTCACGCCCAACAGTGGCAGGCCGTCGATGACCTGGGCCTGGGCGCGGATCAGCTGCAGTTCGCGTTCGACTTCGTCGGCCAGCTCGGCGCGGCCGCTGCTGACCAGTTTGTCACGGGCCAGCGACAGGCGGCCCAGATGCACGCTGGCGTCGAGCAACGGCAGCAGGTAGCGCGTGGCATCAGCGCTGGCGCTGTCGCGGGCATAGCCGGCCAGTTGTTCGAAGCTGGCGCCCAGCTCGCGCTCGGCTTGCAGCAGCAAGGCCTGCGGGTCGCCGGCGAGCTTGCCGGCGGCCAGCAATTCGTTGGCGGTGAAGGCCTGCAGGGTGCCCAGGCTCGGGCGCAATTTGTCGGCCAGTTCATCTGGCCAGCCCGCCAGCGCCGCCTGCAACTGATTGTTGGCTTCCACTGCAGCCGCGTGACGTAGAGCATCGCCACTGCCGAGGTAGGCTTGGGTGTTGCGTGCAGCTTGGTTCTGGAACTGCTGCGACAGGCCCAGGTAGCGCTCCATCAATTGATAAGGCCGTTCCAGGGCACGCTGCGACCACCACAGGGTCGCGCCCAAGGCGATACACACGGTCACCAGCAACAGGGTGTTGAAATTGGTCAGCCACTTCAGGCGCATAGCCGCGAACTTCCTGCGGGGGAGTGGAGAGGTAGGTGCCTGAAGTTATTGCGGTTTTGTGACGTGGTGATGACGCCAGTGGCTTGGCGTCATAAAAAACTGGCAATGTGCCTTCAGTCGGCTAGGGCTCGACTCGCACCACGCAGTTGCGCCCGGCATGCTTGGCCCGATACAGCGCCTCATCCGCCGCGCTGGCCATGGTCAGCGCATCGAGCGCTTCATCCAGCTGCACCACCCCGGCACTGAAGGTGCATTGCAGATCACCGGGCTGCGCGGGATAGAGTATTTCCGCAAAGCGCCGGCGTATTTCGTCGAGCACCTTGTGCGCGGCCTCCAGCGCGGTGTTGGGCATGACGATGGCGAACTCCTCGCCGCCGTAACGGCCGATGAAATCGGTCTTGCGCAGGCGCTGCTTGAGAAACAGCGCCAGGCTTTTGATCACCCGGTCGCCCATGGGGTGGCCATGGTGGTCGTTGATCTTCTTGAAATGGTCGATGTCGAGCATGGCGAAGCTCAGTGGCTGGCCCTCCCGGCGCGCACGGAAGCTGCAGTCTTCGAGCAGTTGCAGGATATGGGTGTGGTTGTACAGCCCGGTAAGGCTGTCCCGGACCATGCGCGACTTCAGGTGGCGGGCGCGGGCCGCGCGGTTGCGCACCGTGGTGATCAGGTGGCGTGAACGGATCGGCTTGGTCAGGAAGTCGTCGCCGCCTTCGCTCATGGCGTCGAGCTGCTTGTCCAGGTCATCCTCGGCGGACAGGTAGATGATCGGCACGCTGACATAGCGGTCGTTGTGGCGGATCACCTTGGCCAGCTCCGGGCCGGAGCAGCCTGGCATGTACATATCGAGGATGATCAGGTCGGGCTGGAATTCGGCAAGCTCCGCCATGGTGGCGATCGGATCGGTCAGGCTGCGGGTGATCATGCCGGCGCTGCCCAGCACGCGCTCAGCATGCAGGGCCTGGGTGCGCGAGTCGTCGATGATCAACACGCGCAGAGGTTCATGGGCTGCGGTACTGGTGATGGCTTCGAGTTTTTCCAGCAGGCTGGAGGCTTCCAGGGTGCCGGTCAGGAAGGCTTGCCCGCCCGCGCGCACGGCCGCCAGGCGCGTGGGGGTGTCGGTTTCGTGGTGGCTGAAAAACAGCAACGGGATGGCGTGTTCGCGGCCTTGCTGTGCCCGAGCGGCCAACGGCACGCCGCAGCCGGGCCCGGTGAAGTCGACATCCATGACGATGGCCGACGGCAGTTGCTCGGCCACCGATGCCAGGAACGCGTCTGCACCGAACAGCGGTTGAGCGCACAGGCCGAAGAACTCCAGCTGCTGGGCCAGGCGCTCGGCTCGCTCAGGGTCGCGCAGCAGCAGGTACACCGGTTTGCGCGCAGGCCGCAGCGCCACCTGGTCGGGTTGGTCACCCTTGCGCAAGCGGGGTTGCGACAGGCGTTGCAGCAGGTGATCGAGCTCCTGCTTGAGGCGCTCTTGGCTCGGCTCCGCGGCTTGGGTCATGTCCTGACTACTTATTGGTTGGAGGTGCAGGTGCAATGATGGCTCTATGCTAGCAGTTCTTTCCCGGCCTGCGCGTGCGCCGCATCAACAAAGCGTTGAAAACGAATATTCAGTTACTGACCGATTGGTCGCTTATGCGTACGGCGGTGTCTGCTTTATAGTGCAGCAACGCGGGCTTGCCGTGGCACCCTGGCGAATGCCTGTGGTCCAAGCCCCTGAACCGTCGTGACTGATTAAGGACAAAGCCATGCTGGACTGGAAAAACCGCGAGGCCAAAGCCGAGCCCCGTGAGCGTGTCGACGGCCGCGGCGCAGCCGCCCGTAGCTACTTGGGCGGCCTCTGGAGCCGTGCCCTGGGGACCCTGATCGGGTTGTACCTGCTGGTCTGTATCGGCCTGGGTTGGTACTGGAGCCAGGAGCCGGAGCTGTTCCCGGTGCAGCAGAGTGCCCAGGCTGCGGCCGAGCGCAATGGCCAGCAAATGGTGATTGGCTACACCACTATCGAAACCCTCAAGACCGTGGCCAATACCCTGCTGAACAAGCCGGGCGGCTATATTTCCAACGACCGTTTCCCGCCAGGGCTGTGGATGGACAACATGCCGAGCTGGGAATACGGCGTGCTGGTCCAGGTGCGCGACCTGTCCCGCGCGTTGCGCAAGGACTTCGCCCGTTCGCAGTCGCAGTCCACCGAGGACGCCGACCTGGCCAAGGCGGAGCCACGCTTCAACTTCGACAACAAGAGCTGGATCTTGCCGTCGAGCGAATCGGAGTTCGAAGAGGGCATCAAATCGCTGGGCCGCTACCAGACGCGTCTGGCAGCTGGCGACAAGGGTGCGATCTTCTACACCCGTGCCGACAACCTGAACAACTGGCTGGGTGATGTTGCCACGCGCCTGGGTTCGCTGTCGCAACGCCTGTCGGCCAGCGTTGGCCGGGTCAAGCTCAACACCAACCTGAAGACCGAGTCGGTGGTTGCCGGCCAGGCACCGCAGGTTGACGAGGAAGTGGTGGAAACCCCTTGGCTGCAGATCGACAACGTGTTCTACGAAGCCCGTGGCCAGGCCTGGGCGCTGTCGCACCTGCTGCGTGCCATCGAGGTAGACTTCGCCGACGTGCTGGCGAAGAAGAACGCGACCGTCAGCGTGCGCCAGATCATCCGTGAGCTGGAAGCCTCGCAAGAGCCGCTGTGGAGCCCGATGGTGCTCAATGGCAGCGGCTTTGGCATGTGGGCCAACCACTCGCTGGTCATGGCCAACTACATTTCGCGGGCCAACGCTGCGGTGATCGACCTGCGTCAGCTGCTGTCGCAGGGTTGAGCATGACCATCAGCGCCCATGAGGCCGCCCACCGGGCGGCCTCCGACCGCGAACTGGTCGCCTGGGTGGACGACGCCGATCAGGTGCTCGGCGCGCTGCCCAGGGCTGAATTGCGTGAGCGCGGCCTGATCGGACGTTGCACCTTCATCCTGTTGTTCAACGGTGCTGGTGAGCTGTGCGTGCACCGGCGCACGTTGAGCAAGGCGCTGTATCCCGGTTATTGGGATGTGGCCGCAGGCGGAATGGTGGCAGCGGGCGAGGCGTATGCCGATTCGGCCGCTCGGGAGCTGGCCGAGGAGTTGGGGATCGAAGGGGCCGATCTGCGCTTCCATGAGCGGTTTTACTTCGACCAGCCCAATAATCACTTGTGGTGCGCGGTGTATTCGGCGGTGTCCGATGCGCCATTGCGGTTGCAGCCGGAAGAGGTGATCGAGGCCAAGTTCGTCAGCCTTGCCCAGGCCGAGGCAGAGAGCAAGGTGCTGCCCTATTGCCCGGACTCGTTGGCGGCATTGCAGCGGTATAAGGCCAGCCTGCGGTAACGCTGGGTCGTTGGGTCGCAAATCATTCGCAAAATGGCGCATTCCAGTACTTAGCAATTGCCTGATTTATCGTTACACTGCGCGCCCTTTTCGGGCTGTCGCAGGAACCTGCGGCAGTAGCGCCGCCCCTGCCAGAGTGGGGCTTCGCGGTCGGTCTCTGCACAAGGAGCCCGACCAGTTTTTGTCCTCAGCACAGAGGAACAAAAGTGGCCAAGAAAGCTTCTTCCTTTTCCGCCCTTGGCGGTCTCGTGTTTTCCACCGATGCCGGTCGGCACTGCCCCGACTGCAGCCAGCCGGTGGATGCCTGCATCTGTAAGCAGCAAACCATCCCCGAAGGCGACGGTATCGCCCGCGTGCGCCGCGAGAGCAAAGGCCGTGGGGGCAAGACCGTGACCACCGTCACCGGCGTGCCGCTGCCGCCCGACCAGCTCAAGGAGCTGGCCACCACGCTCAAGCGCCGCTGCGGTACAGGCGGTGCTTTGAAAGACGGGGTTATCGAGATCCAGGGCGACCATGTCGAGCTGTTGATCGGCGAGCTGACCAAACAGGGTTTCAAGGCGAAAAAGTCTGGCGGCTGAGGCTGTCGCGCGATTTTTTGCCCAGCGCTTTCTAAACTCGTTCCCGTGGTCAGGGTCTATGCCTGGGCACGGATGAATCGTCATTTTCAGCTTTTACACTCGCTCCGCTGCCTGCGGGGCAGTGTCTTCGACTTATCTATAGGGGACTTGAATGTCCGTACGACGCACACGCAAAGACGATGGTAGCCAGTGGACCGTGGCCGACAGCCGCAGTGTTTATGGTATCCGCCATTGGGGCGCTGGTTACTTCGCCATCAATGAAGCCGGGCGCGTCGAAGTGCGCCCCAACGGCCCCCAGAGCGCCCCGATCGACCTGTTCGAACAGGTCGACGAACTGCGCCAGAGCGGCCTGTCGCTGCCGCTGCTGGTGCGCTTCCCCGACATCCTGCAAGACCGCGTGCGCCAGCTGACGGGTGCGTTCGACGCCAACATCGCGCGCCTGGAGTACCAGAGCCAGTACACCGCGCTGTACCCGATCAAGGTCAACCAGCAGGAAGCGGTGGTGGAAAACATCATCGCCACGCAGAACGTCTCCATCGGCCTGGAAGCGGGCTCCAAGCCTGAGCTGTTGGCGGTGCTGGCACTGGCGCCGAAGGGCGGCACCATCGTCTGCAATGGCTACAAGGACCGCGAGTTCATCCGCCTGGCGCTGATGGGCCAGAAGCTTGGCCACAACGTGTTCATCGTCATCGAGAAAGAGTCCGAAGTGGCGCTGGTGATCGAAGAAGCTGCTGAGCTGAAGGTCAAGCCGCAGGTCGGCCTGCGCGTGCGCCTGTCGTCCCTGGCGTCGAGCAAGTGGGCCGATACCGGTGGCGAGAAATCCAAGTTCGGTTTGTCCGCTGCGCAGCTGATTTCGGTGGTGCAGCGCTTCCGCGACGCTGGCCTGGACCAGGGCATCCGCCTGCTGCACTTCCACATGGGCTCGCAGATCGCCAACCTGGCCGACTACCAGCACGGCTTCAAGGAAGCCATCCGTTACTACGGCGAACTGCGCGCGCTCGGCCTGCCGGTCGACCACATCGACGTCGGCGGTGGCCTGGGTGTCGACTACGACGGCACCCACTCGCGCAACGCCAGTTCGATCAACTACGACATGGACGACTACGCTGGCGTGGTGGTGGGCATGCTCAAGGAGTTCTGCGACGCGCAGGGCCTGCCGCACCCGCACATCTTCTCCGAGAGCGGCCGCTCGCTAACCGCGCACCATGCCATGCTGGTCATTCAGGTCACCGACGTCGAGAAGCACAACGACGACGTGCCTAGCATCGAAAACAAGGAAGCGTTGCCCGAAACCGTGCAATGGTTGGCCGACCTGCTCGGCCCGACCGACATCGAGATGGTCACCGAAACCTACTGGCGTGCCACCCACTACATGGGTGACGTGGCCGCGCAGTATGCCGATGGCAAGCTCACCCTGGCCGAAAAAGCCCTGGCCGAGCAGTGCTACTTCGCCGTGTGCCGCCGCCTGCACAACTCGCTGAAGGCCCGCCAGCGCTCGCATCGCCAAGTGCTGGACGAGCTCAACGACAAGCTGGCCGACAAGTACATCTGCAACTTCTCGGTGTTCCAGAGCCTGCCGGATACCTGGGCCATCGGCCAAGTGCTGCCGATCATCCCGCTGCACCGCCTGGATGAAGAGCCGCTGCGCCGCGCGGTACTGCAGGACCTGACCTGCGACTCCGACGGCAAGATCAACCAGTACGTCGACGAGCAGAGCATCGAGACCAGCATGCCGGTGCATGCCCTCAATGAAGGTGAGGACTACCTGCTGGGCGTGTTCCTGGTCGGCGCGTACCAGGAAATCCTCGGCGACATGCACAACCTGTTTGGTGACACCGACTCGGTGAACATCTACCAGAACGCCGATGGCAGCGTTTATCACGCCGGTATCGAGACCCACGACACCATCGAAGACATGCTGCGCTACGTGCACCTGTCGCCGGAGGAGTTGATGACTCATTACCGCGACAAGGTCGCCAGCGCGAAGATCACGGCGCGTGAGCGGACGCAGTTCCTGGATGCGCTGCGGTTGGGGTTGACCCGGTCTTCTTATCTGTCTTCCTGACCGGTTTTCCAGGTTACAGCGGTGTGTTTACAGACGCCGCTGAACTCTGTGGGAGCGGCTTTAGCCGCGAAGCAAACGACGCGGTGGATGGCACCGGCTTCGCCGGTGTTCGCGGCTGAAGCCGCTCCCTCAGGTTTTTTAGCCGATCCAACCATCCCGCTGCTGCAACCGCCACCCCACCCATCCCAGTGTCACCGCCCGCAACGCCATGAACCCGAGAAACGCCAACCATAACCCATGGTTGCCAAACCCGCTCATGGCCCACGCCACCGGCAGGGCGATCAGCACTGAAACCAGCATCGCATTGCGCATTTCTCGCGCCCGTGTCGCGCCAATGAACAGCCCGTCCAACAAGTAACTCCACACCGCCACCAACGGCAGCACTGCCAGGTACGGCAGGTACGGGTACGCAGCCGCGCGCACGCTGTCGATATCGGTCTGCAGGTCGATGAATAGGTGCCCGCCCAGCAGGAACAACCCGGCAAAGACCATGCTGGTGATCAGCGACCACCCACAGGCCACCACCAGCGAGCGGCGCAAGGTGTCGCGATCACGCGCGCCGATGGCATGACCGCATAGGGCTTCCACGGCATGCGCCAGGCCATCGAGGGCATAGGCGGTGAGCAGCAGTCCGTTGAGCAGCAGGGCATTGGCCGCCACCGTGGCTTCGCCCAGCCGCGCGCCCTGCACGGTAATCAACAGGAACACCAGCTGCAGCGCCAGACTGCGCAGGAAGATATCGCGGTTGACCGCCAGCAGCGGCCGCCAGGCTTGCCAGCGCTTGAGTGCCGCCCAGGCGATGTGGCCGGGGTAGGCGCGCAGGGCCGGACGTGTGAGGGCCAGGCCAAGCAGCGCGGCGCTCCATTCGGCGATCACCGACGCCCGCGCCGAGCCCAGCACCCCCCAGTCAAGGCCCAGTACGAACCATAGATTGAGGGCGATGTTCAGCAGGTTGGTGGTCAGCAGTATGGCCAGCGGCGCGCGGGCGTTCTGCGTGCCTAGAAACCAGCCAACCAGCGCGTAGCTGGCCAATGCTGCGGGCAGGCCGAGCAAGCGGGTGTGAAAGAACGTCTCGGTCGATTGCTGCAGTGCTTCGCTCGGTTGCATCGCGTGCAGCGCCAGCTGGCTGAAGGGCAGGGCAAGCAGGCCGATGAGCACGGCGAAAGCCAGTGCCAGCAGCAAGCCTTGCACCAGTACCTGGCGCAGCGCGGCACCGTCGGCACGCCCGGCGGCCTGGGCGGCGAAGCCGGTGGAGCCCATGCGCAGGAAGCCCATCAGGCCGACCATGAAGGTGAACAGGGTGGCGCCCACGGCCACTGCGCCAAGCTGGTGGGCGTGAGGCAGATGGCCGATCACCGTGCTGTCGACCAGCGCCACCAGCGGCACCGAGATATTGGATAGGATCATCGGCGCCGCTAGCGCCCAGACTTTGCGGTGGGTGAGGCGGTGGCGCCAGTCGGCGGCTAGTTGAGACATGTAGATTCCTGGGTAAAGCGGGGCCGCTGCGCGCCCCATTCGCGGGTCAAGCCCGCTCCCACAGAGTCTTGAGAGCACCAGATTACCTGTGGGAGCGGGCTTGCCCCGCGAATGGGGTGTGCAGCGGCCCTCTGGATCGAATGGAAGCATTGTACCGGCCAGCCTGCGGCCGTTGCGCTATAGTTGCGGCCTCACGTACACGCTGCCAAAGAGTCCCGACTCCATGTTCAACAAAGGATTGTTGCTGGCCTGCGCGCTGGCCCTGCTCAGTGCCTGTGATTCCTCCACGCCGGACAAACCCGCCGCCACCGAGACGCCGGCAGCGAGCGCTGCGGTCGAGGCTCCGGCGCCCAAGCGCGAGGACCCAGCCGTGCTCGCCAAGCGCTACGAGGGCCGCGAGCTCAGTGTGCTGGATGTCTCTGAAGTGCAGCTCGACGGTGCCAGCACCCTGTCGGTCAGCTTCTCCGCGCCGCTGGATGCCAAGCAGGACTTCGCCAGCAAACTGCACCTGGTCGACACCGTCAAAGGCAAGGTCGACGGCGCCTGGGAGCTCTCCGACAATCAGATGGAGCTGCGCCTGCGCCACCTCGAGCCGCAGCGCAAGCTGGTGCTGACCGTCGACAAGGGCCTGCTTGCAGTCAACGGCAAGCAGCTCGACAGCGAATCGGTGACCCGCCTGGAAACCCGCGACATGCAGCCGACCATAGGCTTCGCCAGCCGTGGCTCGCTGCTGCCCACGCGCCTGGCCGAGGGCTTGCCGGTGATTGCTCTGAACGTCGACAAGGTCGATGTCGAGTTCTTCCGGGTCAAGCCGGAGATGCTCTCGACCTTCCTGGTCAACTGGGGGCGCAACAGCAGCCTGTACTACTACCAGTCCAAGGAAACCCTGGCCCTGGCCGACCTGGTCTACAGCGGCCGCTTCGACCTCAACCCGGCGCGCAACACCCGCGAAACGGTGCTATTGCCAATTGCCGGGATCAAGCCGCTGCAGGAGCCCGGTGTCTACCTGGCGGTGATGCGGGCATCCGGCACGTACGACTATTCGCAGCCGGCAACGCTGTTCACCCTCAGCGACATCGGCGTGTCCGCCCATCGCTACCGCGATCGCCTCGATGTGTTCGCCCAGGCGCTGGAGGGTGGCAAGGCGCTGAAGGAGGTGAACCTCGAACTGCATGACGACAAAGGCAAGCTGCTGGCCCAGGCCAAGACCGATGGCCAAGGCCATGCCCAGCTGCCGATCACGGCCAAAGCCGATACCCTGATCGCGACCCAGGGCGTGCATACCACGCTGCTGCGCCTGAATACGGCTGCACTGGACCTGGCCGAATTCGACATCACCGGCCCGCAGGCCAACCCTTTGCAGTTCTTCATTTTCGGCCCGCGTGACCTCTATCGCCCGGGGGAAACGGTTCTGCTCAACGGCCTGCTGCGCGACCAGGATGGCAAGCCGGTGAAGGCCCAGCCGGTCAGCGTCGAAGTGCGGCGGCCGGATGAACAGGTGAGCCGCAAGTTCGTATGGGAGGCCGATGCGAACGGCCTCTATCAATACCAACTGCAATTGGCCACTGAAGCCCCGACGGGGCGCTGGCAGCTGTTGCTGGATCTTGGCGGCGGGCGCAAGCAGGTCTATGAATTCCTCGTCGAAGACTTCCTGCCCGAGCGCCTGGCGCTGGAACTCAAGGGCAGCAGCACGCCACTCTCGCCTGAGGAAACCGCCCAAGTCCAGGTCAAGGGTCGGTACCTCTACGGTGCACCGGCTGCGGGCAACCGCCTGAGTGGCCAAGCTTATGTGCGCCCGCTGCGCGAGGCGGTGCCGGCGTTGCCTGGTTACCAGTTCGGCTCGGTGACCGAGACGGAGCTGAACCAGGACCTGGAGCTGGACGAACTCACCCTCGATCAGGCCGGCAAGACCACAATCGATATCGAAAGCCGTTGGGCCGAAGCCCGTTCGCCACTGCAGCTGACCGTACAGGCTAGCCTGCAGGAATCCGGTGGCCGGCCGATCACCCGGCGCCTCGAACAACCCATCTGGCCCGCCGAGCGCCTGCCCGGATTGCGCGGCTTGTTCGACGGCGAGGAAACCGACAGCGACGGCCCGGTGGAATTCGAATTTCTGGTTGCCGACCGCGACGGCAACAAGCTCGCGGCCAACGGGCTTAAGGTGCGCCTGGTCCGCGAGCGCCGTGACTACTACTGGAATTACTCGCAGGACGACGGCTGGAGCTACAACTACAACGAGAAATTCCTCACCCAAAGCGAGGAAAACATCAGCGTCAAGGCCGGCTCCACCGCCAAGCTGACTTTCCAGGTCGAGTGGGGCCCGTACCGGGTCGAGGTGGAAGACCCTGAGACTGGCCTGGTCTCCAGCGAACGCTTCTGGGCGGGTTATCGCGTCCAGGACAATGCTGAAGGCGGCGCGGTGCGCCCCGACCAGGTCAAGCTGGCGCTGGATAAACCGGCCTACGCCGACGGCTCGACCGCCAAGGTCACGGTGATCCCGCCGGCCGCTGGTACCGGCTACCTGATGATCGAATCCAGCGATGGCCCGTTGTGGTGGCAGGAAATCGACGTGCCGGCCGAGGGCAAAACCTTCGACGTGCAACTGGACAAGCAGTGGGCGCGGCACGACCTGTACATCAGTGCCCTGGTGATCCGCCCGGGTGAGCGCAAGGCCAATGCCACACCCAAGCGCGCAGTGGGCGTACTGCACCTGCCGCTGGGCCGCGCCGAGCGCAAGCTCGCCCTCAGCCTGCAGGCACCGGAGAAGATGCGGCCCAAACAACCGCTGACGGTCAAGTTCAAGGCGGCCAATGCCGACGGCAGCATTCCCAAGCAGGTGCATGTGCTGTTGTCCGCGGTCGACGTGGGCATCCTCAACATCACCGACTTCAAGACCCCAGATCCGTTCGCCAGCCTGTTCGGCCGCAAGGCCTACGGCGCCGACCAGCTGGACATCTACGGCCAGCTGATCGAAGCCGGACAGGGCCGCCTGGCCAGCCTGGCGTTCGGTGGTGATGCGGCCATGGCCAAAGGCGGCAAACGCCCCAACACCACGGTCACCATCGTGGCCCAGCAGAGCGTGCCGGTGACCCTTAACGAACAGGGCGAGGGTGAGGCGACAGTCGATATCCCGGACTTCAACGGTGAACTGCGGCTGATGGCCCAGGCCTGGACCGAGGAGCATTTCGGCATGGCCGAAGGCAAGACGGTGGTGGCCGCGCCGCTGATCGCCGAGCTGTCGGCGCCACGCTTCCTCGCCGGCGGCGACCGCACCAGCCTGGCGCTGGACCTGGCCAACCTGTCTGGCAGCAAACAGCAACTCAGCGTCGATATCACCACCGAGGGTCAGTTGACTCTGGCGGCGAGTGCACGGCAGACCGTTGCCTTGGCCGAGGGCCAGCGCACCACGCTGATGATCCCGGTGCAGGCCCAGGGTGGCTTGGGCCAGGGCAAGGTACATGTGCGGGTCGATGGCCTGCAGTTGCCCGGCGAAAGCGTGAATGCCTTCGAGCGCGAGTGGACCCTGGGCATCCGCCCGGCTTACCCGGCGATGCTCAAGCACTATCGGGTGGCCCTGAAGGACCAGCCGTGGACTTTGCCGGAAGGCGACCTGGCCGCCTTCGAGCCTGCGGGACTGGAAGCCAGCCTGGCGCTGTCGAGCCGCCCGCCACTGAATCTGGCCGAGCAGATCCGCGCCCTTGAAGCCTATCCCTACGGATGCCTGGAGCAGACCACCAGCGGACTCTACCCGTCGTTGTATGCCGACGCCGAAAGCCTCAAGCGCCTGGGTATCAAAGGTGAGCCTGCCGACGTGCGCAAGCGCAAGATCGAAATGGGCATCGAACACCTGCTGGGGATGCAGCGCTACAACGGTGGCTTCGGCCTGTGGAGTTCGGACAGCGAAGAGGAATACTGGCTGACCGCCTATGTCACCGACTTCCTGCTGCGTGCCCGTGACCAAGGGTATGGCGTGCCTGCCGAAGCGCTGAAGAAGGCCAACGAAAGGCTGCTGCGCTACCTGCAGGAGCGCAACCTGATCGAAGTCGACTACAGCGAGAACGCCGAGCACACTCGCTTCGCCGTGCAGGCGTATGCCGCGTTGGTACTGTCGCGCAGCCAGCAGGCGCCGCTGGGCGCTTTGCGCAGCCTGTTCGAACGCCGCGCCGATGCACGCTCTGGCCTGCCGCTGGTGCAACTGGCGGTGGCGCTGGAGAAAATGGGCGACAAGCCGCGTTCGCAGGAGGCGCTGCAGGCGGGTCTGGGCATCAGTCGCAGCAAAGGCTGGATGGCCGATTACGGTAGCAGCCTGCGGGATCAGGCGTTGATCCTGGCGCTGCTGCAGGAGAGCAACTTGGCGGGTAATCAGGTTGATCAGCGCCTGTTCGCCTTGTCCGATGAGCTGGCGGCCAACCGCTGGCTGTCAACCCAGGAGCGTAATGCGCTGTTCCTCGCCGGTCGTGGCCTGCTCGGCAAGCCCGAGGGGCCGTGGAAAGCACGCCTGGACAGCGCGGGTGAGATTCGCGAGTTCAACAATGGCGAGTCTGGCATGAAGCTCGAAGGGCCGTTGCTGGCATCGCCGTTGAGCGTGCAAAACGAAGGCAGCGAAACTGTTTACCAGCAGCTCACGCTTTCGGGCTACCCACGCCAGGCGCCTGCCGCAGGCGGTAACGGTATGGAAATCCGCCGCGAATACCTGGGTACGAATGGCCAGGCCCTGGACCTGCACAACCTGCGCAGCGGTGATCTGGTTTTGGTGCACCTTGCAGTCAAGGGCAGCGACCCTGTCCCGGATGCCTTGGTCGTCGATTTGCTGCCGGCAGGCCTGGAACTGGAAAACCAGAACCTGGCGCAGAGCGCCGCCAGCCTGGACAATGCCAGCAGCGCAGTGAAGCAGTGGCGCGAGTCGATGCAGAACGCCAGCGTGGTGCATCAGGAGTACCGCGATGATCGCTATGTGGCGGCGCTCAAGCTCGACGGCTACGGCACCACCCATCTGTTGTACCTGGCCCGTGCGGTAACCCCGGGTACCTACCGTGTCCCACCGCCGCAGGTCGAGTCGATGTACCGGCCTAACCTTCAGGCGGTGGGCGATGGGCAGGGAGAGATGACGGTGAAGGCGCGTTGACCTCGGGCGGGGTGGTCCGCTGAGTCAGTGGATCACCCAGCTCATCACCCACAACCCCAGCACCAGCCAGATGATCCCGAGGATGATCGAGGCGCGCATGAACGCGCGGATGGCCGAGTACAGCAGCATCAGGCCGACGATGAGGGCGAGGATGCTCACAAGTGAGGTGTCCATGCCCAGGGTGCGCGCCAGGCCATCGATGAAGTTGCCCCCGGCGTTGGCCAACAGGTTGAACAGTCCGCTCAAAGCGTCGACGATGAAGCGGATCAATGAACCCAGTGCCTGGCCAAGCCACTCGAAAAAACCTTCTACATGCATAGTTGCTTCCTGATGTACGAATCGGCGAGGTTGCCGTTCCCAAGCCTTTGGCCATTATCTGGCCAGGTCGGTTCCCGATGCCAAGCTTAGCCCGGCCGCGCACCCGAGCGGGAAGGTTACTGCGCGCCAGTGTCATAACCGTGGTGGTGATGCTCGGCCTGCTGTGGTTGGCTGACCGCCTCTGGCCACTGCCCATGCCCACTGACGATCTCGCGCGGGTGGTGCTGGCCGAAGACGGTACGCCGCTGTGGCGCTTTGCCGATGCCGATGGCGTATGGCGCTATCCAGTCAGCCCGGAACAGGTGTCACCGTTGTACTTGCAGGCGCTGCTGACTTACGAAGACCGCTGGTTCTACCGCCACCCAGGGGTCAATCCCCTGGCGCTGGTGCGTGCGGCCTGGTTGAATCTGCGCGGCGGTCGCGTAGTGTCGGGCGGCAGTACCCTGTCGATGCAGGTGGCACGTTTGCTCGATCCACACGACCGCACCTTGGCCGGCAAACTGCGGCAGCTATGGCGTACGGCACAACTGGAGTGGCACCTGTCCAAGCGCGACATTCTGCAGATCTACCTGAATCGCGCGCCCTTCGGCGGTACTTTGCAGGGTGTAGCAGCCGCCAGCTGGGCCTACCTGGGCAAGTCGCCGATGCACCTGACGCCAGCCGAAGCGGCGCTGCTGGCGGTGTTACCACAAGCACCCAGCCGCTTGCGCCCCGACCGCCACCCGGCGCGTGCGCAGCGTGCCCGCGACAAGGTGCTGCAGCGCCTGGACGAATATCGGGTGTGGCCCGCCCTGCAGATCAAGGAAGCCGGCGAAGAGCCCTTGCTGCTGGCCCCGCGCCAGGAGCCGGCGCTGGCGCCGCTGCTGGCGCGCCGGCTGAACACCGCCAACAGCCCGCCGCTGATCCGCACCACCCTCGATGCCTCGTTGCAGCGGCGCCTGGAAGACCTGTTGCTGGGCTGGCGCGCGCGCCTGCCAGAGCGCACGTCCGCGGCCGTGCTGGTGGTGGACGCGCAAAGCATGGCCGTGCGCGCCTACCTCGGCTCGATCGACCTGGCCGATGAACGCCGCTTCGGCCACGTCGACATGGTCCGTTCGCTGCGCTCACCGGGCTCGACGCTCAAGCCGTTCCTCTATGGCATGGCCCTGGATGACGGCCTGATCCATTCCGAATCGCTGCTGCAGGACGTGCCGCGCCGCTATGGCGACTACCGCCCCGGCAACTTCTCGATGGGCTTCAGCGGCCCGGTGTCGGCCAGCTCGGCGCTGGCCTTGTCGCTCAACTTGCCGGCGGTGCAACTGCTCGAAGCCTACGGCCCCAAGCGTTTCGCCGCGCAGTTGCGCATGGCCGGCATGCCGCTGGCACTGCCGCCCTTGGCCGAGCCCAACCTGTCGTTGATCCTGGGTGGTGCTGGCAGTCGCCTGGAAGACTTGGTCGGGGGTTATGCCGCATTGGCGCGGGGCGGCAACAGCGCTCGCATACGCCTGCAGCCCCAGGACCCCTTGCTGGAGCGGCGTTTGCTGTCGCCGGGCGCGGCGTGGATCATCCGGCGCATTCTCAGCGGTCAGGCACGGCCCGATCGCGACCCGCATGCCGAACTGGTGCAACGCCCGCAACTGGCCTGGAAGACCGGGACCAGCTATGGCTTTCGCGATGCCTGGTCGATCGGCGTCGGGCCGCGCTACCTGATTGGCGTGTGGATCGGCCGCCCCGACGGCACGCCGGTGCCTGGACAGTTCGGCCTGGCCTCGGCGGCGCCGCTGATGCTGCAGGTGCACGACCTGCTGAGTAACCGCGACAGCCAGCGTGGCCTTCCCGTACCGGTCGAGCAGGTGCCCGCCAGTATCGGTGTTGCAGCCATCTGCTGGCCGCTGGGCCAGCCGATGAACCGCCAGGACCCCAACTGCAGGCGCCAGCGCTTCGCCTGGACACTGGATGGCACCACGCCACCGACCCTGCAGGCGGCCGATCAACCGCTTGGGCTGGGTTTGCGCGAGAGCGTCTGGGTCAATGCCCAGGGCCAGCGGGTCGACGGCAGTTGCCCAGGTGCCACATCCCGCGACATCGCCCTCTGGCCGGCGCCGCTGGAGCCCTGGCTGGGTCGCGTGGAGCGGCGTGCCGCACGCTTGCCGGCGGTGGACCCGAGCTGCCCGCCACAGGTGCCGGCCAGTGCACCACCGCTGTCCATCGTTGGCGTGCGCCCCGGTGACAGCCTGCGGCGCCCCGCCACCAGCAGCGAGCCGTTGCAACTGTACGTGTCGGCACTCGGTGGAGGAGGGCGGCGCTGGTGGTTCCTCAATGGTCAGCCGTTGGGCGAGACCGACGGCCAGGAAAGCCTGCTGGTGCGCTTCGACCGCGTCGGGCAGAGCGAGCTGAGCGCACTGGATGAAAGCGGGGAAACCGCGCGGGTGGCATTCCAGGTCAGCGAGTAGCCGTTCGACGTTTGCCGGGGCAGCACCTACGCTTGCTGGTGACGGGTATGACCGGCCGACGCCCCGGCGCCCAAGGGATTGTGGAGCGTCCTATGCGTCCTCTGGTCGTGCCCCTGCTTTTGTTGCTGGCCTGGGCCAGCATGGCCCTTGGCGCGCCGCTGCTGGGCGACACCCGCCTGGTCCTGCACAAAGTGCGCTTCGAGGGTGGCACGGTCTATCCGTTGAGTGAGCTGCGCGAGCATTACCAGCCACTGATTGGCCACACGATCAC
This sequence comes from Pseudomonas sp. NPDC090752, assembly GCF_055584805.1. NCBI lineage: Bacteria > Pseudomonadati > Pseudomonadota > Gammaproteobacteria > Pseudomonadales > Pseudomonadaceae > Pseudomonas > Pseudomonas sp. NPDC090752. The sequence continues at coordinate 25,960 of NZ_JBVJLI010000005.1, read as the reverse complement.
GATCAATGAGTTGCAGCAGTTTACCGAGCGCCTGACCCAACGTTACCAGCGTGACGGCTACCCCCTGTCGTATGCCTACCTGCCGCCACAGGACCTTGCCGATGGCAGGGCGGAGGTGGTGCTGGTTGAAGGGTACGTTCAGGGCTACGAGTTGCTGGGTGATGTTGGCCCGGCAGCGGGGTTCATTGAGCAGGTGATGGAGCGTTTGCAAGCTGAGCGGCCGCTGACCAGTGAATCGCTGGAGCGCGCCATAGGTCTGGTACAGCGGCTTCCCGGGATTACCGTGCAGGCTGAGTTGGCAGCGGCGCAGGGGCGGGATGAGGCGAACCGCCTCAGGCTTCATGTGCAACGCAAACCGTTCGATGCGGCTTTGGCATTGAATGACGGTAGCCGGGACGATCCAGAGGCGCTATTAACGCTTTCCAGCAATGCCCAGACGCGCTATGCCGAACAGTTGAAAGCGAGTTTCTTGCTACCGCTCGGCGATGATCTTACGCAATTTCAGCGCCTGGATTACAGCCAGTACCTGGACGCGCAGGGTAGCCAATTGTTGTTATCGGCGGCGCGTTTTCGCAGCGAGTCGGGCACCCGCGTTCGGCTGGAAGACGGAACCGATTTGACCGAGCGCCGTAGAGGCGAGCGCTTTTCGCTCGGCCTCGGTCAAGCACTGAGGGTGTCGCCCGATGAGTGGATCAACCTGTCTGGGCGGGTTTATTCGATCACTGAGCATATCCAGTACCGGTCTGGTGCTCTGCGTAACTACGATTCCTATATTCGCGCGTTGTCGTTCGAGGGCGATTGGCGCCAGGCTGCTGCACGTCGCCAGCGCATTGTCAGTGCGGGGGTCTACCAGGGCCTGGACTACCTGGGGGCGCGCAGCGATGCCGACTACGACATGGACTTCATGCGCTTTCGACTGTCTGGCTTGCAGAGCGACCAGCTGTTCGACAACTGGCAGGGCGTTGCCTCTGGGGCGCTGTACTGGAGTGATGACAGGCTCCCTGACAGTGAGCGGGCGGTGTTTGGCGGGCAGCAGTTCGGACGAGGTTACCCCCGTGACCAAGCGGCTGGCGACAAGGGCTGGGGGGTGGCTTACGAACTGAACTACAGCATCCAGCGTGGCGGCCGGTTGATGCAGGTGCAGCCTTATGCCGTGCTCGATGCCGCTGAGGCCTGGTACAACGGCGGGCCTTTCGAAGATTCGCACCTCAGTTCGGTGGCGCTGGGGGTGCGACTGGGCTATGTGGCGCTGGAGGTGGCCAAGCCGCTGGCGGATGTCGCGCTGGATAGTCTCAACCGTGGGCCACGGGTAATGCTGAGCTTCAGCTATCAACTGGAGTGATATGGCTCATGTCCCCTCGGCGACGCATTTTCTGTGGGAGCGGGCTTGCCCGCGAAGCAGCCGCCGCAGTGGATGGCACGCGCTTCGCCTGTGTTCGCGGGCAAGCCCGCTCCCACAGGGAATAGGCGAACTTGATAACTTTGCGCAAGTCAGTGGGTGGTAAACCGCTGATGCACGGGCGATGAAGTGGGCGTCAACGCCAGCGCCAGCTGCGTGCGATTGTGCATATGGGTCAAGCGCAGCACCTGCGAGACATAGAGCTTGACCGTATTCTCGGTAATCCCCAGTTCGCAGGCGATCTGGTAGTTGGTCTTGCCCTTGCTCACCAGCCGGGCCACTTCCAGCTGGCGCGGCGACAGTTTCTCGAACGCTGCGGGCAGGTCGCTTTCGCTTTCTTCGCCATCGCTGGCGCGGCGGTGAACACCTTGGCCACGGGCTTTTTCCAGGTCCTGGTACAGCTCGTCGATGCATCCCGCCAAATCTTGCAGACGCTGGTTGAGGTTGCCCAGGTCCTGAAAGTTGGCTTTGCGCTCCAGCAGCACCTGCTCCTGACGGCGCACGCCTTCGAGCAGTTCGTCGAGGTCCATGGGTTTCTGGTAGTAGTCGGCGAAGCCTTCGCGCAGGGCGCGGATCACGTCCTGCTTCTCCGCACGGCCGGTGAGCATGATCGCTTCGAACATGCGCTGGCGCCCGGCAATTTCCTTCAGCGCGCGGACCAGTTCGATGCCATCGCGCTCGGGCATGTGCAAATCACACAGCACCAGGCCAATCGCCTCATCGGCGACATAGCGTTGAATAGCTTCATCGGTGGAGTGGGCGCGTACGCATGGGTGGCCCTGGCTTTCGAGATATTCACACAGCTGTTCGACGATCAGGGGCTGGTCATCGACCACCAGTACCTTCACTTCTGTGTTTGATTTGTTCACGATCAACTCCCTGTCCTTAAGCGGCCCTGCTCCCGGGCCAGACGCTCTGGCAGCTTAACCATAGACGCTGCTAGCCAGCCTGTACAACTCATGTACAAGTTATCGGACAACCAAATTAATCATTGGATCCATACGGCGGTGAGCAGAAATCCGGCCAGTACGTAGGGAACGAAGGCTTGTTTGTCGCCCATTTCTTCGGTCAGCGCCTGCAGGCGCTTCTTTACCTTGGGGTTGGCCAGGGTCCATAGCCGGCGGCGCGTCAGTAACCACAGCAGCACGCTGACACCGGCGCCAATGAAGGTGCCGAGCACGTATTGCGGGCTGGTTGCCAAGGCTAAAGCACCCATCAGCTTGACGTCGTCGGCGCCAAAGCGGCCGAGCATGTAGCCGGGCAGGGTCAGCAGCATGACGATGGCGAGTGCCCAGCCAGCATCGCTGGCGTCGGCGCCGATCCAACTGTGGCCAGTGACGAACAACCAGACCAGGGCGCCTGAGGCGAAGCCCAAAGTCAGCAAGTCGGCGATCTGGCGTTGGCGGATATCTTGTTCAGCGCACAAGGCAAGCCACATCAAGAGAACAATGCTTTGCATTGGCTGGTCGTCATCCCTATTCGTTGAACACGTCTACCCGTTCAGTCAGGTTTCTCCTTCAGGGTAGACGCGATCTGACGAACGGGCTACGTGACGATCATTTGGCACTGCCTGGCGGATAGTTGCCCAGCACCTGGCTCACGGTCTTCTGGATAGCGCTGTTGCGCTCTTCGGGGCTCGGCGGGTAGTTGTTCATGATCTGTTCGGCACTGCCGCGCCAGACCAACTTGCCGTCGCGGCCGTCGAACATGTCAACCTGGATGGTCGCCACCTTGTAGTCGACGCTGCGGGTCTCGTTGTACATCGGCCCGCCCCAGTAGCCGCCCCAATAGCCACCCCAGCCACCGCCGTAGTTGGTGGTGATCTGCTGCTGGCGCTGCTCGACGATCAGGTAGGCGCGCACCTTGAGGTCTGCCCGCACGTTGCCCTGGGCCGGGCGCAGGCCGCGCTGGTCGAGCTGGTCGGCGACGGCGGCGCGGATGCGCTGCTCGGTGAGGTCGCTCTTGATGCGCGGATCATCCGGGCGGTATTGCAAGCCCGGCTCTTGCCACGCCCAGCTGCGGTAGGCGGCGAAATCGCGGCTGGCGTCGAAATCCTGCTGGACGTTGTTGCTGGAGCAGGCCGCCAGCAATAACGCGAATGACAGTAGAACGAGGCGACGCAACATGATGGTTCTCCGTGAGTTGTTAACTGGGAGGATAGCCGCTGAGCGCCTTGTGTACCGATTCGCGCAAGGCGCTTTCGCGATCGCGCGGCGAACTTTTGTCGCTGCCGCTTTCAGCGCTCGCGCTCCACACCGGCTGGCCGTTGCGGGCATCGAACAGGTCGATGCGTACCACCATCACTTCAACCTCGTAGGTGCGCACGATCGGCACGCTGCCATAGGCGCCGTATCCGTTGCGGTAGCCGCCAACACCGACGCCACCGTAGGGGTACGGGCCGTAATAGGGATCGTAGGCGTCATAATCGCGCACCTGGCGCAAACGCCGCTCCAGGCGCAGGTCGGCGCTGACCAGCAGGTCGGCGGTGGTGCCCCTCGCCGGGCGCAGGCCATGCTGGTCGAGCGCGCCGCTGACGGCGTCGGCCAACTGCGCCGGGTCGGCATCGGCAGTGCCGTTGGGTAGCTGGCCGCCCCGCCAGCTCCAGCTGCGGTAGCGCCCATAGTCGCGCGGCGCTGCCGGGTAGGCACTGGCGTCAAAGGTTGTGGCCGCCTGCGGCGGGGCCGGTGGCAGCGGGCGGCTGCTGGCAACATAGGGGTTGCTGCCCTGGCAGGCGCACAGGGCGAGTGGCAACAGGGCCAGGCACAACAGGCGGTACGGCATGGATTCCTCCCGGCGGGCGGGTCAGCGGGGGCGGCACATCCAGTGCAGGTAGCGGCCGAGCCCGGCAAAGCTTGGGTGACGGCGGTGGGCCAGTTCCATTTCCAGCAGGTCGAGCAATTCGGCCTTGGCCTGGAAGTCCTTGGGCATGTAGTCGTGGAACACCCTCACGCCACTTTCGCTTTCGACTTGCCAGATAGGCTCAAGTTGCGCCTTGAGCTCGCGCGGATCAAGCGGTTTCTGTGGGGTGAGGCTCTGCTTTTCACCTTCCAGGCGGTTGCTGCGCAACTTGCGGAAATGGCCCTTGAGCAGGTTGCGATACACCAGCGCATCACGGTTGTAGAACGCCAGCGACAGCCAGCCGCCGGGTGCGGTCAGCTGGTGCAGCACCGGCAGGATGCTTTCAGGTTCGGCCAGCCATTCGAGCACGGCGTGGCACAGCACCAGGTCGTAGGGCTCGGTGAGCTGGCCGAGCAGGTCCTGCCAGGGCGCCTGGATGAACGTGGCTGGCTGCCCGGCGTCGGCAAAGCGCGCACGGGCACCTTCGAGCATGGGGGCGGCAGGTTCGGCCAGGGTCACATGGTGGCCGCGTTGGGCCAGCCACAGGGCCATGTGGCCAAGCCCGGCGCCAATGTCGAGCACCCGCAGCGGACGGTCGGGCAGGGCGTCGGCGAGGTCGGCCTGGAGCACGGCCAGGCGAATGGCGCCCTTGGCACCGCCGTAAATCTTCTCGGCGAAACGGGTGGCCAGCTCATCGAAGTGACGGTCATTCATTTTGCGAAGCGCCTTTCGCTGTCGGCCAGCTTTGCCCGAACCACCTGTTCCATGTCCAGGCCCAGTTCGCTGCACAGCAACAGCAGATAGAGGATGACGTCGCCCACCTCCTGGCCTGCGTGGGCGAGTTTGTCTGCTGGCAGCTGGCGCGATTCGTCTTCGCTCAGCCACTGGAAGATTTCCACCAGTTCGGCCATTTCCACGCTGGCGGCCATGGCCAGGTTCTTCGGGCTGTGGAAGCCGCGCCAGGCGTTGTTGTCACGGATCTGGTGCAGGCGTTGAGTGAGTTCTTGCAGGTTCATCGGGGCTCTCCTAATGCTGCATAGCTTCGGCGGAGGCCTGTTGCAAAGCAAGCGCAATTGGGGCCGCTGCGCGACCCATTCGCGGGGCAAGCCCGCTCCCACAAATACAGCGCGGTCATTGTGGGAGCGGGCTTGCCCCGCGAAGGCGGCCTAAAGCACAGCCCATCTCCCGACCATGTGCAGCAGTTCGCCGTGCCCATCCAGGCGCAGCTCACCGGCAGGCCCAGCCTCGCTGGCGCTCAGCACCACCTCGGAGGGCAACCGCACCGGCTTGCGGAAATCCACCTCGAATGCATAGCCACTGTTCGGCAGATGCCCGCGCAATGCGGACAGCGCCATGGCCTTGCTCCACATGCCGTGGGCAATCGCCTTGGGGAAGCCGAACAACCGAGCACTGGCGGCGCTCAGGTGTATCGGGTTGTAGTCACCACAGACCTTGGCGTAGCGCCGGCCAATGTCACTGTCGGCGTACCAGCGAGTCGCCTCGGGCAGAGGCTCGGGCTCGCGTTCCTCACCTTGTTCGGGCTGGCCCTCGAGCTTCAATCCACGCACCAGCATGCGACTGGTCTCGCGCCACAGCAGGCCAAGGCCATCCTCGGCTTCGGTGACCAGGTCAAAGGTCCCGCCCTTGGGATGCGGCTGCAGGTTGTCGGCATGCACTGCGAAGCGCAGCCCATCAATGCCACCCAAGGGGCGCAGTACTTCGATGCGGTTGTGCAGATGCACCAGGCCGAGCAGCGGGAACGGGAAGTCGTGGGCCGTCAAAAGCTGCAGCTGCAGGGTGAAGGCCATCACGTGCGGGTAGGTGCCCGGTAGGCGGCCATCTTCGGTGAAGTGGCAAAGCCGTCGGTAAGCGGCGAGGTTGTCGGGTTGCACGCGAAAGAAGCAGCGCAAGCCGTCTGTGGGTAGCGCGTCGCCGCTGATCTTGCGCTTGCTGGCCGCGCGCAGGTAGAGCCTGGCGCGCGAGTCGGGGCTGTGCAGGTCGTGCCAGTGCCGATTCATGTTCAAGCCCCCATCAATGCCTGGCCACAGACGCGCAGCACCTGGCCGTTGATCGCCCCGGAACCCGGCTGGCTGAGCCAGGCGATGGCCTCGGCGACATCCTGCGGCCGCCCGCCCTGGCCCAGCGAGCTCAAGCGCCGCCCGGCTTCGCGCAGGCCCATGGGCATGGCGGCGGTCATGTGGGTTTCGATGAAGCCGGGAGCCACGGCATTGATGCTGCCGCCCCGCTCGGCGAGTTTCGGCGCCCACGCCTGGGCGAAGCCGATCAACCCGGCCTTGCTCGCGGCATAGTTGGCCTGGCCGCGGTTGCCGGCGATGCCGCTGACCGAGGCCAGCAGGGTAACGCGGGCGTCCTCGCCCAGCGCGCCGGCGTCGAACAACGCCTGGGTGAGCACCTGCGGGGCCTTGAGATTGACCGCCATCACGGCGTCCCAGTAGTCCGGGGTCATGTTGGCGAGGGTCTTGTCACGCGTGATGCCGGCGTTATGTACGACGATGTCGATGCCGTCGGGCAAGGCTTGCAGCAACTGTGAAGCGGCATCGCTGGCGCAGATGTCCAGCGCCAATGCTTTACCGCCCAGGCGCGCGGCGAGGGCGTCGAGGTCCTGCTGCGCTTGAGGCACGTCCAGCAGCATCACTTCGGCGCCATCTCGGGCCAGGGTTTCGGCAATGGCGGCGCCAATGCCGCGCGCTGCACCGGTCACCAGCGCCCGTCGGCCCGCAAGGGGGCGGGTCCAGTCCTCGACCTGACTGGCGCAGGCTTGCAGACGCAGTACCTGGCCGGAAATGAACGCGCTCTTGGGCGACAGGAAGAAGCGCAAAGCCCCCTCTAGCTGATCATCAGCACCTTCGTCGACATACAGCAGCTGGGCTGTCGCGCCGTTACGCAGCTCTTTGGCCAGTGAACGACTGAAGCCCTCCAGCGCACGTTGGGCGACGCTGGCCAGTGGGTCGTCGATGCCTTCCGGTGCGCGCCCGAGAATCACGATATGTGCGCAAGGCGCCAGGCTGCGCAGCAAGGGCTGGAAGAATTCGCGCAACTGCTTCAACTGATCGCTGTCGCACAGATGACTGGCATCGAACACCACAGCCTTGAGCTTGGGGCCTAAGCCTGCGACCCAGGCGGGCGCCTGCAGGCCTTCAGCATTGAAGCTGTAGCGTTCGTCGGTCAGGCGCGCAGCGATGGCTTCGACGGTGAGCGCCAGCGGCCCGCCGCCCATGACCAGCGCACCCTCCACCGGACGCAGGCGGCCGGCCTGCCAGCGCTCCAGCGGGGCCGGACGTGGCAGCCCGAGGGCATCGACGAGGCGGCGGCCGAGGTTGGTGTTGGCAAAGCCGAGATAGCGGTCGCTCATGTGCGGGTCTCCCTGAAGGCAAGCATGCAGTGTGGACCAACTTTGTGGCAGGGTCGTTCGAATGCGGTAAAAACACCTAGGCTGTTCGGATCTAATTGTTTCAGGAGGAAGCTACGCATGCGTTCACTTCGCCGGGTCGCGATTCTGGGCGGCAACCGAATCCCCTTCGCCCGCTCCAACGGCGCTTACGCCACCGCCAGCAACCAGGCGATGCTCACGGTCACCCTGGAGGGCCTGATCGAGCGTTATCGCCTGCACGGGCTGCGCTTGGGCGAGGTGGTGGCGGGTGCGGTGCTCAAACACTCGCGCGACATGAGCCTGACCCGCGAATGCGTGCTCGGCTCGCGCCTGTCACCACAAACGCCTGCCTACGACATCCAACAGGCTTGCGGTACGGGCCTGGAGGCGGCGCTGTTGGTGGCCAACAAGATTGCCCTGGGGCAGATCGACAGTGGCATTGCCGGGGGTGTCGACACCACGTCCGATGCACCGATCGCGGTCAATGAAGGGCTACGGCGCATCCTGTTGCAGGCCAACCGTGGCAAGTCCTACGGCGAGCGGCTCAAACCTTTCCTGCAACTGCGTCCTGGGCACCTGAAGCCTGAGTTGCCACGCAATGGCGAGCCGCGAACCGGTCTGTCGATGGGTGAGCATTGCGAGCGCATGGCGCAAACCTGGCAGATCGGCCGTGCCGAGCAGGACGAACTGGCACTGCTCAGCCATCAGCACCTGGCGGCTTCGTATGTCGAAGGCTGGCAGGACGACCTGCTCACGCCATTTCTCGGCCTGACCCGCGACAACAATCTGCGAACAGACCTGACTCTGGATCAGTTGAGCAAGCTCAAACCGTCTTTCGATCGCAGTGGTCAGGGCACGCTGACGCCAGGCAACTCCACACCACTGACCGATGGTGCGTCATTGGTGCTGCTGGGCAGCGAGGAGTGGGCCCAGGCGCAGGGCCTGCCGGTGCTGGCCTACCTGGTCGATGGCGAAACCGCTGCCGTGGACTTCGTCAGAGGCCAGGAGGGCTTGCTGATGGCGCCGGTCTACGCGGTGCCGCGGCTGCTGGCCCGCAATGGCTTGCGCCTGCAGGATTTCGACTACTACGAAATCCACGAGGCCTTCGCCGCCCAGGTGTTGTGCACGCTCAAAGCCTGGGAGGATGCCGACTACTGCCGTGAGCGGCTGGGGCTGGATGCACCGCTGGGTGCCATCGATCGCAGCAAGCTCAACGTCAAGGGCAGTTCGTTGGCGGCCGGGCACCCGTTTGCGGCGACCGGGGGGCGGATCCTGGCCAACCTGGCCAAGCTGTTGGCCACCGCCGGGAAGGGGCGCGGGCTGGTTTCGATTTGCGCGGCGGGTGGGCAAGGGGTGACGGTTATCGTCGAGCGGTAAGTCTCTCAGGCAGTGCAGTGGTAACCTTGTCTGCTGAAAACTACAAGAAACCACTATGTCGACTGTCGGACACCCTCGTGCCATTCCCACCCTGGACCATCTGCCCAGGCCGCTGTATGCCCGCGCCGAAAGCCTCGGCGCAGGCTCCTGGACCACTCGCCACCGCCATGATTGGGTGCAATTTTCGTATGCCATCAGTGGCGTATTGGGTGTGTATACCCGTGACGGCAGCTATTTCGCGCCGCCGCAGTGGGGGGTGTGGATACCGACGGATGCCGAACACGAAGTGGTCACTTCCGGGCAGGCTGAGATGCGCAGCCTGTACGTGCGCCGCGATGCCTGCCCCTGGGCTTCGGCGCATTGCCGGGTGCTTGAGGTGACGCCGCTGGCGCGCGAGCTGATCAAGGCGTTTTGCCTGTTCCCGGTGGACTACCCGGAAGGCGACAGCAACGAAGCCCGCCTGGTTGGCGTGCTGCTCGATCAGTTGCGAACCTTGCCTGAGGTAGGGTTTTCCTTGCCGCTGCCACGCCACCCAGGGTTGCTGGCATTGTGCAACGGCCTGATTGCCGAGCCGGATCAACAGCAGACGCTGCAGCAATGGGCACTGGAAATGGGCTGTTCGGAGAAAACCCTGATGCGCCTGTTCCAGCGTGAAACCGGGCTGAGCTTCCGTAATTGGCGCCAGCGCATGCGGCTGCTGTCGTCGTTGGCATTGCTTGAGGCGGGGGAGAGTGTGACGGAGGCGGCGTTGGGCTGTGGTTATGATTCGACCTCAGCTTACATCGCCGCCTTCAAGCAGCTGTTTGGCTCAACCCCAGGTGAGTTGAAGTTGTAGTCAGTGCCGGCCTCTTCGCGGGGCAAGCCCGCTCCCACAGGGTTTCGCATAAACCTGTGGGAGCGGGCTTGCCCCGCGAAGAGGCCCGCGCGTATGTACATCAGGTACGGAAGCGCCGCACCAGCGAATCCAGCTCGTTGGACAACCCGGCCAGGCTCTGCGAATCCTGCCGCGCCGTCTGGGCCAGCTCGGCCACCAACTGCGCATCGCCGTGAATCTGGCTGATATGGCGGTTGATGTCCTCGGCCACCTGGTGCTGTTCTTCCGCCGCCGTAGCAATCTGCGTGTTCATGTCGCGGATGATGTCCACCGACTCGCGGATCTGGCCAAAGCTGTCGCGGGCCAGGCCAATGCGGCTGACCGATTGTTGCGACACCTCGAGGCTGGCATGCATCTGCTCGGCCACTTCGGCAGTACGGCTGGCCAGGTTGCCCAGCAGGCCATCGATTTCGGCGGTGGAGTCGGCGGTGCGCTTGGCCAGGGCCCGCACCTCATCGGCGACCACGGCAAAGCCACGGCCCTGCTCGCCCGCGCGGGCGGCTTCGATTGCTGCGTTCAGCGCCAGCAGGTTGGTCTGCTCGGCAATTGAGCGAATGGTACCGAGAATCGACTGGATAGCGTTGCTGTCACGCTCCAGTTGCTGGATCGACTGCGCCGACTGTTCGATTTCCTGGCTCAGCCGGTCGACGCTGTTCACCGCCGCATCGATCTGCTGCTGGCCTTCACGGGCCTGCTGCTGGCCGCTGTCGGCCGACTGCGCGGCCTGGCTGCAGGAGCGTGCGACCTCGTTGGCGGTGGCGACCATTTCATGGAACGCGGTGGAGACCATGTCCACGGCTTCGCGCTGGCGTCCGGCGGCCTCGGCCATGTCACCGGAAACCTGGGTCGAGCGGGTTGAGGTGGCGAGGATATTGCTGGCGGCAGAGCCGATGTGCTGGATCAGGCTGCGGATGGCGCCGAGGAATTGGTTGAACCAGCTGGCCAGTTGCGCGGTTTCGTCGCGACCACGCACGTCGAGGTTGCGGGTCAGGTCACCTTCGCCCTGGGCGATGTCTTCCAGGCCGCTGGAGACGCTGTTGATCGGGCGCACGATGAGCTTGGCGAAAGCCGCGCCAACGACGGCGAACAAGGCGGCGAGAATCAGCGCAATGCTGCCCACCAGCCAGGTCAGGCGGGTGGTGGTCTGCATCACTTCGCTTTGTTGGATGAGGCCGATGAAGGTCCAACCGAGCTTCTCGTCGGGATAGATGTTGGCCATGTAGCGCACGCCGTCGAGCTCGACTTCGACCAATCCTTTGCCGGCCTTGGCCAGCGCTGCGTAGCCGTCACCGAAGCTGGCCAGCTGTTTGAAGTTGTGGCTGGCGTCGCGCGGGTCGACCATGACGTTGCCGTTGTTTTCCATGAGCATCAGGTAGCCGCTTTCGCCCAGCTTGATCTGCTTGACGATTTCGGTCAGGCCCTTGAGGGAAACGTCGATGTTCACCACACCCCCTGGGTTGCCCAATTGGTTGGCTACGGCGCGCACGGTGCTGACCAGCACGGCGTCGTCAGCGGCCCAATAGTAGGCGCCGGTGCGCACCGTCTTGCCGGGGTTGGCCATGGCCAGCTGATACCAGGGGCGGGGGCGCGGATCGTAGTTGGTGAACTTCTGGCCGGCGGGCCAGCCGACGTAGCCACCGTCACTGACACCGTAGGAAACGTAGGCATAGCCAGGGTGAGATTCCGCCAGGCGGGTGAAGAATTCCAGCAGTTGCTTGTCCTGGTCGCCCAGCTCGTAGGAGGGATTGGCGCTCATGAACTTGTTCAGATTATTGCCCGTGGCGGCGACCATCGGCTGGGAAGCCAGGTAAGCGACGTTCTGGTCGATGCCCTGGAAGAAGATGTCCATCGCGTTGCTGACCTGGCGGATTTCCCGGCTGCTGCTGTCGAGAAAGCCTTCGCGGGCTTCTCCCCGCAAGTTGATGACCACCAGCGTGGCCACGAGGACGATGGGCAACGCGGCGATCACCGCGAAGGCCCAGGTCAGTTTCTGTTTGATGTTCATCGACGCTCCCGGAATTATTTTTTTGACACGCGAGGCAGTTACTTCTGCATCGGCCACATCCGGTTTTTTTTGAGCGCCAAAGCCCGTATTTATTGGGTTAGGTCGCATTTGGCGACTATTCGGTCGGCTTGGGGCTAATATGGCATACCAATAAGCTGTCGGCTCGCTCAACTCCCTCAGTGACAGCATCCGCCGCCGTTCGCCAGGTCCTTGAGAATCGGGCAGTCAGGCCGGTCGTTGCCCTTGCAGTGGGCAACCAGTTCACCCAGCGTGTCACGCAGGCTGACCAGTTCTTCGATCCGCCGGTTCAGCTCATCGATGTGCTGCAAGGCGAGCGCCTTGACGTCGGCACTGGCGCGTTGCCGGTCCTGCCAGAGGGTCAGCAGCTTGCCCACTTCCTCCAGAGAAAACCCCAAATCGCGCGAGCGTTTGATGAAGGCTAGGCTGTGCAGGTCATCTGGCTGGTACAGGCGGTAGCCGCTGTCGCTGCGGGTGGCCGGCTTGAGCAGGCCGATGGACTCGTAATAGCGGATCATCTTGGTGCTGAGCCCGCTGCGGCGGGCGGCCTGGCCGATGTTCATGGGGCCTCCTGCGAGGTGTTGGTGGGTTTCCAGGTTTTAAGCCACAGGGCATTGCTCACCACGCTGACGCTGGACAGCGCCATGGCGGCGCCGGCGAGCACCGGGTTGAGGTAGCCCAGCGCGGCCAGAGGGATGCCGACGAGGTTGAAGATAAAGGCCCAGAACAGGTTCTGGCGAATTTTCGCATAGGTCTTGCGGCTGATCTCCAGGGCGGCCGGGACCAGGCGCGGGTCGCCGCGCATCAAGGTAATCCCGGCGGCCTGCATGGCCACATCGGTGCCGCCGCCCATGGCGATCCCGATGTCGGCGGCGGCCAGGGCCGGGGCATCGTTGATACCGTCGCCGACCATCGCTACGACACCGTCTTTCTTCAGCTCGGCGACCGTGGCAGCCTTGTCGGCTGGCAGCACTTCGGCGTGCACATCGTCGATGCCAAGGGCTTCGGCCACCACCTTGGCACTGCCACGATTGTCACCGGTCAGTAGGTGGCTGCTGATGCGTTGCTGGTGCAGGGCAGTGATCGCTTCTCCGGCACCGGGCTTGAGGCTGTCACCAAAGGCGAACAGGCCGATGACTCGGGGCTGCGCGCCTCGCTCGACGAGCCATGAAAGCGTACGGCCTTCGGCCTCCCACGCATTGGCTTTGCTCGCCAATTCTCCGGGCTGCAAGCCGCTTTCGTCGAGCAGGCGGCGGTTGCCCAGCGCCAGTTCGCGGCCTTCCACAACGCCTGCGATTCCCCGCCCAGTCAGCGACTGGCTGTTGGCCACACCGGGAACAATCAGGCCTTGCTCGCTGCAGGCATCCAGTACGGCCTTGGCCAATGGGTGTTCGCTGCCGCGTTGCAAGGCACCGGCGAGGCGATGCAGTTCGCCGGTATCATCGGTCACGGCTTGGCTGTGCACCACCCGCGGGCTGCCGGAGGTGAGTGTGCCGGTCTTGTCGAACACCACACGGTTAACCGCATGGGCGCGTTCCAATGCTTCTGCGTCCTTGATCAGAATGCCGTGACGCGCTGCGACACCGGTACCCGCCATGATCGCCGCCGGCGTAGCCAGGCCGAGGGCGCAAGGGCAGGCAATCACCAATACGGCAACGGCGTTGATCAGTGCGGTCTCCAGTGGCGCTCCGGCCAACCACCAGCCGACCAGGGTAATCAAAGCGATGACCAGCACGGCCGGAACGAATACCTGGCTGACCCGGTCCACCAGTTTCTGGATCGGCGCCTTGGCCGCCTGGGCGTCCTCAACCAAGCGGATGATCCGCGCCAGCACGGTCTCGGTCCCCAATGCCTGGGTGCGCACCAGCAGCCGGCCTTCGCCGTTGATGGCGCCACCGGTCACGCTGTCGCCGGGCTGCTTGGGCACGGGCAGGCTCTCGCCGCTGATCAGGGCCTCGTCGGCGTGGCTGCTGCCTTCTTCCACTTCGCCATCGACCGGGAAGCGCTCACCGGGCTTGACCAGCACCAGGTCACCAAGGCGCAATTGGGCAATCGCGACGTCTTCCTCACGGCCCTCGACCAACCGGACCGCGCGCTCGGGGCGCAGCGCTTCGAGCGCGCGGATGGCACTGGCAGTCTGGCGTTTGGCGCGGCTTTCAAGGTATTTACCCAGCAGCACCAGGGCGATGACCACCGCCGACGCTTCGAAGTACAGGTGCGGGACCATGCCGGCCGGGGCTTGGGCCCATTGGTACAGGCTCAGGCCATAACCGGCACTGGTGCCCAGCGCCACCAGCAGGTCCATGTTGCCGGCACCGGCACGCACGGCCTTGTAGGCCGCCACATAGAAGCGCGCGCCAAGAATGAACTGTACTGGCGTGGCCAGCAGGAATTGCGCCCAGGCCGGCAGCATCCAATGCAGGCCGAACGGCTGAACCAGCATCGGCAGCACCAGGGGCAGGGCCAGCAACAGGGCGGCGCCGACTGCCAGGCGTTCTTTGCGCAGGCGGCGCAGGGCGTGCTGTGGGTCGTCGTTGGCCGACTGCGGCAGGCTGGCGCTGTAGCCGGCTTTCTCGACAGCGTCGATCAGCACGCTGTCATCCAGGCCTTGCAATACCTCGAGGTGGGCGCGTTCGCTGGCCAGGTTGACGCTGACCTGCTCTACCCCGGGCAACTTGCCGAGGGCGCGTTCGACACGGCCGACACAGCTGACGCAGGTCATGCCGTCGATTTGCAGCTCCACGGTGCGGGTCGGCACGCCGTAGCCAGCGCCACGTACGGCGTCGACCAGGGCTGGCAGGCTGTCGGCCGGGGCCTTGACCCGGGCCTGTTCGGTGGCGAGGTTGACGCTGACATTGTCAGCGCCGCTGACCTTGCGCAGGGCGCGCTCGACACGGCCAGCACAGCTGGCGCAGGTCATGCCGGAGATCGGCAGGTCGAAAGTGGTGGATGCAGGCATTGGCGCTCCTCCTTGGACAGGCCTTCAGCATCAACCTTGCCATGTGGGGAAGGTCAATACTCCAGGTTGGCGCGTCTGAGCTCCAGCCCATTGTGGCCCATGGCAATGCGGTATTTGTTGATCTGGCCTGCCTGCAGGGTCAGCCGGGTGCTGCGCTGATCCTCGATGCCGGGGGCGCAGCCGGGCATCTGCCCCGGCAGCAAGCGCAAACGTACGTCGACCGGGCCGGGCGGCAGGTTGAACGAAGTCGACTGTTCCTGGAACACACGCCCGGAAAGTTGATCGTTGAGGTACACGCCGATTTCACAACTGGTGGCTACTTCCAGGCGCTCCCGCGAAATGATCAGCACGCTGTAGTCCGCGTTGCCCTCGGCGCTGGCCGGTGGCACCACGGCCAGCGCCGCCATCAACCCGACAACGCTCACTGCTGCCCTGAACATGAAGTATCTCCTGCTTGCCAAATCGTCAAAGGCGCAGCTTGGCCGAGGATTGCGCGGATTTCCAGCCCGGCCGTTGCAGACAGAACTTGACCTTGCCCCGATGGCAAGCTTGAAACTGGGCAAAACCCTGAAGGAGGCAACCCCGATGCAAGTGTTCAATGTGCAAGGCATGACCTGTGGCCATTGCGTGAAAGCAGTGACCCGCGCGGTGCAGGAGCAGGATGCAAATGCCCAGGTTGAGGTCGACCTGGCGGGTAAGCAGGTGCGTGTGCAAAGCGCGTTGGCGGCCGAGCAATTGCTGGCAGCAATTCGTGAAGAAGGCTATCAGGCCGCCGTGGCGTGAGCGTGAGGGGCCGCTTGGCGGCCCTGTTTTGTTGCAAATGTTTTCATGCTGATGGCGTCCGCTGCAGGTAGACTTGTGCGCTTGCTTAGCCTGCTATGGATTCCTGATGAACCTGAGAATGGTGCTGATCCTGGGTGCACTCAGTGCGTTCGGGCCATTGGCGATCGACTTCTACCTGCCCGCCTTCCCGGCAATGGCGCAGGCGTTCGCCACCGATGAGAAACATGTCCAGACCACACTGGCCGCCTATTTCCTCGGCCTGTCGCTCGGGCAACTGGCCTATGGACCGGTGGCCGACCGCTTTGGCCGACGTAAACCGCTGCTGTTTGGCGTTGCGTTGTTCACCCTGGCCTCGCTGGCCTGCGCCTACGCGCCCAACCTCGACACGCTGATCCTGGCGCGCTTCGTTCAGGCCCTGGGCGGTTGCGCCGGCATGGTGCTGTCGCGGGCAATCGTCAGCGACAAATGCGACCCGGTGGCCTCGGCCAAAGTGTTCTCGCAACTGATGCTGGTGATGGGGCTGGCGCCGATCCTCGCGCCGATGCTCGGTGGCGTACTGGTGAACCTGGCCGGATGGCAGTCGATCTTCCTGGCCTTGAGCCTGTTCAGCGCGGCCTGCCTGGTTGCAGTCGGGCTGGGGTTGCCGGAAAGCTTGCCCACTCATATGCCGCGCCAGCCGCTCTCAGGCGCACTACGCCAGTACCTGCGGCTGTTGGCCGATCGCGTGTTCGTGGGGCATGCGCTGACGGGGGGAATTGCCATTGCCGGGATGTTTGCCTACATCGCCGGGTCGCCTTTCGTCTTCATCAAGCTCTACGGCGTACCCGCCGAGCATTACGGCTGGCTGTTCGGTACTAACGCAGCGGGCTTCATTCTCGTGGCACAAATCAATGCACGCCTGCTGGCCAAGCGTGGCCCGGCGTTCCTGCTGGTGCGTGCTGTCTGGCTGTACCTCGCGGCGGGGCTGGTGTTGCTCGGCGTGGCAGCGCTACGCCCGGCGCAATTGTGGCCACTGCTGGTACCGCTGTTCGTCTGCATCGCCAGCCTGGGTTGCATCATTCCCAATGCTTCGGCCTGCGCCATGAGCGGACAGGGCGCGCGGGCCGGCAGCGCCTCGGCCCTGATGGGCTGCCTGCAGTTCAGCGTCGCCGCAGGCGCGGCGGCGTTGGTGGGCGTGCTGCACGACGGCAGTGCCGTGCCGATGACCTTGGTGATCAGCTTGTGCGGGGCACTGGTGGTCAGTGTCGCGCTGCTGACCCGGCGTTCGCAGGCCAAGCGTTCGGCATAAGCGAGTGAGGTGCCTGCAAGCGGGTTTCCAGGGTGGCGACGAAGGCGCGTGCTTCGCTTTCGCTGCGGAAACTCACCACGTGCTGGTCGAGCCTCACCTGCCAGGGGCAGTTGGGGTTACGGTTCGACGCACTGACGACAATCTTCATCGCGGCCTACCTCCGAAGGGTGGTGTGAGCGGATCTAGTGTAGCGCTGCGGTCACCCACCGCCATGGCTTGATCAGGTGTTCTGACTGACGGTCGGGACACTACTGCCTGCTCGCCTGACACATTCAGATGCAATGTCTGAATCAGTCAGGATGCTTCTTCTTTTCTTGCGAGATTTTTGGCGCGTCGCTGTCAGTAGAGTCTTCAATTTCACGGGGGCGGGCTTCCTAATGCGTTGCCGCTTCCCGCTTGATTACGGCCTTCTCGCCCACCATCGCGACTACAGCATGCGTGTGCCAATAGTGCGAGGGTCGCCATACCCACGCCACTTTGCTGGCTTGCGGCCGCGGACGCGGCTGCCGGAGAGGGCGATCGTGCGGCTTATACTGGCGCGTGTCAGGCCGGCAGCTGCCCGGGTGGCAATCGGCGTTGCCAAGGTTGGCCAGTGAAAATCACATGGGGTTTTGCAGGGAGTAGAAGGGACATGAATACAGTCAGCAGTATCAGTCAAATCGCCGGCCTGATGGCCGACCCCAAGCGCAGTGCAATGTTATGGGCGTTGATCGATGGTATGCCACGACCGACCGATGAGCTGGCGGTAATGGCCGGATTGACTTCATCCTCAGCCTGCGCCCACCTGTCGTTGCTGTCTTCGGCAGGCCTGCTAAGGCTGGAGGCGCGTGGGCGTAAGCGCTACTTCAGGCTGGCGACACCCCAGGTAGGTGCGGCAGTAGAAGCGTTGGCCAGCGTGCAGCTCGGGCGTGACAAGGATGGACGGGCAACGCCATTGCAACTGCCAATGTCGATGCGCCGGGCGCGTCGTTGTGGCGATCACCTGGGGGGAGAGCTGGCGGGTGAGCTGTATCACCGGCTGGTGGTTGCGGGCTGGTTGGAGGGTAACGAGCAACAGCTGATGGTCAGCGAGGAAGGGCGCGTGCAATTGGCGGACATTGGCGTCTACATCGATGCACTGGCGCCGCGTCAGAAACGCGGCTGCGTGATCTGCCATTGCAACGAGTGGAGTGACCAAGGGCCGCACCTGGGTGGGAGTCTGGGAAGGGCTTTGCTCCAGCTGTTCCTGCAGTCAGGCTGGATTCGTGAAGCCGAGGACACACGGGCGTTGCAGATTACTGCACTGGGTGTACAGCAGATCAACCGCATTGCCCGCATAGCGACGTTGCAGATTGGGTGACTGCAACGCCGTGTCGGTGTCAGACCAAACGGGCGTCCAGACTATTCTGAGCCAGTCGTTGGGCTTGGTCTTCGGTCATGCCCAGGTGGGTGTACAGGGCATGGAAGTTCTCGGTCACGTAGCCGCCGAAGTAGGCCGGGTCGTCCGAGTTCACCGTTACCTTCACGCCACGTTCGAGCATGTCGAGGATGTTGTGTTGGCTCATATGGTCAAACACGCAGAGCTTGGTATTGGACAGGGGGCACACGGTGAGCGGGATCTGCTCGTCGATGATGCGCTGCATCAGGCGTTCGTCTTCGATGGCGCGTACACCATGGTCGATGCGCTTGATCTTGAGCAGGTCGAGGGCTTCCCAGATGTACTCGGGCGGGCCTTCCTCGCCGGCATGAGCCACTGCGACGAAGCCTTCACTGCGGGCGCGGTCGAAGACGCGCTGGAACTTGCTCGGTGGGTGACCTTTTTCAGAGCTGTCCAGGCCCACGGCGATGAACGCGTCGCGGAAGGGCAGGGCCTGGTCGAGGGTCTTCTGGGCCTCATCTTCGCTCAGGTGGCGCAGGAAGCTCAGGATAAGGCCGCTGCTGATACCCAGTTGCTCACGGCCATCTTTAAGTGCCTTGTCGATGCCGTTGAGCACTACTTCGAACGGGATACCGCGATCGGTGTGCGTTTGCGGGTCGAAGAAGGGTTCGGTGTGGATGACGTTCTGCGCCTTGCAGCGCTGCAGGTAAGCCCAGGTCAGGTCATAGAAGTCCTGCTCGGTGCGCAACACGTCCGCGCCTTGGTAATAAAGGTCGAGGAATTCCTGCAGGTTGTTGAAGGCATAGGCGCTGCGCAGGGCTTCGACGTCGTTCCAGGGCAGGGCGATCTTGTTGCGCTCGGCCAGGGCGAACAACAACTCGGGTTCCAGCGAACCTTCGAGGTGCAGGTGCAGTTCGGCCTTGGGCAGGGCATTGAGCCAGTCATACATAGGGGGATGTCTCGAATCAGGTACGGTTGCCGCCATTCTACAGGGCCTGGCCGGGCATTGCGCCCGGCCGGTCGCTATTCGGCTCACCAGGTGAGCGCGTCGCCCTTGTAATTGATGAAACGCAGGCCACCGTTGCCGCGCTGCGCCTTGATCTGCTCAAGCATGCCGCGGGTGCTGGTGAGCACGTCGATTTCGGCGTTCTCCCCGCCCATGTCGGTCTTCACCCAGCCCGGGTGCATGGCCAGCACGCACAGGTCAGGGCGCTGCAGGCCGACCACGAAGCTGTTGATCATCGAGTTCAGCGCGGCCTTGCTGGCTTTGTACAGGCAGATCTCGCCGCCGTCGGGGATGCTCACGCTGCCCAGGATCGAGCTCATGAACGCCAGCACGCCGGTGCCCTCGCGAATCTGGCCGGCGAGGCGCTGGGCGACCCGGATCGGCGCCACGGCGTTGGTCATGAACAGGTCGCCGATGTCTGCGCGCTGCACGGTTTCCAGATCTTGCGGCAGAGGCCCCATGACACCCGCATTGACGAACACCAGGTCGAACACTTTGCCTTGCAGGCGAAGCTTCAGGTCGTCGAGTTGAGCGGTGTCATTCATTTCCAGCTGTTCGATGCGAACCCCTGGCACAGCTTTCAGATCGCCGGCATTGCGCGGGTCACGAACCGTGGCGGTGATGTTCCAGCCGTCTTCCTGCAGGCGTTGTACCAGGCCAAGGCCGAGCCCGCGGGAGGCGCCGATGATGAGGGCCGTTTTTGGAGTTTCCATTGGCACGTTCCTTTATCGGTTTTGAGAAAGGAATTCAGCATACTGCAGGCCCGGCAGACTCGCCCGTTTTCAGGCCTGATCAAAAAACGATCAGTTGCGTTTGGCCGTGCGATGACGGGCGCTTGGCGAGTTGGCTAACCGGTTATCCACAGGCTGGTCCACAGTTAATGTGCGCAAGCTGCGCCGCGCTCTTAGTGACTTCTGCTTGACACGTTGGGGATAACTCCCAGCGGTTCAGTGCTTTACGGCTGTCATCAAACAGTGATCAAAATATGAGCAATGCTTTATAGGCCTTGATCGGTAAGGCCTGTAGAAGAGTGCCCCAAGCTTATCCACAGGCAGGCCCACAGTAGTTGTGAGCAATCTTCAGCAGGCTTCCAGGAGAATGCGTCCACGGCTGAGGTCCGCCAGTTGCTGCTGCAGCATGCTGATGTGCGCCTGGCCAATAGCAATCTGCAGATCAACCCCGTTAGCGGTGAACTGTTCATCGAGTACCAGGCCATCGACGTCGGCCAAGCGCAATTTCACCAGGGCCAATTCACTGAAGCTGCAGCTGCACCGGTACTCACTGCGTTGTACCAGCAGCCTCTTTGGTGCCTGCTGCAGGCATTTGTTGGCACCGCCGCCGTATGCTCGGGCCAAGCCGCCAGTGCCCAGCTGAATACCGCCGTACCAGCGAATCACCAGCACCACCACCTGGTCGCAGTCCTGGGCTTCTATGGCAGCCAGGATCGGCCGTCCCGCCGTGCCGCCAGGCTCGCCGTCATCGCTGCTGCGGTATTGCCCGCCCAGTTTCCAGGCCCAGCAGTTATGCGTGGCCGCCAGGTCGCTATGGCGTTCGATGAAGCCCATGGCTTCGGCGGCGCTGGCGATTGGGCCGGCGAATGTAATGAAGCGGCTCTTACGGATTTCCTCGCGAAACTCGCAGAGGTCGAGCAGGGTAGAAGGCATAAATAGTTGTCAGGCACTCGGCTTGATGCCGCACCCCTTGAGGATGATGTGGATAAGGTTGTTGCTCGCGTCTTCCATGTCCTGCTTGGTCAGTCGGCTGCGGCCGGTGACCTGGCAGATCTGCGTGGCAAAGTCTGCATAGTGCTGGGTGCTGCCCCACAGCAGGAATATCAGGTGTACCGGGTCGACCGGATCCATCTTGCCCGCTTCGATCCAGGCCTGGAATACCGCAGCCCGGCCACGGAACCATTCGCGGTAGTCGGCGCTGAAGTATTCGGTCAGGCACGTGCCGCCGCTGATCACCTCCATGGCGAAGATGCGTGAGGCCTGTGGATTGCGCCGGGAAAATTCCATTTTGGTGCGGATATACTGGCTCAGCGCTGCAGCGGGGTCGTCCTCGACGCTCAAGGCGTTGAAGGTGCTGTCCCACAGTTCGATGATATTGCTCAATACGGCGATATACAGGCCGAGCTTGTTGGTGAAGTAATAATGCAGGTTGGCCTTGGGCAAGCCGGCTTTCAGCGCGATGGTATTCATGCTGGTGCCCTTGAAGCCATGGCGGGCGAATTCGTCTTCGGCGGCCTGGATGATGGCCTGTTCGTTCTTCTGGCGAATGCGGCCGGCGGGCTTACCCGAGGCGGGAGGGCGATGCGCAGGGACTTCTAGGGTCATGGACGATTCCGTACAGGTCTGTGGCAACGGATGTCGGACAAGATTACCTGCCTGCGCTCAAGTGACAAGCATTAGCGTCACAAGCAGGCATCAGCGTGTCGCAGCCAGGCTTTCGAGGAAGCTTTCCAGTACCAGGTTCGGCCGTCGGCCTTTGCGCGTGACCCAGCTCAGGCTCAGGTCGTAGAAGCGCTGGTCGGGTTTGAGTGCGCGAAGCCGGCCTTGCTGAACCCAAAAGCTCGCGTAGTGGTCGGGGAGATAGCCGATATAGCGGCCGGTGAGGATCAGGAACGCCATGCCTTCCCGGTCGGAGGCGCTGGCGGTGCAGTTCAGGACCTGGTAGTGGGCCTGGATATCGGCTGGCAAGCGGAAGGTCGGGGCAATCGCTTCCTGGTCGTTGAGGCGTTCATCGACGATCTGCTGGTCATCGGCGTAGAACAACGGGTGGCCGACTGCGCAATAGAGCAGTGAGCGTTCGCTGTACAGTGGCTGGTACTCAAGGCCGGAGAGTGGGCTGGTCTGTGGCACCACGCCAACATGCAGGCTGCCGTCGAGAACACCCTGCTCGACCTGGCTGGGCGCGATCATGCGGATCTGGATGCGCACATCCGGGCCACGGTCCTTGAGCTCGGCCAGGGCATGGGTAATGCGCATGTGCGGTAGGGTCACCAGATTGTCGGTCAGGCCGATGTTCAGCTCGCCGCGCAGGTGCTGGTGCAGGCCGTTGACTTCGGTGCGAAAGGTTTCCAGCGCACTGAGCAGCTGTAGCGCCGAGTGGTAGACCTCGCGCCCTTCCTCGGTCAGCGAGAAGCCGGCGCGCCCACGCTGGCACAGGCGCAGGCCGAGACGCTGTTCGAGGTCGTTCATCTGTTGGCTGATGGCCGAGCGACCAATGCCGAGTACGTTCTCGGCGGCCGAGAAGCCACCGCATTCAACTACGCTTCGGTAGATTTTCAGCAGGCGGATGTCGAAATCGCTGACTTGAGCGAGAGGGTCGGGGCGTCGGCTCATAAGTTTAGTCGTGTACTACCTGAAGATTAGAAATGCAGGCTTTTCCAGACTTTATCCCCGTGCCAATTTAGCTGCAACAACATCCATCGTTGCCTAATCGTCTTTCGAGGAACCGCCGATGAACATGCCCGAAACCGCCAGTGTCGGTATCGCCAGCCAGCTCAAGCTGGATGCCCACTGGATGCCCTACACCGCCAACCGCAACTTCCATCGCGACCCACGCCTGATTGTGGCTGCCGAAGGCAATTATCTGGTCGATGACAAAGGGCGCAAAATCTTCGATGCTCTGTCCGGTCTGTGGACGTGTGGTGCCGGTCATACCCGCAAGGAGATTGCCGACGCAGTCACGCGGCAGCTGAATACCCTGGACTACTCCCCGGCGTTCCAGTTCGGCCACCCGCTGTCTTTCCAGCTGGCCGAAAAGATCACCGAGCTGACGCCGGGCGACCTGAACCATGTCTTCTATACCAACTCCGGTTCAGAGTGCGCCGACACCGCGCTGAAAATGGTCCGTGCCTACTGGCGCCTCAAGGGCCAGGCCAGCAAGACAAAGATCATTGGACGTGCGCGTGGATATCACGGCGTTAACATCGCGGGCACCAGCCTGGGCGGCGTCAACGGCAACCGTAAGATGTTCGGTCAGTTGCTCGACGTCGACCACCTGCCGCACACCGTACTGCCGGTCAACGCCTTCTCCAAGGGCCTGCCGGAAGAAGGCGGTATTGCTTTGGCAGACGAGATGCTCAAGCTGATCGAGCTGCACGATGCTTCGAACATCGCCGCCGTGATCGTCGAGCCGCTGGCAGGTTCTGCCGGTGTACTGCCTCCGCCGAAGGGTTATCTAAAACGCCTGCGTGAAATCTGCACCCAGCACAACATCCTGCTGATCTTCGACGAAGTGATCACTGGTTTCGGCCGCATGGGCGCCATGACTGGCGCCGAAGCCTTCGGCGTCACCCCGGACCTGATGTGCATCGCCAAGCAGGTCACCAACGGCGCCATTCCAATGGGCGCGGTGATCGCCAGCAGCGAGATCTACCAGACCTTCATGAACCAGCCGACCCCGGAATATGCCGTGGAATTCCCACACGGCTATACCTACTCGGCGCACCCGGTCGCCTGCGCCGCCGGTATCGCCGCGCTCGACCTGCTGCAGAAGGAAAACCTGGTGCAATCGGCGGCCGAACTGGCACCCCATTTCGAGAAACTGTTGCACGGCGTCAAGGGTACCAAGAACGTCGTCGACATCCGTAACTACGGTCTGGCCGGGGCGATCCAGATCGCTGCCCGTGATGGTGATGCCATCGTCCGTCCTTACGAAGCTGCGATGAAGCTGTGGCAAGCCGGCTTCTATGTACGCTTTGGTGGTGACACCCTGCAGTTCGGCCCAACCTTCAATACCCAGCCGCAGGAGCTGGACCGTCTGTTCGACGCGGTCGGCGAAACATTGAACAAGGTCGACTGATCTTTCCGAATCTGACGTAAGGCGCGTGAGCTAGTTTGCGCGCCGGCATCCATCTTCTTTATCTGGAGTTTTGCATGAGCATTGTTCAGCACCTGATCCACGGCGAGCTGGTTACCAAGGGCGAGCGCACCGCCGATGTCTTCAACCCATCGACTGGCCAGGCGGTACGCAAGGTCGAGCTGGCCAGTCGTGCGACCGTGCAGGAAGCGATCGATTCGGCCAAGGCGGCCTTCCCTGCCTGGCGCAATACACCACCGGCCAAGCGCGCTCAGGTGATGTTTCGCTTCAAGCAACTGCTGGAGCAGAACGAAGCCCGCATCTCGCAGTTGATCAGCGAAGAGCATGGCAAGACCCTGGAAGACGCCGCTGGCGAGCTGAAGCGTGGCATCGAGAACGTCGAGTTCGCCTGCGCGGCGCCTGAAGTGCTGAAGGGCGAGTACAGCCGTAACGTCGGCCCTAACATCGACGCCTGGTCCGACTTCCAGCCGTTGGGCGTGGTGGCCGGCATCACGCCGTTCAACTTCCCGGCCATGGTCCCGCTGTGGATGTACCCATTGGCAATTGCCTGCGGTAACGCCTTTATCCTGAAACCGTCCGAGCGTGACCCGAGCTCGACGTTGTACATCGCTCAACTGCTGCTGGAAGCCGGCCTGCCGAAGGGCATCCTCAACGTGGTGCATGGCGACAAGGAAGCCGTGGACGCGCTGATCGAGGCCCCAGAAGTGAAGGCGCTGAGCTTCGTCGGCTCGACCCCGATCGCCGAGTACATCTATTCCGAAGGTACAAAGCGCGGCAAGCGTGTTCAGGCACTGGGCGGCGCGAAGAACCATGCGGTGCTGATGCCTGATGCCGACCTGGATAACGCGGTCAGCGCACTGATGGGCGCGGCCTACGGCTCTTGCGGCGAGCGTTGCATGGCGATTTCCGTGGCGGTGTGCGTGGGTGATCAGGTTGCCGATGCACTGATCGCCAAGCTGGAGCCGCAGATCAAGGCGCTGAAAATTGGTGCGGGCACTTCTTGTGGCCTGGACATGGGCCCGCTGGTAACCGCAGCTGCCCGAGACAAAGTGGTCGGTTACATCGAAGAGGGTGTTGCAGCTGGCGCCAGACTGGTGGTGGATGGCCGTGGCTTGCGTGTTGCAGGTAACGAAGATGGTTACTTCGTCGGTGGCACCTTGTTCGATAAGGTGACCCCAGAAATGCGCATATATAAAGAAGAGATCTTCGGCCCTGTGCTGTGCGTGGTGCGTGTGAACAGCCTGGAGCAGGCCATGCAACTGATCAACGATCACGAGTACGGCAACGGCACCTGCATCTTCACCCGTGACGGTGAGGCCGCCCGGCTGTTCTGTGACGAGATCGAAGTGGGCATGGTTGGCGTCAACGTACCGTTGCCGGTGCCGGTGGCTTACCACAGCTTTGGTGGTTGGAAGCGCTCGCTGTTTGGTGACCTGCATGCATATGGTCCGGACGGGGTGCGCTTCTATACGCGTCGCAAGGCGATTACCCAACGCTGGCCACAGCGTGCCAGCCATGAGGCATCGCAATTTGCGTTCCCCAGCCTGTAAGGCATGAGGTGAAGCGGGGAGGCCGGCAGGCCGCCCCGCTTTGTTTTTCAGGAATATGAAGGTTTCTTGAAATTAAGCCTTGACGCACTTTCAAATCCCCTTATAATGCGCCCCACTTCCAGCGACAACGGAACGAGAAACTCCTTGAGATTCAACGAGTTACTTGATTCTGGCGGTGCTGAAAGTGCTTCGATCGTCTGATCGATAGCGGTTGAAAAGGTGGTTGACAGCGCTTCTAAACGCTGTAGAATTCGCCTCCCGCTACGAGAGATCGCAGCGAGCCAAGTG